>CALALQ010000106.1 GCA_937925595.1 uncultured Demequina sp. | reverse complement strand
CGAGCAGCAAGGACACGACACCGTCGGACTCTTCACGGCGTTCACGGATGACGAGCTGCATGGGTTCCTCTCGGGCGGGACGCGCCGCTCCGCGGGTTCCGGATGCGAGCATCCGGAACGACCGCGTACTAGACTCGTCAGCTGTCCGACAATCTTATGTCTGGCAAGCAACGACGACGACCCGTGGGGGCGGTCGGCGGCAGCGCGACGGAGCGCAGCATCACACAAATCCCGTCGCGGGCTGTCTGACACTCCTACACTCGTGTTCGTCTTCCGAACGACGAAGGAGAAGACCCGCGCATGGACATGACGGTCACCCGCCATCCGCCGATCCGCGACCAGATCGCGTCGATCCTGCGCGCCGCCATCGTGAGCCTCGACTTCAAGCCCGGGCAGCTCCTCATCGAGCGCGAACTGTGCGAGCTCACGGGGGCCTCCCGTCCGTCGGTGCGCGAGGCGCTGCGCCAGCTCGAGGCCGAAGGACTCGTCGAGTCGCGCAACGGCCGCGGCACGATGGTGCGCATCCTGGGCGTCGAGGAGGTGCGCGACCTCTACGAGGTGCGCGCCGAACTCGAGGGTTTCGCCGCACGCCTGTTCTGCGAGCGCGCCCGCCCCGAGCACCACCAGCGCCTGCGCACCGCGCTCGAGCGCCTGCGCACCGCCACGCGGGAGGGCGCCAGCAGCGAGGTGCTGCAGGCGCAGGGCGAGTTCTACGGGGCGCTGTTCGACGGCGGCGGCAACCCCGTGCTCGACGACGTCGTGCAGGGCCTCCAGGTGCGGGTGTCGCAACTGCGCGCCCTCACCCTCACCGTCCCCGGCCGCGCCGAGGCGTCGCTCGAGGAATTCGAGGTCATCGGCAAGGCCCTCGCCTCCGGGGATGCCGAGGCCGCCCGCCGCGCCGCGGTCGACCACGTGCTCCAGGCCGGCAGCGTCATGGCCGACGTCGCCCGCGCCCGTAGCGAGTCGCCCGAGGCCTGAGCCCCGCGCCACCCGCTCGTCCGTCACGCGGTCGCGACCCGTTCCACCCGCTCGAGGATGTGCCGCGCGAGCAGCACCTCGGTGCCCGCGAGCCCCGTCGAGCAGTAGACCGTGAGGTCGGCGTCGCCGTGCCGCGCCGCGAGCTCGCCGGCCACGACGGCCCCGAGGTGCGTGAGCGGACGCTGCGAGAACCACGGCTCGCGGTCGCCGTGCGCCTGCTGCGGGGAGTCGCTCACGACGAGGTCGGCGCGCGCCACGAGGTCCTCCGGGACTTCCGACCCGCCGAGGAACTTCGGACCCGTCGACGACACGTGCGCCCCCGGGGCGAGCCACGCGGCATCGATCACGGGGGTGCGCGACGTCGTCGAGACGATCACGACGTCGGCGTCGCGCACGGCGTCCTCCGCCGACGCGGCGGCCGTCGCGGCCACCCCGAGCTCGCCCGAGACCCGGGCGGCGAAGGCATCCCGACGCGCCGCATCGCGGCTGAACACGCGCACCTCGTCGAAGGGGCGCCTCCCGATCGAGGCCCACAGCTGCCACCACGCGACGGTGCCCGTGCCGATCACGGCGAGCCGGCGGCTGTCGGGCCGCGCGAGCAGCTCGACCGCCGCGCCGCCGAGGGCGCCCGTGCGCATCGACGCGAGCGCCGAGCCGAGCACGACCGCGTCGAGGCGTCCCGCCGCATTCCACAGCGCCGTCAGCTGGTCGGAGCCCGGGCCCCAGCCGCCGTAGACACGGAACCCGGCATCCCCGCCGTGCACCGCCCCCGCGGTGACGGCGAACCGCGCGGCGCCGAGTTCGAGCCAGGTGCGCGCGGGACCGTGCAGCTCCCAGCGGTGCGCCGCGGCGAGGGCGTCGCGCATGAGCCGCACGACCTCGTCGGCGAGGCCGTGGGCGAGCACGTCGGCATCGCCGAGGACGCGGGTCACAACAGGCGGCCGTCGACCGCCAGGAGGTGTCCGGTGACGTACGAGGCGTCGTCGGAGACGAGGAACGAGACGGCGGCCGCGATGTCCTCGGGGGTGCCGAGGCGCCCGAGGGCGTTGCCCTTCTTGCGGGCCTCGTAGCCCGCCTCGTCGACGACCGCGCGGGCGCCCTCCGTCGGCACGGCGCCGGGGATGACGCCGTTGACCCGGATGCCGTCGCCGCCGAGCTCGATCGCGAGCTGCCAGGTGAGGCTCGAGACGGCGCCCTTGACGGCCGAGTAGATCGACGTCGTCGGCATCGGCCGCGTCGCGGCGGGCGAACTGAAGTTGACGATCGCGCCGGATCCCTGCGCACGCATCGCCGGGAGCGCGGCCTGCACCGTCCAGAGCACCGCCTTGAAGCCGATCCCGAGCACGACGTCGACGGCGTCCTCGTCGAACTCCTCAATGGGGCGGTAGAGCACGCGCATCGCGGCGTTGACGAGGGCGTCGAGGCGCCCGTGACGCTCGGCGACGCCCGCGAAGGCGGCGAACACGGCATCCCGGTCGGTCACGTCGAGCGCGATCCCCTCGGCCGCGTGGCCCGCGGCACGGATCTCGTCCGCCGCCGCCTCCGCCGTCGCGGGGTCGATGTCGACCACGACGACGTGGAACCCGTCGGCGGCGAGCCGCGCGGCCGTCGCCTTGCCGATGCCCCGGCCGCCGCCCGTGACGACGGCGACGCGCGACGACGTCACGCGCTCACCGCGCTCTCGCGCCGGATGCGCACGCCGTTGCTCTCCTCGAGCGGCTTGATGACCTCGGTGTGGTCGGCCCCCGCGGGGAGCGCCGCCGCGAGCTCGTGCCAGCGGTCGAGCACGGCGTGGGCGATCGGCGCCTCGACGCCGAGCTCCTCGGCGAGGGTCGTCGCGATCCGCACGTCCTTCTCCATGAGCGCGGCCGAGAAGCCGGAGTCGAATCCGCCGGTGAGCACGAAGTCGGGGAGCTTGGACTCGGTGGAGCCGCTGCGGCCGCTCGAGGTGTTGACGACCGAGAGCAGCAGCGCCGGGTCGAGCCCGAAGCGCGACGCCGCGATGACGGCCTCGTAGGAGGCGAGCAGGTGCGACGCCGAGAGGAAGTTGTTGAGCGCCTTCGCGACGTGTCCCGCCCCGACCGCGCCGACGTGGACGGCGCGCGAGCCGACGACCTCGAACACGGGCGTCGCGGCCGCGCACAGCTCGGCGGGCCCTCCCATCATGACCGTGAGGGTGCCGTTGACCGCGCCGCGGACCCCGCCCGAGACGGGGGCGTCGATGAGCGCGATGCCGCTCGCCTCGAGGCGTCCCGCGAGGGCCTGCGTGCGCAGCGGCGCCGACGAGCTCATGTCGACGAGCAGCTCGCAGCGGCGGGCGTCGGCCGGCACGGCGGCGATCTGCCCCGCGACGGCGTCGACGACGTCGCTGCCGGGGAGGAGGAGCACAATCACGGCGCAGCGCGACGCGAGCTCCTCGACCGTCGACACGATCCGGACTCCCGCGTCGGCGGCGAGTCGCGCGCTCTCGGGCGACACGTCGAACCCGAGCAGCTCGTAGCCCGCCTCGACGAGGCGCGCCGCCATCGGGCCGCCCATGTTGCCGAGGCCGACGATCCCGAGCGGCCCGGCCTCCGGCTCGATGCGCGGGATGCTGGTCGGTGCGCCCATGCTCAGTGGTCTTCCCCGTGGATCATGCGGGCGACGTGACCGCGGATGGCGACGAACTCGGGGTGCTCACGCGTCGAGATCTGGTCGCGCGGGCTCGGCAGGTCGACCGTGACGTCCTCGGCGAGCGTGGCCGGCGGCCGCGACATGACGAGCACGCGGTCGGCGAGGTAGACGCTCTCGTCGATGTCGTGCGTGACGAACAGGATCGTCATGTTGTACTCGTCGCGGATGCGCAGCACGAGGTCCTCGAGGCCGGCGCGGGTCTGCGCGTCGACCGACGCGAAGGGCTCGTCCATGAGGAGCAGGCGCGGGCGGTAGGCGAGGGCGCGCGCGATCGCGACGCGCTGCTGCATGCCGCCGGAGAGCTGCCACGGGTACTTGTGCTCGTGCCCGTCGAGGCCGACGGCGTGGAGCGCCTCGGCGACGAGCTTCGCGCGCTCCTCCTTCGACCCCGACTTCTGGTCGAGCGGGAACATGACGTTCTTGTCGATGCGCAGCCACGGCAGCAGCGACCGGCTGTAGTCCTGGAATACCATCGCCATGCCCTCGGGCACCCCGACGACCTTCTTGCCGAGGAGCGAGACCGAGCCCTCGGTCGGGATGAGCAGGCCGGCGAGGATGCGCAGCAGAGTGGTCTTGCCGGCACCGGAGGGGCCGACGATCGCACCCAGTTCGCCTTCGCGGATCGCGAAGCTCAGGTGGTCGATCGCCCGGTAGGCGGTGTCGCCCGAGCCGTAGGTGTGCGAGACGTCGGTGACCTCGAGGATCGTCGTCTTGGTCGTGGTGTCAGTCATTGTTCTAACCCGTCCTGTGATCAGCCGGTCACGCGCGCGAGGCGGTGCCAGCCGAGGAGTCGACGCTCAAGCACTTCCATGAGCGTGTTGATGAGGAAGCCGATGATGGCGAGGAGGATGATCCACGCCCAGAGCTCCGCCATGCGGAAGCCGGTCTGGGCGAGGACGAGGCGGTAGCCGATGCCGTTGGTCGCGAGCATGAGCTCGGAGACGACCGCGGCGAGCAGCGACACCGTCGCGCCGATGCGCAGGCCCGCGAAGATCGTCGGCATCGCGGCCGGGATGACCATGCGCAGCAGCACCTTCCAGCGCGGGATGCGGAACGCCCGCCCGACGTCGATCACGGTCGGATGGATCGCGCTCACGCCGGCGGCGGTGTTGATGAGCACGAACCACATGACGGCGTAGGCGATGAACGCCACGCGCATGCCGTCGTCGCCGCCGAGCAGGATGATGAACAGCGGCAGGGTCGCCGTCGCCGGGATCGAGCGGAGGAACTCGACGATCGGGTCGGTCACCTCGCGCAGCGCCATCGAGCGGCCGATCGCGGTGCCGATGAGCACGCCGACGATCGAGCCGAGCACGAAGCCGACGAGGAGCCGACCGAGGCTCGAGGCCACGTCGACCGTCATCGCCTTGGTGAGGAAGAGCGTGTCGGGCTCCCCCGAGAAGAACGTCTTCAGAATCGAGTCCCAGATCGTGCTGGGCGGCGGGAAGAAGAGCGACTTCCAGGTGCTCGTGCCGAACTGCCACAGGGCGATGAGCACGATGAGCAGGCCGAAGCCGAAGAGGAACTTGACGAGGAGGGTGCGCAGCACGCCGGCGAGCGTGGGCTTCGGCTTGGGCAGCGCGGGCATCGAGGTCGTGGGCAGGGTCATCGTCAGGCCCCTCTCGTGGTCAGGTTCCAGCGGAACACCCGGCGCTCGATCGAGCCGAGGATCACGTTGATGACGAGGCCGAGGAGGCCCGCGACGAGGATGCCGGCGTAGACGAGGTCGACGACGTCGCCCTGGATGCGCATCCGCGAGATGAACGCGCCGATGCCCGACGCGCCGCCCGCGATGAGCTCGACGGTGATGATGACGATGAGCACGATCGACGACGAGACGCGGATGCCGGTCGCGGCGAACGGCGCGGCGCTCGGCAGCACGACCCGGCGCACGATCCCGAACTCGCTGATGCCGAAACTGCGGGCCATCTCCTTGGCCTTGGGGTCGGTGCCGCGCACGCCGTAGATGGTGTTGAACAGGATGGGCCACATCGCGGCGTAGACGGCGACGATGAGCTTCATCTCGATGCCGTTGCCGACCGCGAGGATGACGAGCGGGATGAGCGCGACCGCGGGCATCGTGCGCACGAGCTCGATGACGGTGCGCGTGCCGCGGTAGGCGAAGTCGGAGAGGCCGAGCACGATCCCGAGCGGGATGGCGACGACGGCCGAGAGGACGAGCCCGACGAACCAGGTGGTGAGGGTCGACAGGATGTCGTTCTGGAAGCCCGGGTTGCCGAAGAGCTCCACCGTGCGCACGACGATCGTCGAGAACGGCGGCAGGAACTTCGGGTTGACGAGCCCGAGGCGGCTCACGAACTCGAGCACGCCGACGAGGATGAGCACGCCGGCCGCGCCGAGGAGCAGCGGGCGAGAGCGGCGGAACCGCGACCCGACCGCGCGGCGCGGCGTGGGCGCGGCGGCGCGGGGCGCCTGCGGGGGTGATGCGACTGTCATGGGGCTTCCCGGGGTCTGGGAGGAGGTGGGGCCGGGGGATGCGGAATCCCCCGGCCCCTCATCGGTGAATCAGCAGTTGGTCGGAAGCGGGACCGTGATGGAGGCCATGTCGAACTCCTGGTCGATCCAGCCGAGCTCGTACATGAGGTCGGGGATGATCTGCACGGGGTCGTTCGCCTCGGGGTGGATCAGCTTGAGGTCGGCCTTGATGGCGTCCTCGCTGTAGCCGAAGGAGCGCAGCGCGTCCTCGTAGACCGAGCGGTCGTCGTTGACGAGCTTCGCGCCGGCGAGCACGATCGCGCACTGGAACGCCGCGACGGTGTTCGGGTTGGCGTCGACCCACGCGCCGTTGGCGAGCCACTGGGCGTCCGGGAACTCCTTGAACGGGCCGTCACCGAGGTCGATGATCGTCTTGGTGCCGAGGTCGTTCTGCGCGGCGAACATGAAGTTGCCGGTGACCGCGATCGCGTCGACGGTGCCCTGCTCGAGCGACGGGACCATCTCGGCCCAGGTCAGCGACACGAACTCGACCTTGTCGGGGTCGCCGCCGTCGAGGATGACGGCCTTCGCGACGCGCGCGTGGTGGCCGGAGTTGATGCCGACGACCGCGACGGTCTTGCCCTCGAGGTCCTTGGCGCTGTCGATGCCCGAGTCGGGCAGGACCTCGATGGTCTGGCCCTTCGGGATGCCGCGGATGACCTCGCCGATGACGCGCACGTCGGCGCCGCCGAGCGCGGCCGGCACCGAGAAGAAGCCGTTGACCGCACCGATCGGCACGTCGCCGCTGATGATCTGGGCGAGCATCGCGGGCGCGTTCTCGGCCGGCTGCAGCGTGACGCTGATGCCGTACTCGGCGCTCACACCAGCCTCCTCGGCGGCGATGACCGGGGTGAAGGGGCCCTGCGGGTAGCCGGCGACCGTGAGGTCCGAGACCTCGGGCGAGCGCGGGTCGACCTCGGCGGCGGGCTGGTCGCCCCCGGTCGAGCCGGTGTCGGCGGCGCAGCCGCCGAGGATCAGAGCGGACGCCGTGGCGAGCGCCACGACGATCCCGCGGGAGGACGTCTTTGTCATCTTTGCCTCTCTATTGAGTCGGAGCGCGCCGGCGGGGTAGCAGCCGTCGCGGACGGGCATCCGCTGCGCTCGTCTGACGATAGCTCGTCAGATGTCTGACAGCAAACTATCTGAAAGCTTGCTGGCGCCGGACGCCGCGAACAGTCAGTATCCGGCGGGCGCGACATCGGTCGGCGCACTCGAAGCGGGCTCGGTGCGCGTCGGCGACGTCGTCGCTTCGTTTTGCGAACATGGGCGCGGCGGGGCGCCTCACAATTGTATTCAACTCCCGTGCAATGGGAGACCGCGGCTCAGAGCTCGTGGGCGTCGGCCGCGACCTGCACGAGCAGCTTGCCCTCGTTCGTCCCGGCGAAGAGCTTCAGCAGGTGGCTCGGCGCGTTCTCCAGCCCGCCGACCTGATCGGCGTGGTGCTCGATGCGGCCGGCGGCCAGCAACCGCCGCAGTTCCGCGTAGTACACGTCGCGCCGATGCCAGTAGCGACCCGCGAGGAAGCCCTCGATGCGCAAGTGCCGGACGAGCACCTGGAACATGTTGCGGATGCCGACGACGTCGCCGTCGTAGTCGCTCATGACCCCGCAGACCGCGATGCGACCCCCCGGCGCCATCGCCATCAGGGCGGCGTCGAGCGTTGCGCCGCCGACGTTGTCGAAGTACACGTCGAACCCGTCGGGGGCCGCCTCGACGAGCGCGGCCGCGAGATCGGGCGTCGCCTTGTAGTCGATGGCGACGTCGGCGCCGCTCGCGAGGGCCTGGGCGCACTTGCGCTCCCCGCCCGCGAGGGCCACGACGCGGCAGCCACGCGAGGCGGCGATCGCGACGGCGAGCCTGCCGGTCGCCCCGGCGGCGGCGGAGACGAGCACCGTCTCCCCCGGCTGGATGCGGGCGATCTCGTCGAGACCGACCATCGCGGCCATCCCGATGTGGGAGAAGATCGTGAGGTGCGCCGCGAGCGGCTCGGGACCGCGGTCGACGCGGCGCACGCGGTCGGCGGGCACGATCGACTCGTGCTGCCACTCGGCGGTCGCCGTGACGAGGTCGCCCGGCGCGTATTCGGCCGAGCGCGACTCGATCACCTCGCCGATGACCTCGCCCACCATCGCGTCGCCGACCTTCAGGTCGCGGCCGATCTTCTGCTTCACGGTGTTGACCGGCAGCAGCTTCAACCAGTTCCGGTTCGTCGGGTCGAGCGAGAGGTAGAGCACGCGCACCAGGAGCTCGCCGTCGTCGAGGGCGGGCAGCTCGCGCTCCACGAGCTTCAGCACGTCGGGCGTGTAGGGCTCGTCGCGCGAGGGGCGCGTGATGATGAGGGCCGGCGTGCGGCGCGGGGCGGTGGTCATCGCGGGTCTCCGTGGATCGTGGCGAGCAGGTCGCGGGCGCTCCCCGCGGGGACGCGCTCGAGGACGTCGGCCACGGCGGTCCCCGTCGTGGGCAGCGCGGTCTCGAGCCGCCTCCGGGTGGCGGGCCAGTCGGGGGCGAGTTCGCGCGGGTCGACGTCGGCGAGGGCGGCCGAGCGCACGGTGCCGTCGCGCAGCGTGACGTCGACGCGCGCATCCTGCGGGATGGCGAGTTCGGACTCGTCGACGGGGCGGGAGTGCACGCGCGCGACGACGGCATCCAGCCGGGGGTCGGCGAGCGCGTCGCGCAGCGTGGCCGCCCCGAGCGGACCGCCGCCGGCGAGGAGCGTCGCGGCGATCGCGAGGGGTCGACTCAGCAGCGTGCCCTCCTCCGTGAAGGGGCCGGTGTCCTCGGTGCCGGGATAGGCGTAGCCCGCGCGGCCGAGCGCGATGTCGACGCGCTCGACGTCGTCGACGGCGATCGGTTCGGCGCGGAGGATCGCGGTGAGGGCGCCGATCGGCACCTGGTTGGCGCCGCACGTCGCGTGGGCCTTGTGCGTGATCTCGTGCAGCCGCCGGGCGGGCGGCGGCATCCGCCGGACCCAGTCCTCCTCGCGCCCCGCGAGCACGGTGTAGACGCTCGCGGCACCGTCGAGGGCGTCCCGCGGCACGGGCAGCTGGGCGGGGTCGAGGGATGCCGCGAGTCGCGCCGCGGTGAGTCCGTTCTGCGCCGCGATGCCGACCTGCGTGCGCCACTCGGGCGACCCGACGCGGAAGGCCTGGAGCGTGCCCCCCGCGCTGCCGGCGGCGATCGCCAGGGCGGCGGCGAGCCGGTCGTCGTCGAGGCCGAGCAGCTCGGCCGCCGCCGCGGCCGCGCCGAACGCGCCGAACAGGGTGACGTTGCGGAAGCCGCGCGCGGCGGTGAGTTCGGCGGCGGGCGCCGCGGCGGCCGTCATGACCTCGTAGCCGACGGACACCGCGCGCTCGACCTCGGCGGCCGACGCGTCGCGCTCCTCGGCGAGGGCGAGCACGACGGGGATGACGACGGTGCCGGGGTGGGTCATGGTGGCGCTGTGCGCGTCGTCGAGCAGGAGCGCGTGGATCTGCGCGGCGTTGGCGAGCACGGCGGCCTCGACCGGCACGCGGGAGGCGACGCCGAACGCGGTCGCGGGGCCGGATGCCGCCGCGGCGGCGTACGCGCGGGCGCTCCGGGCGGCCGGGGTGTCGGCGGCCAGGGCGGCGACGGCGATCGCGTCGCCGAGCACGATGCGCAACTTGGCGCGGTCGCGGTCGTCGATGTCGCGGGCCCGCCGCGCGGTCGCGACGAGGGCCTCGAGGACGGATGAGGGGACGTCGCCCACGTGTCGCTCCTTCGCGTCGGGTCGAGGGCCGATCGGCCGTTGCCAGGATGCCGCGTGCAAGGATGTCAGTCAAACTGACAGCAGACATTCCCCAGCGCAGAGGAGTCCCGCCGTGACCGAACCCCGCTACACCCCGACCCTCGTGCCCCTGCTCGAACTCCAGCTCGACATCGGCTACGAGCGCACCTGGCACGCGGACGGAGTCGACGCGCCCACGCGCTCCGCCTACCCCGTCGACGGCGGCGAGTTCTGGGGCGAGCGCGTGCGCGGCACCGTCGAGGCGGTCGGCATGGACTGGGTGCGCTGGCGGGCCGACGGCGCGATGGAGGTCGACATGCGCACGATGCTGCGCACCCACGACGACCACCTCGTCGCGCTCTCCTACACCGGCCTCGTGCTCGTCGGCGACGACCCGGAGAACGCCCGCTCCGCGCGCACCTACACGCGCAGCGCCCCGACGGACGCGCCCGTCGTGTTCTCCCGCACCACCCCGCGCTTCGAGACGAGCTCGCCCGAGTACGCGTGGCTCACGCGCATCGTCGCCGTCGCGAAGGGCACGCGCAACGACCGCGGCCCGCACTACTCGATCTTCGAGGTGGCCTGATGACCGCGCTCGCGGGCGCCGTCGCCGTCGTCACCGGGGCGGCATCCGGAATCGGCGAGGGGATCGCGCGGGAGTTCGCCGCGCGCGGCGCCCGGGTCGTCGTCGCCGACCTCGACCTCGCCGCCGCCGAGGCCGTCGCGGCCTCCCTGGGCGGTCTCGCGGTGCGCACCGACGTGTCGTCGCGCGGCGACCTCGAGCACCTCGCGGCGGCGACGCTCGAGCACTTCGGCCGCGTCGACGTGCTCGTCAACAACGCGGGCGTCGGGCCGCAGGCGCTCGTGCAGGAGATGACGGAGCGCGACTGGCGCTGGCTCGTCGACGTGAACCTCTGGAGCGTGCTGCACGGCGTGGGCGTCTTCCTGCCGTTGCTCGACGCCGACGGCTCCCCCGGGCATCTCGTCAACGTCTCGTCGATGTCGGCGATCGACCCGATGTCGCCGCTCGGCGGCTACGCCGTCACGAAGGCGGGCGTGCTCGCACTCGGCGAGGCGCTGCGCGGCGAGCTCGCCGCCGCGGGTCGGCCGATCGGCGTCTCCACGGTGCTGCCCGGACCGACGCGCACGGCGATCGCCGACAGCCTGCGGCACCGTCCCGACGACTCCGCGGGGGCGCTGCGGTCGATCGCGATCGACCCGCCCGCGGAGCTGTGGCGCACGCCCGCCGAGGTCGCGGTCATGATCGCGGATGCCGTCGAGGCCGACGAGGAGTACGTCGTCACGCACCCCGAACTGCAGGGGCGGTTCGAGGACCGCACGGCGCGGCGCCGTGCGGCCTTCGAGCGGGCCGCTCAGGCGTCGCCGCGCACCTCGCGGATCGTCGCCTCGGCGATGCGGAACGACTCGAGCGCCGCCGGCACGCCGCAGTAGATCGCGGTCTGCAGGAGGATCTCCTTGATCTCCTCCGGCGTCAGCCCGTTGTTGAGCGCACCGCGCACGTGCACCGCGAGCTCGTGCCCGCGGTTGAGGGCGGTGAGCATCGCGAGGTTGATCGCGGACCGGGTCTTCACGTCGATGCCCTCGCGCGTCCACACGGCGCCCCAGCAGTACTCGGTCACGAGCTCCTGCATCTCGCGCGTGAAGTCGCTCGCGGCGTCGAGGGAGCGCTGCACGTGGTCGGCGCCGAGCACCTGCTTGCGCATCGCGAGTCCCTTGTCGAAGGTCTCCGTGTTCGCGGTCATCGAGGGTCCTTTCGGGGTTCTGCGGCCGGCGTCACGCCGAGGACCGCGGTGAGGTCGGGATAGTCCGCGAGCGCGGGTCCCAGGGCGAGCGCGGCGGGGTCGTGGCCGCTCACGACGAGCGCCCCCCGGTCGCGCAGGGCTCGCACCCGGTCG
This sequence comes from uncultured Demequina sp., assembly GCA_937925595.1. Next base: position 69,359 of record CALALQ010000106.1, on the reverse strand, counting down.
AACGCGGCGTACGAGTCCGGGAGGCTGCTGAGGTGGGTGAAGGGCACGTCGCGGTCGAGCTCCTCGTCGTAGTGCACGGCGTCGGAGGCGAGCAGCACGGGCCCGGTGGGAGTCTCGACGAGCACCATGAGCTGCCCGGGCGTGTGCCCGCCGACGGGCAGCAGGGTGATGCCGGGCTCGAGCTCGGTGTCGCCGTCGACGCGGCGCACGCGACCCGCGGCGTCGGCCGCGAGGAGGGCGGCGATCTCGTCGCGCTCGGTCAGCATCCCGAACTCGCCGCGCGCGCCGAGCGGGCTCGCCCAGAAGTCGAGCTCGCGGCCCGAGACGATGAGCGGCGACCGGTCGAACGCGGCGAGGTTGCCGATGTGGTCGTAGTGCGCGTGGGTGACGATGATGGTCGGCGCGGTCTCGGGGCCGACGCCGAGCGCGGCGAACAGTTCGAACGGGTCGGCGTCGACGGTGCGGCCGCGGCGCCGTCCGACGGGCGCGGCGAACCCGGTGTCGACGAGGTAGGGGCGCGAGGCGCCGCGGATGACCCAGAAGTAGTACGCCATGTCGATCGGCGCCTCGGGGTCGACGGTCTCGTTGAGGAACACGTCGCGACGGCGGGCGGTGCGGGAACCGAATCGGGCGATGACGACGTCGACGTGGGGTGCGCTCATGGAGGATGCTCGGAGTAGTGAGGTGACAGACGTATGTTTGTCAGACAGGTTGGAACCTATCGCGGAGCGAGGGGGCGGTCAAGGTGACGCGACGCAGGACGTTCGTCTGGGGCATCAAGGAGAGTTTCCTCTCCTACGCGGAGGAGATCGCCCAGGCGACGATCGAACTCGACGGCGTCGAGCGGGGACCCGACGGGTTCCGCTTCCCCGGCACCGACGACCCCACCCGGTTCACCGGACGGCTGCGCATCCACGGCCACGGCGGCGCGATGGATGTCGTACTCGCCGACCCCGCGATCGAGCACACCGCCGACGGCGCGGTGCTCACGGCGGACACCGCCGCGGGGCGCCTCACGCTCGCGCGCCTGCTCGACGCGCCCGCGGCATCCGAGCTCGCGGCCGACGCCGACATCGAGATCGCCGACGTCGCGCTCACGATCGACGGCGCGAGCTGGCTCGGCGGCGTCTACGGTCCGTGGACGCGCGTCGACCCCCTGCGGCTCAGCGCAGGGTGACGGGGAGCTGCTTCGTCTCGCTCACGGCGTTCGTCTCGCGCCGCACCCAGTCGCCCGCGAGCCGGATCTCGGGGTAGGCGTCGGCCACGGCCATCAGCGCCTCCTCGATCTCCATGCGCGCGAGGTTCTGACCGAGGCAGTTGTAGCCGCCCGAGCCGAACATCGGCTTGCGCGAGTTTTTGCGGTCGAGGCGGTACTCGTCGGGGGCCTCGAACTGCGCGGGGTCGCGCTGCGCCGCGCGCACCGAGACGAAGATCCACGAGCCACCCGGGATGTCGACGTCGCCGATCGTGACGTCGTTCGGGGCGAGCCGGAACACCGTGCCGAACCGCGGGTAGAGGCGGATGGCCTCCTCGATGATGGGACCGCGCAGGTCGCGGTTCTCGACGAACGCCCGCCACCGCTCCGGCTCGCGGAGCAGCAGGGCGAACGTGTTGCCCATCTGGTGGGCCGTGTTGTCGACGCTCGCCTGGAGGATGCTGAACGCCTCGACGAAGAGCTCCTCCTCGGTCAGCATCCCGGCTTCCTGCTGCTGGATCATGACCGACGTGAAGTCGTCGCCGAGGTTCTGGCGACGCTTCTCGAGGTGCTCCTTCACGATCTCGACCGACTCGGCGACGGCTGCCTCGAGCTCGTGCACGCGGTCCTTGTCGACCGTGAGGAGGACGCCCAGGATGCGGTCGCCGATGCTCTTGATCGTCGGGCCGAACTCGCGCGGGATCGACACGAGGTCGCAGTAGGTCTGCGACGGCACGATCCAGCACAGCCTCTCCATGAGGTCGACCGGACCGTCGTGGTCGAGTTCGGCGACGGCCGTGCGCGCGATGTCGCGGATGCCCTCGCGCAGCTTCGCGATCTGGCTCGGGCGGAAAAGCGAGGTGAGCGGCTGGCGGAGGCGCTTGCGGTACTCCCCCTCGGTGTTCGGCACACTCATCTGCATGTAGCGACGGGCGTCGCCGGTGAGACCGAGCTCGTCGATGCGGTACTGGAAGGTCGGCCCCTTGAGCAGCTGGGGGTGCTCGAGCACCTCGAAACCGCGGTCGTAGGTGAGCACCTCGAAGCCGCGGTCGCTCCGCGCGATCCAGCTCTGCGCCCGCACGGCCGCGAGCTCGTCGAGGTCGAGGAGCTCACCCGAGACGTGGGGCAGTTCGGCGACGTTCATCCGTTCGTTCCTTCTCTGCTCAGAGGGCCGCGCCGACGACGAGGTCGGACCAGCGCTGGAACCGCTCGATGTTGGCCGCCTGCGGCAGGAGGCCCGCGGTGAGCGCGACGAAGCTGACGTCGAGCTCGGGGTCGACCCAGAACAGCACGCTGCCCGCGCCGTAGTTGCCGAAGGTCTCGGGCGAGGTGAGCGTGCCGAGCTGCGTCGTGACGAGCTTCTCGCCGCGCACGTTGAAGCCGAAGCCGAGGTAGGCCGGCGGCACGTCGTAGCCCGCGCGCAGGGCGACGGTCTTGTAGAGCTCGTTGGGCAGGTCGCCGGTCCAGTTGCGACGGGCCAGGCGCACCATGCGCGGCGAGAGGATGCGGGCCTCCCCGAGGGTGCCCTCGCCCCGCAGCATCTCCACGAAGCGCGACATGTCGTGCGTGGTCGACGACGCGCCGACCCACGTCGCCTCGTTGTGGGACGCCGTGTAGAGGCCGTTGGGCTCGTCGTTCTCGCGCGACGGGCTCGTGATGGGCACGATGCCGCGCATGTCGGGCACGACGTGCCGGTCGCGCGTGCGGTCGGTGATGCCGAAGTTGGTGTCGACCATCCCGAGCGGCTCGAAGAGGTCCTCGCGCACGATCGTGACGATGTCCCGGCCCTTCGGGTCGGTGCGGCGCAGCGCCTCGCCGAGGAGCGTGTGGTTCGCCATCGGCGCGTAGTCGCAGCGCGTGCCGGGCTCCGAGGTGCCGAGGATGTGCTCGCACACCGCGGCGACGGCGTCGTCGAGACGGTCGAGCAGGAGGCCGGACTTCGGCTCCCAGACGCCGGGCATCCCGGTCGTGTGGGTGAGGAAGTTGAAGATCGTCGAACGGTCGCGGGGGGCGCCGGCGAACTCGGGGATGAGGTCGACCATCTTCGTGTTGAGCCCGAACTGGCCGCGCTCGATCGCGCGCAGGGTCAGCACGTTGATGAACGCCTTGGTGCCGGAGAAGATGCTGAACACCGAGTCGGTCGCGAGGGGGCGCGTGTGGTCGCCGTCGGCGAAGCCGATCGCCTCGTCGAACGCCGTCTCGCCGCCGCGCGCGATCCGCAGCGCGGCTCCCCAGTAGACCTTGCGATCGATCTCGTCGCGGATGACCTCCCGCAGACGCTCGAGCCGATCGGGGGCGAATCCCGTGGATGCCACTTGCACACTCTCCTTCGAGGCAACTTCCTCATCCAGCGTACTAGCTGTCTGACAAACAGACGAACGGCGGCGGGACTGCCTTCGGGAATAGGGAGGACATCCGGCGCCTTGACCCCCGTATGGGGGTAGTCATCAGGGGTGCCTCCACTCACAGAAGGAGGTCGAGATGAAGTTCAGAACCATCCTCGCGGGCGCGGCGGCGCTCGCCCTGTCCACCGGGCTGACGCTGGGGGTCGCGGCGAGCGCGACCGCGGCACCGGCTCCCGCACCCGCGGCCGCCTCGGCGACCGCACCGTCGTACACGTTCGTGTTCAACCTGCTCGTGCCGAACGCGCCCGTCACCTTCACGGTGGACGGCGTCGTCGTCGGCACCGGCACGACGAACTCCAACGGCGACGTGACGATCACCTATTCGCCGACCGGGCTCGCGCCGGGCTACTACCGGCTCGTCGCCACGACGAGCTACGGCATCTGGTCGAGCATCGGGTTCGGCGTGCGCTGAGCTCCCCGGGGGTCCGGGTCGGCTCGGCCCGGACCCATCCCCGTGGGCCTGGAGCTGGCCGACGTAGGATCCGAAGGGTGAGCGACATCGAGAGCGCGCTCGACGGCGTCACCGCCGACCGACTGCTCGACCACATCCGCACCCTCTCCTCCCCCGCCTTCCAGGGCAGACGCCCCGGCACCGAGGGCGAGACGATCACGGTCGCCTACCTCGAGGAGCAGTTGCGCGCGCTGGGGCTGCGCGGCGGGATGCCCGACGGCGGGTTCGTGCAGGAGGTGCCGGTCGTGAGCAACACGCCCCACCCGGCGACGCGCATCTCCTTCCCCACGGGCGAGCCGCTCACCCCCGCGCACTTCGACGACTACCTCATCCGCTCGCCGCACCCGCGCGTCGACCTGCGGGCGCCCCTCGTCTTCGTCGGATTCGGTGCCGACGCGCCCGAGTACGACTGGAACGACTATCCCGCCGAGGTCGACCTCGCCGGCGCGATCGTCGTGACGCTCGCGGGCGACCCGAGCCGCCCGGACCCGGCCGACCCGTCCCGGCAGGACCCGACGTTCTTCCGCGGCTCCGGGATGACCTACCACGGCCGCTGGAACAACAAGTTCGACGTCGCCGACCGGCACGGTGCCGCGGGCTGCCTCATCGTGCACGACGACGTGCGCGCCGGCTACCCGTTCTCGGTGCCGCGCAGCGGGTGGGAGGGCGAGCACCTCGGCATGGAGGCCGCGCCCGACCGGATGCCGGTGGAGGGCTGGCTGACCCGCGACTTCGCGCGCACCCTGCTCGCCCGCGCCGGCCACGACCTCGACGACCTCGAGCGCCGCGCGCTGCAGCCCGGCTTCCGCCCCGTCGTGATCGGCGCCGAGGCGCACGTGACGCTCGAGAACGAGACGCGGCGCTTCACCTCGCACAACGTCGTCGCCCGCCTCGACGGCACCGACCCCGCGCTCGCCGACGAGTGCGTCGTCTACTCCGCCCATTGGGACCACTTCGGCCAGAAGGTCGAGGAGGGCGAGACCGCGACCCTCGGCGGCGCCGTCGACAACGCGTCGGGCTGCTCCGCCGTGCTCGAGATCGCCCGCGCGCTCGCGGCCTCCCCCGGGCGGCGCTCCTTCGTGTTCCTCTTCTTCACCCTCGAGGAGTCGGGCCTGCTCGGCGCCGCGCACTACGTGACGGAGCCGGCGCTGCCGATCGACGACACCGTCGCCATCCTCAACCTCGACATGATGAACGTCTGGGGCCGCACGAGCGACGTCGTGAGCACCGGCCGCGGCCACTCGAGCCTCGACGCCGTGCTCGAGCGCCGCGCCGCCGACCTCGGCCGCACCGTGACCGACGACCCCGAGCCCGACAAGGGGTACTTCTACCGCTCCGACCACCTCGAGTTCCTGCGCAAGGGCGTGCCGGCGCTGTTCTTCCTGCACCCGGGCTCCGTCTACGTCGACCGCCCCGCCGACTACGGCACCGCCGTGCGCGCCCGCTACGTGAGCGAGCTGTACCACAAGCCCGGCGACGCCATCGAAGACGACTGGGACCTCGCCGGCATGGTCGACGACGTGCGGATGCTCGCCCGCATCGGCCGCGACGTCGCCGACGCCGACGACCGGCCCGTCTGGTCGCCCGACTCGGAGTTCGCGCCGGGCAACCTCGCGACGGAGTGACCCCGTCGCCGACCGGCGTCGGACGTCGAGGGCGGTCTCGGCCGCAAGGGTGCGGCGCGCACGATTCAGGAGATGCCGGTCCAAGGGGCGAAACGTCCGCGCGGGGAGCCGGATTTCCTGAGTTGCGCACTCTCACGTGCTCGCCGTACCCCTGGAGGGACATGCGACAGTGCCCCACAGGGGTCGGCGGCACCACGTGCCAGGCCGACCGCCCCCGGACGCGAGGGTGAGACGACCAAGCCCTAGGCCGAGCGATCGGCGCGACGTGCGTGGAGTTCTGCGAGAACGGGCGGTACTCCGTCCGTCATCATCTTGTGCCGCACGTTCGACAGCAGGCGAGACATCGCGAAGCCCCCGATACCCTCGAAACCGGTGTGGTCCCAGGTGAATCGGGTGCCTGTTTCGGTCGACTCAAGAAGGTAGCGGACGTCCGTCACCTCGTCCGACTCCTGGTCGCCCTTCCACGTGTAGTGGAGCATGCGCGGCGCATCGACTTCCTTGACTTCGCAGTAGACGACGCCAGCCCAACCCAACGTCGGCTTCCCGACGAAGCGGAACTTCCTGCCAACGACGGCCTCGAAATCCTCCGGGCGCCCTCCCTGCCCGGTCGTGGTCCACTTGGCGACCCACTCGGGTGCGGTCATGACCTCCCAGACCTCATCGATCGGGTACTCGTATTCGCGGATGACCCTGTAATCACTCATACCATCCCTCCTGCGCCCAATCTACCTACCGTTAGGTAGATACGGCAAGATCGATTTACGATAGGGACATGGCACCAGCGAAACGATCGGGCGAAGAGACTCGTGCCGAGATCCAGAGAGTCGCCCTCGAGCTGTTCACCCGACACGGCTACGAGGCGACGTCGCTTCGCGAGATTGCTGATCAGCTCGGTATCAACAAGGCGTCGCTGTACTACTACTTCCCGGGCAAGGAGAGCATCCTCCACAGCCTGTTCACCCAGCGCGGCGACGAAGCCGAAGCGCTTCTCTCGTGGATCGAGGATCAGCCCACCTCACCCGACCTACTGGAGCGCGCCGTTCTCAGATGGGTTGAGAGCTTCTCCGCCGACAAGCTGCACGGGATTCGCTTTCTCGCGGCGAACCCGCGACTTTCGGGTGATCTCGGTGGCGCGGAGGGTAAACGGATCGGCCAGGGTCTCGATCAGGTGGCGTCGAAGCTCACTGCGTTGCTCGACGCGCCCTCGCCGTCTGACGCGCTTCTCATTCGGATGGCGCTGCTCAGCATCAACTTCGCCGTCGAAGCGGCGGCAGGAAGCGAAACCAGCGACGAAGAGATCCTGGCTGCAGCTAGCGCGGCGGCTCGAACACTGGTCGGAGGACTCTGTGCCCTCAGCGGTGACGGCACGCGCGCCCCATAGCGGTCGGCCGGATGCTTGTTCTGCGCGTCCAACGAAAGCTCCGTCGCTCCGTTACCTCGAGTAAGCCACGATGGTCGGGAGCGATCGGCACACCCGTGCCCCCTGGAGGGACGCGCGACAGTGCCACACGCAACGGGCGATCTCAGGACATCCCGTTCGAGAGCGCACGCCCCAGGGCTATTCGCCGCCGGTGATCGCCTCGGCTTCGACGACCGCATCCTCGCGCACCGCGTGGTCGGCCCGGCGCAGTGCACGCCAGGACACGAGGATGAGGGCGGCGCCGACGATCGCGGTCGCGGCGGCGAAGGCGAAGGGCATCCCGGCACCGGACGCGGCGAGGCCGGTGCCGACAGGCGCTCCGATGGCGCCGCCTACGAACCGCACGCCCGAGTAAGCCGAGGAGGCGACGGGTCGGGGCAGATCGGTCGCTTCCATGACCACTTCGGTCAGCACGGTGTTGATCGCTCCGATCTCGAATCCGAGCAGCACGACGCACGCGATGAGCCACGGCAGGTGGTCGACGAGGGCCGCGGCCGCGAGGTGGGTCGCCGCGAAGACGACGAGTGAGCCGACGAGCACCCAGAGCGCCGAGATCCGGCGCGTGAGCCGCGGGGCGATGACGACGCTGGCGACAGCGAGTCCGAGTCCGAAGCCGGTCATCACGAGGCCGATGCCGACCGGGGGCATGTCTAGCGGGTAGGGCACGTAGGCGAGGGTGACGAAGAAGGATGAGTTGTAGAAGAAGGCGACGATGCTGAGGATCAGGATCGAGCGGATGCCGAGCGCGCGGAACGGGGCGGTCGCGCTGCTGCGCTCGGCGGGCTTCCCGGCGCCGCGGACGACCACGATGATCGCGACGAGCCCGACCGCCATGAGCGAGGCGGTTCCGAGGAACGACGCCGACCAGGAGACCTCTCCGAGCAGACCGCCGACGAGCGGTCCGACCGCCAGGCCCAGACCGAGGGCCGCCTCGTAGAGCACGATGGCGTGCTGCGACCGCCCGCCACTCGCGGTGATGATCGACGCGAGCGCCGTCGACAGGAATAGGGCGTTGCCGAGCCCCCACAGCGCGCGGAACAGGATGATGCCCAGGATGTCGGTCGAGAGCATGCAGCCGACGGCGGCGACGACGATCACCAGGAGCCCGAGCTGCATCGTCGTGCGGGTGCCGATGCGCGACGACAGCCAGCTCGTGAAGAACATCGCGGCGGCGGTCACCGCGAGGTAACTCGTGAACAGCAGCGACGTCTCGACCGGCGACGCGTCCATCGCGACCGCGATGCTCGGCAGGATCGGGCCGACCAGGCCGATCCCCATGAAAGCGGCCATCGACGCGAACGCCACGGCCCACACCGCGGGTGGCTGGTGGAAGAGTCCACCACCCTCGCTCGCGGCAGGCGGAGTTCCGGGCAGTCGGTCGGTCATTCAGCATCCCCTCTGTCGCCGTAATACTACACTAGTAAAATACCGGTGCATCATCCGTGACCTAGACTGCTCGCGTGGACGCCAGCCCGACCGCTCCCGACGACTTCGTCGCGCGACTCCGCCGCGCGTGGGCGCAGACCCTCCCGGGCGTCGACACCTCGACGATCGAGACGATGGGCCGCATCGGCAGGATCAGCGCCTTCTCCACCCAGCAACTCGACCGACTGCTCGCCCCCGCGGGCGTGTCCCGTTCCGAGTTCGACGTCCTGTGCGCGCTGGCGCGCAGTCCGCACCCGCTGCGCGCGAGCGAGGTCACCGCTCAGACGATGCTGAGTGGCGCGGCGACCACCAAGCTCGCCGCGCGCTTGGAATCCGCCGGCTTGATCCGGCGTGGACGCCTCGAACGCGACGGACGCGTCGTCATGCTCTCCCTCACGCCGGCGGGTCGCCACCTCGTGGAGTCAGAACTCCCCCGACTGCTCGACCACGACCAGCTCCTCCTCGACGGACTCAACGACGCCGAGCGCGACACGCTGGTCCGGCTCCTGCGGAGGATCACCGAGAACGCGGAACGCGCACGCGAGGTCTGAGGGGGAGGGATTCGCGGAGCAGCGCGAACGTGTGTGGCATTCTCACGCGTCGGTGCGGCTCTTGGGACGGTACTTGAATCGAGCTGAGGACGCGGCGTACTTGAATTCTCTAGTCAAGCGAGCCGGATCAGAACGAGTCGTCCGTCCGCCTGCAACAAGCAAGCGCGGACCAGGCCGCCTCACTATGAAGCAAAACGAACGAATCGTCAACCTTTACCGGGATGGCGTGCGTCCCGTCGACATCGCCCGCGAGGTCGGCACTTCAGAATGGACAGTCCACCACCGGCTGAAGCGACTTGGAGCCGAAAAGCACGGTGGCCGAACTCCAGTAGCGATCGCTGCGGAAGCGCGCGCCCTCCATGGGGACGGAATACCTATTCGAGAGATCGCAACGCGCTTGGGGCGCGACCCGCGCACAGTCAAGAAGCTCATCGATGAGGCAAAGACCAGCTGAGCTAGGTGACGATCACGACGTGGTGGTCCATCGCCACGCACACGCCGTCCTTGACTACATACACCTCCACGTAGTGATGGCCGCGGTAGGACGTTGACTCGCTGCGACGCTGGTTGCCGCCGTCACGAACGACCTCCCCGCGAATCTGGTTTGCGGCCATCGCCTCTTCGCCGGTGTTGCGCACCTTCCAGTACACCTCGACCTGGCCGGGCACGTTATGCGTCAGCGTGAAGTTGATCGAGCTCTTCTTCGGTGCCCGGTTCCCATAGCGACGAAGGATGTACTCGCGGAACCCGTCTCGCTTGCCGAGCTTCGCGACGAGCGTCGCCTTGTAGCCGGGATCGAGCCGGGTCGGAATCCCCCACTTGCCGAGCAACGTCTGCTCCGTGTCATTGACACCGGCACGCCCGACATGCGCTTCGAGTGCGCTCTTGGCCGTCGTGTCGTAGGTACCGAACTTGTCGCCGAAGAGCCGACGCCACTTAACCTTGGACTGCTCGGCGTCCTCCTCGAGATAGGCATCGTCGATCCAGCCGCGGTACTGATGGATCTTGACGCGGAAGTTCGCGTAGCGATCTTGATCCCAGCGGTGGTTGAAGTTCTCGCTCGGCTCGCTCGGGTCGTCGATGCTCGGCATCGTCTCGTTGTCCTGCATGTAATCGTCGAGGTCGCCGATGATCTTGCGGAGCGCGGTCGGCACATCCGGATACAGGTCGTCGTCACTCCACGCAGCCGCGTCGTCGACCGCGTTGCCAAGCAGGATCGAGAGGATGACCGACTTGCAGTCGAAGGTGTCCTTGTAGTCGCGGAGGTACTTCACGAGTCGGATGACCTTGACGAGCTTCCCGCCGGCGAGCTTGTTCCGCTCGTCGAGCCACTCGTTGTAACCTTCGGGGTTGGTCAACTCGAAGAGGTCCTCGTTGCGATTCGTGATGTAGTGCCTGCCGCTCGTCCGCTCCATGTACGGCACGACGTCAATGTGGAACTCGTTCGCATAGTCAATCCGGACGCACCGGCTGTGACGGCTGACCATGTCGCGGTACGTCGTACTGCCGCGAAACACCGTGTAGAGCTCTTGGACGTAGTCCTTCGCGTCCCACCCGTCGATCTCGTTCATCTCGAGCAGCAGATCGGCATCGAACTCGTCGTTGGCCCGCACCGGATTGATGATCGTGCGGTGGGCGTAACTCCCCTGCGGCAGTACCGCGATGAAGCTCTCCGCGAAAGCATCGTCGCCAGCCTTGAGGAAGTTGGTGATCGCCTCGGTGCGGTCGTCTAGCTGCTTGATGCGCCCGTCGCTCAGATTGACTTTGTTCTTCAGGAAGGCATCGAAGTGCTTGGCTAGTTTCACTGCTTCGCCTCCGGATCGGCCAGTGAGCGGATGGGTGCGAACGGCTGGGCGGGACGGCTGAAGAACTGCTTCCGCAGCAGGGGCAACTGGTCACGTGCGTACTCCGCCCCGAGGGCACGAAGCTCCGGAATACCCGCAACGCCATCGAGGTCGTACTTCCGCGCATCGACGACAGGCGAGACACGCACCACGTGCTCACGACCGAGCAGGAGCATCGCGGTCCCCAACGACCCCGACGACTGACCGGCCATGAAGACGTTCACGATTCGCTTCGCCCAGTAGTTGAACAGACCCAGGAAGCGAGTACGGCTCGCAGTGAAGTTCGCAGCTGCATCGGTGCATCCGACGCCAAGGAGATCGACATCACCCTTCGACCACTCGAGTACGCCGATGGCCTCCACCGCGCCAGTCCCCATCGGGTTATTGGCCCACATGCCGCCGTCCACAAGCGGCACGCCACTATCGAGTCGGTGCGTCGGGAAGTACGTCGGTGCGGCGGCCGTCGCCATCGCGACGTCGAGCGCCCGCTCCTTGTAGTCCCGCTCGAAGCGCTCATTGTGCGCAGTCTTGAAGACGTGCACGGTGCCGGTCGACAGGTTGAGTGACGGAATGACCAGGCGGGTCTTCGCCTCACCCAACAGCCGGTCGCCAAGGACCTTCTCCAGTGCTGCGCGAAGTGGCGCCGGATCGTACTTGGCGCTCACGAGCTGCCGGAAGAACCCCAGACGGCGACTGCCCTTGAAGATCTTCGGACCTTCGTCCTCGTAGAACTTGAGGACGTCTGCGGCCGGAATCCCAAGACCGATCGCAAGGGCGATGATCCCACCAGTCGAAGTTCCGACGATCAAGTCGAAGTACGACGCGAGCGGCTGGTCGAGTTCTTTCTCGAGATCAGCAAGAAAGGCGGCGGGAAAGACGCCTTTGATTCCCCCTCCGTCGATAGTGAGCACGCGGCGCGGCTCTTTCATCGGGTCCTGATTCGCCGTCATATGCGTCCTTAGTTATGCGCCTCCTTCACAATTCTTGCAAGCACAACCGACATCGGGCGGGAGGACCTTCGCGAACTCAGGCACTCCTGCTGGTCGGTCCCACCTCATAGAGTTGACCTGCCCTCGTTCGCGCGGGCCACGGAGCAGTCAGGGCCCACCGGGCACGAATCAGGGATGAACGGGGCCGACATGGTTGAGCTGGTCTGGGACGGCAAGTATGACGACAAGGGTCGCCGCGTCCCGCCGCTTCGGGTGTCCCTCCCGTTCCAGACAATCGAGACGGTCAACGAAACGCAGCTCGAGCGTCAGCAGGCGTTCGATTTCTTCTCGGACGATCAGCCGGCCAACTGGCGGAACCGCCTCATTTGGGGCGACAAGAAGTACGTGCTCCCTGCCCTGCTCGACGAGTTCACCGGCGCAGTTGACTTGATCTACATCGACCCGCCGTTCTTCACGGGAGATGACTTCTCGTTCAACATCTCCGTCGATGACGAGTCGTTCACCAAAGAACCGACGCTCATTGAACAGAAGGCCTACCGCGACACCTGGGGCAGTGGCGTCGACGGCTACCTGTCATGGCTGAACTCCACGCTGGTCCAGCTCTACGATCTGCTCTCCCCGACTGGGAGCATCTTCGTGCATCTCGATTGGCACGTCGGGCACCTGGCCAAGTTGGTGCTCGACGAGGTGTTCGGACGCGAGAACTTCCGGAACGAAATCGTCTGGCACTACTACAACAAGCTCCAGGGCAACATCAATCGATTCGCATCGAACCACGACATCGTCTTTTGGTACTCCAAGTCAGACAAGTACACATTTCAGCGACTTCGCGAACAGCGGGACGTTCCGAAGCAGCAGCAAAAGCGGGTGTGGGACCCGGCCACCAAATCGCTCAAGCAAGCTCGGGATGCCGACGGCAAGCTCATCTATTACACGGAGACCGAACGCACGATCGATGACGTCTGGCGGCTCCCCTACCTGATGCCCGCCGACCGAACGGAGAATGTCGACTACCCGACTCAGAAGCCCGAGGCACTACTGACGCGCATCCTGACCGCAGCGTCCAACCCCGGTGACCTTGTATTGGACTGCTTTGCTGGAAGCGGCACGACAGCGGTAGTTGCGGAAAAGCTGGAGCGTCGCTGGATCACTTCAGATCTGGGACGTTTCGCGATCCACACCACCCGGAAGCGCCTCCTCGACATCGAGCACGTTCGTCCGTTCGTCGTTCAGAACCTCGGCAAGTACGAACGTCAGCTCTGGCAAGAGGCCGAGTTTGGAGAGTCGGCCGCAGCCAGGATCACCGCCTACCGCAACTTCATCCTCGACCTCTATGGCGGCGAGGCGGTCGCTGGCCACGCGTGGCTACACGGGCTGAAGAGCGGCCGAATGGTTCACGTCGGAACGGTCGATTCGCCCGTTACCGCGAGTGACATCAAGCAGATTGTCGCCGAGTTCCGACGGGTAGTCGGGACCGGAGATCAGGCGCCGTCCGTGCAGAGCGTCGATGTCCTCGGGTGGGACTTCGCCTTCGAGCTCAACGAGGTTGCGAGGCAGGACGCGCTGAAGGCCGGCATCGAATTGAAGCTGGTGCGGATCCCTCGCGAGGTGCTGGAGAAGCGAGCTGTCGAGCAGGGCGACATCAAGTTCTTCGAACTCGCGGCGCTCAACATCAAGAGCGAAGTCAGCAAGTCGACCGTGAAGCTCACGCTCGAGAACTTCATCATCCCCCTCGACGACGTGCCCGCGGAGATCCAGAGCGCCGTTAGTCATTGGTCGCAGTGGATCGACTACTGGGCGATCGACTGGGATAACAAGGGAGACGCCTTCCACAACGTCTGGCAGGCTTACCGGACTCGGAAGTCCAAGAAGGTCGAACTCGAAGCGAAGCACGAGTACCCGGAACCGGGCGAATACAACATCGTCGTGAAGGTGATCGACATCCTGGGCAACGACACGACTAAGCAGTTCACGATCAAGGTTGGCTAGTCATGCCTCCGAAGAAGCCGAGCCCCGCCGCGGGAGCACCGCTCGTCGCGGAGATCCGGAAGGGTGTCGATGCATGGCGCACCGCCAGCTACCCCGGTGTCAGCGAGACCACCAAGACGCTGCTCTCACATTGGTTCGAGCGTGAGCACCGGCTTCCGTCGGGACGACCGTTCGCCTACTACCCCGCCCAGCGGACGTCGATCGAAACCCTGATCTGGCTCTACGAGGTCGAGGGCGTTCGCCGCCATCAGGACCTGCTCGAGCGCTTCACCTCGGTCGCAGGGCTGCACATCCTCCAGTACGACTTCTTTGCGCGCTATGCGATCAAGATGGCTACTGGATCGGGCAAGACCAAGGTGATGTCACTGGCGATGGCATGGCAGTACTTCAATGCGGTGGCCGAAGCGCGCGCCGACTACGCGCGGACTTTCCTGCTGCTCGCACCCAACCTGATCGTCCTTGATCGCCTGCGCGCCGACTTCTCAAACGGGCGCATCTTCAAGATCGATCCGATCATCCCTCCCGAGCTCAAGATCTTTTGGGAGTTGGACTGTTACATGCCGGGTGAGCCCGAGAAGCCCGCCTCGCAGGGCGCGCTGTACCTCACGAACATCCAGCAGCTTTACAAGCCCAGCACAAAGATCGAGAGCACCGAAGCGTCCGAGATTCTCGACGTGCTCGGCAAAGCACCTGGAGCGTCAGTTTCGACGAGCCCGACCCTTGCCGAACGACTCGCTGCGCGGGGCGGCGGCCTTCTGGTCGTCAACGACGAAGCTCACCACGTTCACGACGAAGAGAACGAGTGGAACAAGATCATCCGCGAGCTCGGAGGCGCGGCCCCTCTCATCGGTCAACTCGACTTCTCCGCGACGCCTCGCTACCAAAAAGGCGGCCTCTTCACCTGGACCGTCGCTGACTATCCGCTCAAACAAGCGATCATCGACAAGATCGTGAAGCAGCCCATGAAGGGCATCACGGCCGGCCTCAAGGACCAGCCCTCGGACGTCGCGAGCGTTCGCTACCAGTCGTATCTCACTGCCGGTGTCGAGCGCTGGCGGGAGTACCGCGACCAGCTCTCGCCGCTCCAGAAGAAGCCGATCCTCTTCGTCATGCTCAACAGCACGGCGGAGGCGGACGACGTCGGCTCCTACCTGCAGGCCAAGTACCCCGCTGAGTTCGGAGCGAACAAGAATGGCGAAGCGCAGCTGCTGGTCATCCACACCGACCGCAGTGGCGACGTCTCGAAGAAGGACCTTGACGCCGCACGTGATGTGGCTCGTCGCGTCGACGAGAACCAGAACGCTGTCAACGCGATCGTCTCTGTCTTGATGCTCCGTGAGGGCTGGGACGTTCAGAATGTGACCGTCATCGTCGGCCTGCGCCCGTTCTCCGCGAAGGCCAACATCCTGCCCGAGCAGGCAATCGGCCGTGGCCTACGTCGCATGTTTGGCGACGGTTCGACCGACTATGTCGAGCGTGTCGACATTCTCGGGAACCCTGGCTTCCTGCAGTTCCTCGAACAGCTCGAGAAGGACGAGGATCTCACCCTCGAGACTTTCGATCCGAAGAACCCGCTCGTCATTACGACAGTCGCTCCGGACCCGGACAAGGCCGACAAGGATCTCCTCATCCCCCAACTGAGCCCGATTCTTGCGAGGAAGAAGTCCCTGGCCGAGGAGATCGAAGCCATCGACGTCGCGACACTGAAGGCACCAATCCTGCCGAAGAAAGAGAATGACGCGGCAGCGCAGAAGTTCTCCTACGAAGGCACAGACATCGTCACGCTGGAGAAGCTCGTCGAGCGCGAGTACACGATTCCTGTGCCGCAGACGGCGGAAGAAGTCATTTCGTACTACGCGAAGCGAATCGCCAATGACGTGAAGCTACCCTCTCAGTTCGCGGCGATCGCCCCCAAGGTTCGCGCCTTCCTTGAGCACCACGCATTCGGCGAAACCGTCGATCTGACCGACAAGGCGATCGTGGGGGCTATCGCCCATCCCGTGAGCCAGTTCGTGACCGTCCGCGCTTTCGCCGAGGTTCTCCGCGCGCTGGTGGTCGATGAGCTGACGCCGACCTTGGAAGATCCGGGTCGCGCGCTCTCGACCACCGAACCGTTCCCATTCTCGCGTCCCACGTTTGAAGCGGAGAAGACCGTCTTCAACCTCGTCGCGGCCGACAACGACTTCGAGCGTCGCTTCGCCAAGTTCCTCAACGACGCAAAAGATGTGGTGGCGTTCGCAAAGCTGCCGCAGCGATTCGGATTCGTGATCGAGTACACGGACAGTGCCACCAATCTGCGCTACTACGAGCCGGACTTCGTCGCGAAGGACGAGAACGGCGTCCACTACTTGCTCGAGACCAAGGGGCGCGAAGACGTCGATGTTGCGTTCAAGGACCGAGCGGCTCGGGCATGGTGCGAGAACGCGACACTCCTCGGTGACGTGACCTGGACCTACGTCAAGATTCCGCAGCTTGAGTTCGACAAGTTGGAGCCGTCGGATCTCTCCGACGTCGTGACCGTCTTCGGCGAGTAGACACGCTAAGCGGGCGGGCGCTGCTCCGCGTCTGCTGCTTCTGGAGCGAGCTTCTCCACGTCCTCGATGACCGCACGGACGTCCTGGTAGCGAGCCGTCAGGCCGTGCGTCACACACTTGTCAACGATCGCGCGCACGGCACCCGATGTTGCATTGAGATCGCGCCGACCGGAGAAGATGAAAGACAGCACAACGCCGATCGGGTAAATCTCGTTGATCACGGCATAGTCCTTGAAGGACGTCAGCGCCGGGTCGATGATCGATCCCTTGGTCTCAGAGTCCGTCTTGGTGAGGCCAGAGTCCGGATCCTTGGCGAGACCGAAGTCGGAGAGTTTCACGGTCGCAGCACCTGAATCGTGAATCTTCACCAGTACGTTTCGGAGGCTGATGTCGCGGTGCAGAATCCGCTTGCTGTGCAAGTAGTTGAGACCGTAGAGAAACTGCAACGCGATGCGACGTCGAGAGCTGAACGGCAGCGTCGCGTTGCGGGCGGCAATGAACGCCTCCAGGGTGCTGTCGCAGAACTCCATCGTGTAGTCGTTGCGCGACTCGTTGTAGCGGTACACCTCAAGCACGTAGGGGAAGTTCAGTCCGCGCAAGATGTCAAACTCCTGGCGGAACCGCGCGAGCTCCTTGTCGTCGATCCCGGTCTTCGCCCGCTTGATGGCGAACTTCTTGTCGTACTCAGGATCGACGTAGCTGTACACGAGGGCGAACGCTCCTTCGCCGATCATCTTGGGTTGCACCCGCTGACGTGAGTCCGCCAGCTGCATCTCCGTCTCCGAGCTGCTGAAGACAGGCTCGTATTCGATCACGGTGATGCCCGCGAAGTCATCCGGGATGGGGCTGCCACCCGAGCGGCCGAGAAACCCCTTCACCTCATCAAAGACCCGCTGGTAGTCGTCTCGGACCTCCAGCGTCACGCCGATCTTCTTCAGCCCCGCCTGGGTCGAGGCGATCTGCGCGATGAGATCAAGAAGCTCCCGGCTCTCGTTCGCGTTGTAGTGGCCATTCACCTTCCACTTGGTGTTCATGAAGTCGAACAGTCCGTTGAGCTGCGTATGGAAGGAGGCCATCGCCTGGCCAACCGGATTCGTAACGTCGTAGAGGCGAGCGATACCGGGGCTGAAGGTCATCTCCTTGAAGCGGGCGTAGAGATCGTCCCGCATGAGTTCTTCGCGAGTCGCCATCGGTCCCTGCCCTTCTCTCCGTCCATTCTCCCAAGCGCTGCCGACGCAGAAATAGAAAGAGCGGCAGCGACCCCCAGGAGAGCGTCGAAGCGCTCAATCCCGAAGGGTCACTGCCGCGTGGGTTCAGGCTCCCACCTGCTTGCCGCGGACGCTCTCAGCGAGGGCGCTGCGGAGCTGGTCCGGCAACTCGGAGACCCTCACGACCTTGCTGTCGACGGCATCGTTCCACCGCTCGAGCAGCACCATCGCCCAGACCGCGGCCGAGGAGTAATCCTCGTAGCGGGCGGAGCTTGCGAACCAGTTCGGGTCGCCGCCCGTGAGCGGGAGCACGACCGACGACACCTTGTTCACAGGGTCGGTGTACCAGGCGGGGTCCCCGCCGACCTTCACCAACACCGCGAACTCTTCGCTCGTCGTAAACAGCTCACGCACCTCGGCAGGCGCATCAGTGCTGTCGCCCTCTTGGTCCGGCATCCCGACGATGACGGCGTTGCCGACCAGCATCGCCTGGCGAGCGGCTGGGACGTGATACCACCACAGGAAGGAAGCACGGGCGTTGAACGGCAGTCGCCGGAGCAGCCCTTCCTCGTTGACATAGATGGTGATGCCGAGGTCCGGCACGTCGACCGGTTCGATCCAGCCCTCGACCGCCGCCTGGTAATCCTCGAGGCCCGCGAAGTCGCGGACCTCGATCGGCTGGCTGGCATCGACGGGAACATAGAGCCCTCTGACCATTTCCTTCTCCTTGCTGCAAGCGGCCGGCGAACCAGGACGGTTCCCCTGCGTAAGCCGCGGCACAGCAACGAGCACTGGAGTGAGGGCGGCAACCGCTCCGGGAGAGAACACGTGGTTCTCGATCCCGGAAGCGGTCGCCCGTGTTCAGGCGTCGTCGGACGCCTGCTTGCTCCGCCCACGCGAGCCGCTGGGGCTCGGGGCCGAGGTACCGAAGATGGACGAGATCGCGTTGCGCTTGGTCTCGGCCTCGCGCTCGATGTCGGCACGCACCGTCTCTGCACGCTGGAGCACCTTCGGGTCGGACTTGCTGGTCTCGACCCAGCCCTCCAGGGCGATCCGGATCTCTTCGGTGACGCTGCGGTCATTGAGTTGGGCGATGACGTCCAGCTGTGCCCGCAGATCGTCGGTGATGCGTACGGCGAGCGTTCGCATCTGGGGCGCCGGGATGTACCCAGCATGCGTGGCGTCAGTCATGAGCACCACACCTCCTCTTCCTTGAGCGACCGACGAACCCGGATGGTTCCTCTTGAAGCCGCTCTCGGACGAGGAGGGAGTGCCCATTATGAATTGAGCGAGACGAGAGTCAATACGCCGTTCGGGACGTTGTGCATTTCACATTCAGAGGACGCCGTCGGGGGCTACCGCTAACCTTGCGCCAGGAGGCAGCCGAACAATGGCAGACGAGATCGAGCTAGTCGGAGACAACGACGGCGTCATCGTTGTGGGCGAGCGGGGATCCGTCGAGCGGTTCCTCTCTCGTCTTGACCTCTTAGCGCACGCGAAGCCGTTCGACATCGAGAAGCTCGGTGCAGCTGCGAATGCAGGCGCGGGTATCGCAGACACGGTCTCCGGAGTCATCGAGCAGTCCGCGTTGTACTTGAAGCTGACGCCAGAGTCGGCGAAGCGCCTGAAGGACGCAGGCGGACTGATGCCCACCAAGACCAAGGGCATCTCGCACTTAATGCTCGGCGAAACAGGCAAGACCTCGCTCAAGTGGCTCCAAGCCGAGGACGGTCCGGCGTCTCTGCTGAGCAATCCCGCCGTGCTTTCGGGTGTGGGTGGCCTTCTCAGCCAGTTCGCTCAGCAGGCGGAGGCACAGGAGCTCAAGGAACTTCTCGTGCGCATCGACGAGAAGCTCGATGACGTGCGCCGCGCTCAACGGGATGCGGTGCTCGCCAGGATGAATGGCGCTGCTGCAGCGATCGCCGAGGCAACGACTATCCGCGATCACGGCGGCGATGCGAGAACCTGGTGGGACAAGGTGAACGGCGTCTCCGAGACACTTTTCACTGTCCAGGACGAGGCCCTACTCGCACTTCGAGCACTTGCCGAGAAGGTTGAAAACAAGACCAAGGCTGGAGAACTGAAAAAGGCGACGCGGCAGATTGAGCGGGACGTCGCGGTGCAGCTCGCGGTGCTCGCGCGTTGCTTCGAGCTTCAGGATGAGTTCCGGGTGCTCGAGCTCGACTTCGTTCTGGCGACTGCTCCCGACAGCCTGGACGGTCACCGGCTGGGCGTAGCGGATGCACGTGCCTCGCGTCGGTCCAAAGTGCTCGAAACCACCACCCGATTGATGGAACAGATGGACTCCGCAGGCGGCGTCGCGAACGAGAACATCCTGCTTCACGCACGAGCCGCACGTTCGGTAATCGACTCCCTCAACTCCACTGCTGCGGTCGTCGATGACTTCCATAGTCCGCTCGGTATCGAATCGGGACGTGCTCCCCTCGGCGCTATTCCGTGGCGCGAGGCACTCAAGGATCCGACTCAGCGTCGGACGGCGGGCAAGGAGGCAGGCCAGAAGGCCCTCATCGGAGCAGCCGCTGTCGGAGGTATTGCTGTCTCGATCGCTGCTGTCGTCGCGAAGAACGGTTCCAAGCCCAGCGCGTAGAGCACGCCGCGGGCTCACGCGACCGGAGGAGTAGTGCCTCTTCGGCGCTCGTGCTTCCGGTTGGCGAACGGCCAGCGACCGTGCTCGAACTCGAAGGCGTCGATGAGATCTGCCTCGAACTGGTCGACGGCTTCGTCGTCAACGACCTTCCAGCACACAAGGAACGCTTCCGATCCGGCGACTTGCCAGATGTACTCACCGCCCCGGTGTCCAACGGCTCGTCCCGCACCGTGACGCCGGTACTGGCTCAGACGGCGACGCAATCCGTCCCGCTTGATCCCCCAACGTGCCTTGCCGATGTAGAGCACCGACGTGTCCGGTATCCAGGCCGCTTCAAGGACGGCGCGCTCCACAGTGGAGTCGACGCCCTTGAAGTGGCCCGCGATGCTGCGAGGGAGGAATTCCGCCTGCGCTTGTCCCTCGCGGAGCACGATGTAGATGCCGGGATTCTTCGGTGCTTCACTGCGACCAAGAGCTGCGAGCGGGACGAAACCTTCGAAGCCAACAGCTTCTAAGCCGGCGTGCGACCACTCGCGCGGGAGCCGGGTCACGCCAGCCACTCACGGAGCCGGGTTGTGAGGAGTTCGGGACGTGCTGTCCGTAGCGAGAAGAAGAGGTTGACGAGCTGGTTGTCAGCCATCCAATGAATGTCACTCTCGGTGGGTGCAGACGCGGCGATCTCGGTGACGAACTCGTCGTACTTCAGAGAACGGTCGAGGGACTCGAGGTGCGTGGCCACCGCTTCGATGTCTCGGCGAAGCATCGCTTCCATGAATCGAATCGTAAGGAAGTCGGCTGACACTCTGGTCAGTACTTAATGGCCCGAGTCACGACTATATATGGTTGAAGGTTGTTATGAGCACTACCGCCTCCAGCATTTTGGTTGGTCGCAGTTGTCGCATTATTTGTTGCCGTGGTAGTTGCAGTCGCGAGTCCTTGCCCGGATCCTGAAGACGTTCCCGTAAGACGACTTGAGTTGCCTCCCGTTTCGGTATTGGTCTCCCTATTGATCGTCACGCCATGGCTATGGGGGTTCTGCGAATGGTTGTGAGGATTCTGAATATGCGTATGGCTAGGCATTTCAGCGATGCTCAGGATGTGAGTTTTCTCACCGCCTAGCTCGCCCATTGAGTTGAATTCAACGTCAGCGCTCTGCTGCACGGTCACACGACCGCGGGTGTCTGGCAAGTTGAACGTCGTGCTGCCGTTCCCAGCACCGTAGGTTGTGCCGATAACGGCGAAGAGCGCACTGTAGGTGGTACGCGAGACGGCTGATCCGTCTGCGAGTAGGTACCCGTTCGGTGCGGATGTCCAGGCGCCCTCGATATAAGTGCCGACCGGGTCGTTGGCCCCAGTCGGCACTGCCACTGCACTCGCAGACCCAGATGTCCAGACCCTCCATGCGAGATTCGTCGAGGATCGAACACCCTCGGCGTAGCCCTTCGCCTGCATAGATGAGTCCACGACAAAATAGGTGCGAATGTTGTCTTGGTCGAGGACGTATGCCGATAAATCCGAATCGATGTTGCCGGAACAGTCTGTATTTGGCCGAAGCGGATTGGCATCCGACCAGGTGATCTGATTCCCGTTCTGCGTGAAGCAGGCTGTCGCGAAGGCATTGCCGGCGTCCGACGCAAGCTCCGCGAGCCGTGTGTAGTGCTGGTCGCGAAGACCGTTTTGGACGGCGACAGTTGCCGACATACCCGTTACAAGCAGCATCAACAAGATTACCGACACGATCAGGACGGTCGGGAGAGCGAAGCCTCCGGTTCGTCGACTCACGAGCGAGCCTCCGCGCGTGGCACCGCGAAGAGAGAAGTCCGCACTTACCTGGCGGTGTGCGCGAGAGACTACGGATGGGACTTCAAATTGCTTCATTGCTTCCGCTGACTATGAGCCATGAGCGGGATTCGTTCAAGACATTTCACGTTGTAGTTTTTGCAACATCTGGCGTGATGAGCCGCTTCGTCCCCGCTACAGTGACACGAGAAGCGGGCGTTCGATCTCACCAGACCTGAGATCGAAACGCCCGCTCCCGTTTCGGTGCTACTTGCCGTTCTCCGTCACGCTTGTGTTCGGGTGACGGGCAGCGGCAGCCCCCGAGATGTACCGGCCGGAGATGGCCGAGCGGTGGTGCGTGCCGCTCGACTTGTTCCCTCCGGACTCGGTGACGCTCGTCTTCGGGTGACGAGCGGCCGCGGCATTTGAGATGTAGCGGCCTGTGATTGCGGAACGGTGAGCCATGTCGGCTCCTTCCTCTTCGGAGTTCCCCTCAACGTTGTCAAAGGGCGCCGCCGTGGTTCGGCGGTCGTCTGAGGTCTTGACCAGCGAGAGCTTCGGCTGGGGGTCTTCGATGCTGGCAAGCTGCCGGATGCGCTTGGGCGTCATCTGTAGGTCGTTCGCGATGTCGACAAGGCTGACGCCGACCCCGTCGAGAAGTTCAATGGCGTTCTTGAGAAGCTCCGGCTGCTCGCCCTCGAACTCTCGGATTGAGAGCGGTCGACGCGGCAGGCTATTAAGCGTGATGTAGGCCCGGCGCGCCGTCGACTCGGAAACCATGTCGAGTTCGCGCAGCCGATAGAGCAGCGAGTGGACGGAGACGCCCCACCACCGGCCGAGCTCCTCCAGGCGGTTGAAATTCATCCGAGTCGGTAGTTGCTCCCGGATGACGTCGCGCGGGGTGAGGAACTCGGCGGCAAACTCGTTAGCTTGGCGCTCCATCTGACTGTCGGTACCTTGCCGGCCGTGGTGCAGCACGATGTGACCCAACTCGTGGGCGGCCGAGAACCGATGACGCATGACGTCGTCGGCCTTGTCCGGCGTGAGCACAATCATCGGACGCGGCAGCGCGGTTGTAGAGAAGGCGTCGATGCGGCTCTTCTCATCGAGAGAAGGGTCCTCCTTCATCGAGAAAAACACGGTGAGGATGCCGTGCTGCTCGAGCTGGTAGACGAGGTGCTTGATTGGCTCAAACCCGAGCTGCCAGTGGGACCGCATGCTGCGAGCCGCCGTGATCGGGTCGGGCACGTCCAGCGAGTCGGGCATAGCCCATGCCGGAAGATCTACCTCGGGGAACTCGACGCTCTCCTCGAGGTAGCAGCTGAGCTCCCACGCCTGTTCGACATATGCGGTGGCTTGCTGCTGCTGCCCCACCGTGGTGGCGCGGAGCCTGCGGAACGAGGCCTCGGCGATCTCGACCTGGGCGCGAGGCCGTCCGTGAGCGAAGAACCCGGGCGGCACGTTGAGCGCATCAGCGAGCGCCGCGATGGTTTCCGCCCGCGGCTTGACCTCGCCTCGTTCGTACTGCCCGATCGCAGCGGCAGACACCCCGACCATCTGATGTAGCTCCGACTTAGTGAGCTTGCAGATGCGGCGTGCCTGGGCGAGGCGGGCGGGGTCGAAGAGCCGGGCAACGTCCATGAGGGTTGGCTGCTCGGCCATCAGTTGCTGCCCTTCTCCCCTTCGGGCCGCGGTCGGAGCCGAGTCGAGGTGCGGGGTCGCTCGCCATCGGCGAAGCCGCCCGTCGCGCGCGGCTTCTGCTTCTTCTCCTGCGGCGAGGTGGCCTGCTTCTGATAGATCAGCCGCTCCGGGTCCGTGAACTCGAGGTAGCGACCGTTGAGTCGGGCCGGCGCCCAGTAGATCGTGCCGACGCTGAACGGCGTACTGCTGTAGTACGGCACGATGAGGGTGACGCGGTTCGATGCATCGCCGACGATCTCGAGCACGTCGGAGAGCCGGGCGAACTCCTCACCGTCCTGGGTGTCCTCGCGTGGGAGCTCGAACAGCCCACCGGGCTCGGTGTACTTGATGTTGCTCGTCTGGAGGAAGACCTCACGGCGCTGCTCCGGCAGGTAGCTCAGGCGGTAGCGGCGGTGGTTGCGGGGCATCTGCTTGCCGACCCGCTGCAGGAAGAGCAGGGTGTCGCCGATGTAGGGCAGAATGCGACGGCTCCCCGACACGCGCTGCTCACGGTAGCGGTCCATGCCCTTGACGAGCGCCTGCAGTTCCTTCTGCGCACCCCGAGCCATCCCGACGCCGTACACGTCCTGGTCGCCGTCCGGGTCCTGGTACTCGGTGTGCGCCCGCGCCGAGCGGTCCTGGCTCAGGTGGATTGCCGACGGGATCGACGCGCGGAGGGTTGCGAGCTCATCGTCCGTGAACTCGGAGCGCCAGTCCAGCGGTTCGGCGTCGTTCATGCTGTCTCCGATCGGGTTCTAGATGAGAGAGTAGCACGCTCCTTTAGCAAACATCTGAAAACGGTCAACCTTAATGTGGCGTGTCGCGCCAATCCCGCATAATGACGGAAGAGCATCTCCAACTAGCGGGCACTTCACCATCTCTCGGCCCACTCCCAGCGCGACAAGTACGACAGGCACCACCGACATCGACAGCGGCCGATACTGATCGACCTTCAGGCGAGGTCTGGCTCTTGAGAGGACAAATCCTGCTCCGCGCCGGGATAGCCGTCGAGGTAGCGGCGATACATCACCCTCCCCCCGAAGGCGTCGCGGACGTGTGTGCCGATGACGTGCACGAGCTCTGGCGCAGATGCTCCGTTGAAACCCCAACGATCCTTGCCCTGATCCCACGGCTGCTCGGAGGGGAACCAATCGTCAATCCGATAGGCGCCACGCACGACGCCATAGGCGACGCCGAGGCAGTACTTCGCGCGGTCCCGGACCCACGGCGCGATCCGCCAGTGCCCCCGTGTCTGGTCGTATATCTGTCGCTCAGTAGAATCCGAACGCCAGCCAGCCTGGATCTTGACCATGATGAGCGGCTCTGCGATCGGTGGACACGGCAGTGCGCGGTGACGTGCCACCGTGGCGTTCAGCGAGGCGAGCCCCTCGGTGCCGGAGTGATGACCGCGGACGAGGTTGGTCAGGGCGTGACCGTCGGCGGCGAAGGCATCGATGACGGCCTGCTCGACCACGAACGCCGTCGCCTCGTCCTCGATGCCAGTGCGAATAAACAGAAGATCCACCTCAAGGCCGGCCGCTTCGACGTCGTTGATGGTTCGCAGCTTCGCTCTTTCGGACTCGGGATCCTTGCCTGCCTCGCGGAGATGGGAGTTGATCCGATCGCCGATGCCCTTGCCGACATAGAAGACGCGACCGTCGCGCGGGTCCCTGAGCGCGTAGACGTAGTAGCGGAGGATCGCGGCGACCTCGCTGGGGATCTGAATCGACGCGGGCACATCATGAGGCTAGCGAGCACCGCCGTTATACCGGCACCCGCTCCTGCAAGCGATGACGCTTCCGCCGCCCTATCCCGCTCACGCTTGACAAGATCGTCGGATCAGCGCACAGTAAGCGCCACAACCGGGAGGGATCCCGGTTGGTTTGCTTTCGGAAGAAGAGTTCCTCTCCGGACGTGGGCGCGGCCCGACCACCACCAGGTGATCGGTCGACGCCCTGCGCCTGCAGGGATTCCGCCAACCGAAAGGAACTGATCATGCTGGCACCCGACTGCATGACACATCGCATCACTCCACTCCACGATGACCTTGTCGTCATAGACGACGAGATCTTTCGCCGCTTTCCAAACGGCGGCGGCCTCGTCGCGGTCACTGCGCGAGTTTCGCCGCACGCTTACGTAGCACGAGGCGCCCGAGTGAAGGATCTCGCCGTCCTGGCCTCCAACGCTCGCCTCTTCGACAACGCCGTTGTGGAAGGCCAAGCGTTCGTCGGATCGATGGTCACTCTTCGCAACGAGGCGCGCATCGGCGGACGCGCCATCGTTGTCGGCGGCGTTCAACTCCGCGAGGAGTGCTACGTCGGCGGCGCCAGCTACCTGCGCGGCCCGATCACCGTGGAAGGCAAGGGCCGAATCATCGACCAGACCCTCCATGGCCGGTTTGTCATCCACTAACGCCGGCCAGCCTGCTAGTCCGCACCCGCTCGAACGGAAAGAGCCCGACTCCTGGTAGTCGAGACGCTCATCTGTTTCGACGCGGAGGCGGGCTCTTTTCTTTGCCTGTGCCGACCTGAATGGCCCGAAGGGTTTCGGCGATTCACGGGGACCGCTCTAAACCGGGTCGATGCGGCGAGCGACGCGCGGTACGCCGTTGAGCGCGCTGAGTGGACAGGCGAGCTCATAGACGTCTCGCACAAAGTCGAGTCGCGCCCGTAGATTCGCCGGGAAGGTCCACGGCGCACCGATCGGGTCATCTTCGCCTCCATCGATCTCCGGCTCGATCCCCAGTAGCCAGTAGCCGTAGCAGACGCTGTACTCGAAGTCGACCATGTAGTCGCGAGACCATCCGGGGACTACCGCCCGAAGGACCGGAAGAATTCGCCGGACTGCGTCAAGCAGCTCACGCCTCGTGTCGGCCGTTCGACTTGCTTCGGACGAATCCCAGAACAGATCCTCTGAGAGCAAGAGCTCGCGCCAGTCGGTACTGGTCAGAGCGAGAGCAACGCCATCATCGCTCGTGTAGGGGTCTCGCTCCAGCAGTTGCCTCGCCCCATCGAACAAGGTGCCCCACGGCAGCAAGCCGGACCCGGCCCACGCGATACCGTTTGCGGCCAAGAACGCGTGGCCGCCGGGAGCCTTGCCGAGCGCGAGGAGTTGCGAATCTGCCCGTGCCAGCTGCACGACAAGCCACTGACCATCTGCACTGAGCTCTCGATTGAAGCGCTGTCTGTCCGCCGCTTGCAGCTGGGGACTGGAGTGAAGTCGCTCCGCGGCTTCATCGAACCCGTACAGCACGACTGCCGCGTCCGACAGCAAGGTCGTGAGCATCGGTGCAAGCCGTGCGACTTCATCAGGGACTCCAAAGGGTGAGCGTCGCGGGTGAGTTGAACGAGAACTGGTCTTGACCAGAACGATCGGCGCGGTGGCGAGAAACGCCCGCAGCTGGTCGATGAAATGACGGTAGAACTCCGGGGACTGGCGATACGGGCGTTTGTAGCCCTCTCCTGACAAGCCGAGTCCCGCAACGGCCTGCTCGCGGCGCGCACGCTGGGTGAGCGGCGCTTCGTCGACATCGTCGCCCACCTTCGGATCGAGCAGGAGCCGCGCCACGACGAGGGCGTACTCAGCCGACTCGAGCGCCTTCTTTCCGCGCTTCCAAGCGGCTCCTTGCTGCTTCGACTCCAGGAGCTCCTCAAGTTCGTCGCGAAACGCCCAGAGGAGCGCGATGCCGTCCTCCTCTAGGTCTTCGCCGGGCCGCTGCCCAACATGTGCGGCAACGACGGCGGCAAGTTGGCGGTCGCGAAGGGCGTCCGCGAGAGAGAGGTCACCGCCGTAAGCAGCCCGTACAAAGCGAATCCGAGGGTCGAGAACCCCTTCGAGTTCACTCACCACTCGCACCCGCGGCGGGGAGGAGGAACGAAAACGTGAGCTGCAAATACGACACGCCTTGCCCCCTTTTCGTTACTGGTCGATTCCACTTTGGCACGTCGTTTGACACGTGAGATGACACACCCTGCGACACGACCCGGCGATAGCCGATTGCGAGGGTGGTGGTCGCTCGACCACTTGGGCCCGAGCAGGGAGGACGTTATGCAGCAAACCGATGTCGCGACTCTCGCGGAGGCGGATCGCCGCCTGCGCAGCAGCTGCGAGGCCGCACTAAAAAAGATGGCCGCGCGCCTCGAGCCGTCGCTTCCAGGCATCGTCGATGCGGTCGCTGGCACGACACTCCTGGTGCGTTTCGCACCCGGTGAGGCACTCGGGCAGTTCGCATTCCTCGGTGGCGAGGACGGTCTCCACGAGATCCGACTCAATGCGGATCGCTCGCAAGGTCATTTCGGTGGACAGCGACCCGGCGAGGACGCGGTCGTCACGCTCGCTCACGAGCTCGCCCACCTTTACGCAGCAGCGACAGGCGTGTCCGACACCGAACCCACCACCAGGCACCACAACCAAGAGTTCGCACGAATCGCTCGGCTGGCCGGCTGCGAGGTCGTTGAAAGCTCCCACAGCGGCTACGCCACCCCGACGCTGAGCCCCTCGGGTCAGACCCTGTTCAGCGATCTCATCCCCGACATCGATCGCGCGTTCCGCATCTACGAAGGCCTCCGTTCGGCGGAGCGCATCGCTGCTCGACCGTCCATCCGCAGCGCCTCGGCCGCGCCGCTCGCGTCGGTTCGAAGGCCGCAGCCCGTGGCGGCGTCCACGCTCGTGGACCCTCGGCTCGCTGCCGCGGTCGCCGCCGCGGACGCCCGTCTGCAGACGGCGATCACGTCCTATCTCCTGCAGGGGTCGCCCCTGATTCAGACCGCCGCCGTGCACAGTCACGCTCGGCCTTAGACCCCGCAAGGGGAACACACAACTAAATATCGCTGCCAGTAGCCAGTGGCTGCAGGCAAGACCTCGTGAAAGGAGGCGATCCATGAACGGAACCGATCAAGAAGTGACCATCGTTGAGATGAAGGAGGTGCAGCCGTTTGCGGCCGCCTACATCTGCACGACGCTCCCGTCAGACCGGGCGTCGAACGGACGTGAACTCGAGGACCGAGCCACACAGGAAGAGATGCTCCGCCTCCGCACTGAGAAGGACGGCGTCGTCATCGGCTTCTGGGTGGACGAGTCCGAAGCGACCACGGATCCGCGTCAGCGCCCCGGACTGACCCGAGCGATTGAGCTGATGGGATCGCAGCAATACCGCCTGCTCTACGCCATCTGCCCGGATGCAGTCACCCCGGACGAGCAATGGTTCGGCGGCCTGCGAGATGCGTTCACCCGCATCGGACTCGAACTGCGATTCGTTCGCGAGGAGTAACACCCGCCCGTCGCCCCGGCCAGCATGGCTCGGGGCGACGGGCGGCTCATCCATCAATCCGCTGAAGGGAACTCTCCTATGTCCAACGCTCTCGTGCCGCTCGACGGCTCGACCGTCTCCCCAATCAGTTCGACCGCCGCCGCTCTCACCCTCCGGCAGCCGCGCCGGGTGACCTCGGCGATCGAGGCGGTCCAGCTCGGTGGTGCCATCGAGGCACTCACCGACGACCTTCGACACCGTCTGGCACTCCGGGCGATGGAGAACGTCGCCATGCTGTCCGCCATCGAGGGGCACTATGTGACTGCCGCTCCGCTCAGCGAGCAGCGCATCAAGGCGATCGTCGACGCCTACGCCCTCGCCGCCGCCACCGCCGTGCAGCGGTTCGGACGGTAGCGCCGTGGACGAGATGGTCACGATGGAACTCAGCTCAGTGCTGTCGATCGCCCTGCTCGCCGTCGCGGTCGGAATGATCATCGCCGTCGCGATGGCGTTGCTCATGTGGGACTCCCCGGGTGGACCGGGGTGGCACCGGAAACAGTACGAGGCCGCACTGCACCTTGCCAGGCGCCAAGCGGATGCCAACCTTCTCGGCGCAGTGCTGGACGAGGCGGCTATCGAAGCACATCGCAACATGCTCCGTGAGTCCGCGATGCGCCAGCGACAAAGCAGCTAGGAACCGAACCAGCAGTCGCAGCGGTCCGTTGTTCATTCCACAACGTGCGGAAACACCGACCACCGCCCGCTCTCCGAGCCGAGTCACGACCACTTGAGGCGGTGTTCCGTTCGGGCGTTCCGATCGGCTCCGGCGGTCGGGTTCAGTGCCGTTGACATGCCCGCCGCGATGCCGCATATCCATCTATCCGCCCCTCAGCCACCAGCGCATGGGTCGCGGAGAAAGGACTTCATTCATGCCCAACATCACCCCCTCAGAAGAGCCCTCGGCGCCGGAACGCGATGCGTCCCGCCGCTTCTCGGTCATCTACGCCGACCCGCCCTGGGACATCGCCCAGCTCGGTGCACGTGGAGCCTCACGCCACTACGACGTGATGAGCCTGGAGCGCATCAAGCAGATGCCGATCGCGGACCTGGCGGCCGACGACGCCACGCTGCTGCTCTGGGTAACCAACGCAGCACTACCCGCCGGCCTCGAAGTCATGAAGGCGTGGGGCTTCGAGTACAAGACGAACGCAGCCTGGGACAAGTACTACATGGGACTCGGCAACTACTTCCGCGGCTCGCATGAGCTGCTACTGCACGGCACCCGCGGGAAGCCCGCGCCGTGGAAGTTCCACGGTCAGCGCTCGACGTTGCTGTTCCCGCGTCAGGATCACTCCCGCAAGCCCGAGGAGATGATTCCGCTCATCGAGCGCATCCTCGACGGCCCCTTCCTCGAAATCTTCGCCCGAAGTCGTCCTAACAGCCACGCGGACTGGTCGGTGTGGGGCAACGAGATCGAATCCGACATCACGATCCCCGGATACCCGGTCCCGTCTGACTTCACTCGAGCGTCATCCACTGCCGGAGACACGGAGGGATGAGGCGTGGCATCCAAGGAGCCAGAATCGCCACGGTCGCTGGTGCACCGCTTCTTTGTCGGCTGCCTGCTGCTGCTCGGCGGTGTGATCGCGCTGCAGCTTGCGCTCAGTGTCCTGGCACAGATCTGGGGCTGGCTGCTGCTCGGAGCCATGCTCGTCGCAGCAACGATCGCCGCACTGTGGTTCATTCGCTCGCGACGAGACCGCTGGTAGCGACCATGAGCACGTTCACCTCTGTCCGGTCGTTGTGGAATAGACAACTCCCCTTGACAGAACGAATTGACTCGCTCATAGTTGCCCGTCCCCCCATGACGGGGCTCGCCGCACGACCTTTCGCGACCGCTTGCAATGTAAGCCGGGCACTCGCCCGAAAGGAGGTGCGTGTATGAGTCACGTCTCTCGCCGCCGCTACCGGAAGTCTCAGGACCGCCGGGTTTGGGTGTTCTCCGAACTCAACCACGACCTGACACCGGAGCAGATGGCAAAGATCATCGTGATTGCTGGGCTCGAACGAGCTCGCGAGGAAGCTGCCCGCCGCGCGCTCACGGAATCAGAACAGCAGCCGTCCAGGACTTCCGAGGAGGAACCGGATGGCACCGCCTAAGTACGTATTCACACGACTTCACTTGCCGCGTCCGCTTGAGGCCAGCGGCGTGGAGCAGCTACTGGCGCGCCTGACCTCTTCGGATACGCCCCGTCCCCTGGTGTTCGAGCTGCGCGCCATTGGCGGAGAGATCGTGTACCTCGTAGGTCACCAGTCAGAGCACACGACGTGGCTGAAGCAGGTCCTTGCCGACTATGTCCCCGGCGTCTTGTTCGACATCGCACCTGCGCGACGAGCCGTTGCGGCAACCGGACACCTCACGGCCCGGCCGGACAGTCTGCCGCTCCGCACCGGCGAGTCAGATCGGATGCTCTTCGCGCTCCACAGCGCCTTGGCCCGCCGCCGAGAAGACGAACTCGTCGTGATGCAGCTCATCGTGGGACAACGCCGCCGTCCGAGCCTCGTACCACTCGACCTTCCAGACCCGAACCGCTCGTCGCTCTATGACGTGCTGGTCCGGGGCACGCAACACGCGAGCGCCGACGTGCGCCGTCGCGTCGCCGAACGGGACGCGCAGCCCCGGCTAATCGTCACCGCACGAATCGGTGTCGAGGCCGCAACGGCCGAGCGTCGTCAAGCACTGGCTCAGGCACTGTTCGGTGCGCTGCAAACGATGGAAGCACCAGGTGTGCGAATGCTTCTGGTTCGGGACAAGCCCGAGCATCTCGACTCCGCGTCGCCCCGGTCCCACCTTGGCGCGCTCACCCCGAGCGAGCTCCTGCCCTTTCTCGGGTGGCCTGTTGGCGAGATGGATCTGCCCGGGCTTCCTCCGCTTCATCCCCGACGCCTGGCTGGCCCGGCCTCACTAGAAGATCGGGCGGCCGTGTTCGCGCAGACCACCGCACCAGGCAAGATCCGTGACGTCGGCATCGACCCGACCTCTCGCTTGTCCCACCTTGTCGTCACCGGCCCGACCGGCAGCGGCAAGTCCATCGGCGTGTTCGCACCGCTCATCCTGAGCGACATCACTGCAAGGCGTCCGGTGGTCTTGATCGAGCCGAAGCGGCAGCTCGTCGACTACGTCATCGATCACGCACCCAAAGAGGCCGCCGGACGGATCGTCGTCATTGACGCAGCTGACGCTCGCCCAGTCGGGTTCAATCCGCTCGACGTCGGAGACCGAGATCCCGACGTGGTCGTGGATGGCATTCTGGCGTCGCTGCAGGCCGTCTTCGAGGACGGCTGGGGCCCTCGTACCGAATACCTCATCCAGGGCGGGCTGCTGTCGCTGGCACGCGCCGGAGTGCGGCGCGGTGAGCCGTATACGCTCGTCGACCTTCCCCGACTGCTCACAGACCAATCGTTTAGACGCGAGGTCATCGAGCACCTGGACGTCGAGCCGACACTCGATGCGTTCTGGAGCGAGTACGAAGCCCTCAGCCCCGGGCAACACGCGGCATGGACAGCACCTCCGCTCAACAAGCTCCGCAAGCTTGTGCTCCGAAAGCACCTTGTCGCGGTGCTGGGGCAGCCTCGGCCACGGTTCCGGTTGCGTGACCTTTTCCGGGACGGCGACAAGGCCGTCCTCGTACCGCTCAACGATGCCCTTATCGGCAGCGGCGCTGCGAAACTCCTCGGCAGTCTCATCGTCGCTGAACTGTGGCTCGCAACGAAGGAACGTGCTCAGGAGATGGAACCGGCCTGGCGACCCGGGTACGTGTTTATCGACGAGGTCCAGAACTATCTGCATCTGCCGACGTCGATCGCAGATGCACTCGCCACGAGCCGCTCCTACGGCGTCGGTTGGCACGTGGCACATCAGTTCCGTGGACAGCTCGGCCCGAACCTCAAGACGGCATTCGACGTCAACGCCCGCTCCAAAGTCTGCTTCGCCCTCGGTGCCGACGACGCCCGAGACATGGCCAAGCTGGCGCCCGAGCTCGGTGCCGAAGACTTCCAGCAACTCCCGCCATATGAGGTCTACGCCGCCCTGATGACCTCCGCGGGACCGTCCAGGTGGTTCTCCGCACGGACGATCGCACCAACGAAGCGGACAGGGCACGGTGAGCTGATTCGCCGTGCCAGCCGTCAGCTGTTCGGTGGCGACCCCGGAGAAGTCGTCGTGTCGTCTCCGACGGCTCAGCCTGGCACCGACGATGCGCCGCGCACGAAGCATCAGAAGCCGAGGCGCTCATGAGTAGGGCGACGATATACCCACCCACCACGGAGCGCGCTTGTCCGGTCGGTGCTCCGTTCGGGCGTCCGTTCATGACGAGGACAAGCCGCCCCATTCGGCCCCTGTCCGCCCCTGACGGGCCAGCGCGGGCTGGGACTGTCCCTGCTCAAGCAGTGTCCGTCGGCCGCTCCCCCAGATCCGGAGGTCGCCATGTCTAACCTCCCGCGTCCACTACGAACCGACGAGCTCGAGCAGCTGCTCTCTGATCGGGACATCGCCATCCTTGAGAGCCTGGAACGCTTCCGCTTCCTCACAACGCGGCAGGTTCAGCGGCAGCATCTGCCCGCCGAGCACCTTGGTCCGCACCGCTCCCAGGTTGGAGCTACACGCAGCGCCGTCCGCATCCTGCATCGCTTGGAAGCCCACGGACTGGTCACTCGGCTGGCACGACGGATTGGTGGAGCGAAACACGGCTCTGCCGTGATCGTGTGGCAGCTCGGTGCGGCGGGAGATCGGCTGCTACGAGCCCGGCGCGGCGAGTCGCAGCGCCGCCGCTACATCGAACCGGGCCACGCCTTCTTGGCACACACGCTCGAGGTAGCTGAGCTGGCCACGACCCTGCTCGAACGATCCCGCATTGGAGAATTCGACCTTCTCGAGCTTGAAGCCGAGCCGACCTGCTGGCGCAGCTTCGGCGGACGAGGCGGCACGACGGTCACCCTCCGCCCTGACCTGTTGGTCGTGACGGCGGACGAGTCGACCGAGACGCATTCGTTCGTCGAGGTCGACCGTGCTACCGAACACCTGCCCGCCGTGATCCGAAAGTGCCAGACCTACCAGCGCCACTGGGAGGACGGCCACGAAGAAGCGACGCGCGGGCTCTACCCGGCGGTCGTATGGATCGTCCCCACCGAACTGCGAGCGGACAAGTTGCGCCACGCCATCGCTCAGGAGCGCACGCTCCGAGGCGACCTGTTCTTTGTCATCACTGCCCGGGAGGCGCTTCAACAGCTGGCGCCTCCCTCGCCCCCTGAAACCGAGACCTTGAAAGGAGGTTCATCATGACACCAACCATCATCACCACTGGACCGGATCAAAACGGGCGTGCTCGCGATCTCATCAGTTGCTGGCTCGACCTTGACCCAGAGGCTCAGAACGAGAATCTCGCTCGGCTGATTGCCGCGAGTGTCCATGCCGGCCCCGGCACAGCACTGGAGCGCTTCGCGGCCAGCGGTCACCTCGACGCCCAAGCAGCACTGGAAGAGATCAACGAAGTGCGTGTTCCCTTGGAGCGCGAGATCTGGCTCGACATGTTGGGCCGCTTCATTATCTCGGGCGGAGGACGCCGATGAGCGAGCGGCTCTTCTTCTCCAACGCCGAGGCCGCGAGCGAACGCCCGCGTGCAGCCCAGGCCGCGGAACGGCTACAGCAAGAGATCGAAGAAGGGGTGACCGCCGCCCAGGCGGAGCACCGCGAGATCGATTTCCCGACCGCGCTGCACATCGCCCACGCCCTCGGACGCGCCACCAGCCCCGACTCCGCCCTCGCCGAGTACGGACGTCTGGGACAGGGTCAGTACGAGTTGCTCCGCGAGGAGTACCTCGCCCTCTACGGAGATGCGTCCACGCCCCCCGAGGTGCGGACCTGGATCGACTGGTTCGGCAGCCACGTGCTGCAGAAGAAGCATCACGGGACGCTGCGCCGGTTCTCTAACGAGCACCTGCCCCCGACCCTGGACCGCCTGCTCGTTCCCACACGCTTGGAGATCGGCGGTGAGGATTTCACCGTCCATGTCCCCGCCAGCCACGGCCAAGCAGCGATCGACGACCTCCGCGAGACTCTCGAAGAGCTTCATCTCCACCAGGACGAAGCCCTGCAAGCGTTCTTGTCGCTCCCAGACGTCAGTGCCATGAGCGGCGACATCATGGAGAGCTTCCACGAGAGCTACGTCGCCACGTTCGAGTCGATCGAAGACGCGGCGCATGAACTACTTGAGGTCGACGAGCTCGAGAAGGAGGTGCAGGAGTTCGCGGCCGAGCGGCACCTCTTCATCGAGGCGGTGACTCCGGATTACGAAGCGTTCGTCGAGCGAGCCCGCGATGGATACGACCTCGTCGAGTGGAAAGGACGCGTCTATGCGTTCTACCAATAGCCCACACCAACCGCAGGCGCTTGTGGCCGCTGGAGCACGTCCATGAGTGAGCATCTCCCACCTGATGCGTCCCGCCCTGAGCACGACATCCCGACCGGCCTGAGCCGCTGGGACCGTGCCTTCTTGCAGATCGAGAACGGGGTCAGCCGAGCCGAGCAGGAACAGGTCGAGATCGACGAAGCGACCGCCAGCTCCATCGCCGAGTTCCTGGCGGAAGCCGCTGGCCCCGGGAGCGCCCTGGAGCTGTTCCAGCCGGGACGCAGCAACCAATACGAGCCGATGCGCGACGAGTACTTGCAGATTTACAACGACCCCGAGACACCTCCCGAAGTGAAGCGCTGGATCGACTGGTTCGGCACCTACCTCGTGCGCAGCGAACTCGGCGACCGACGCGACGAAGCGATCCACAGTCTGAAGCGATTCCCTCGCCTGGACCGTCTGCTCGTGCCGATGGAGTTCCCTCTGACGCACCATCCACCCATCCACTTGCGCGTTCCTGGCGACCTTGACGGTGCGGCGCTCCAGCGACTCAACGAACACTTCGACACGCTCGACCTCGTCGCGTGGCCGGCCTTCCGGGCCTTCTTGCGACTACCGCACATTCACGGGGCGCTGCTGTCGCTCGAGCAGGTTTTCTACTCACGGTTCGTCGGCGCCTACGACAACCGCCAGGACATGGTGGTCAACGTCAGCGACTATCGACACTGGCGGCGTGAACTCCGTGAATGGACCGAAGCACGCCATCTGCCGCCCGAAGCTGTCCGGCTCGACCACCACGCGCTGGAGCAGTGGATCCGCCACGAGTACGCCGTGATCGAGTACGAGGGGAGGCTCTATGTCTTTCGCTAGAACTCTCCGACGCCAGCGTCGCCACATTCGGCAGTTCGCCGACGGCAGACGGCGAACGATGCGGAATACACATCGTCGGCTCGAATATGCCCCTGACCAGGTAAAATTAGGAGGTAAGCGGAGAAACCCACCGATGAGACATCACCCATCGGGCAGGCGTCCCGGCCCGAGAAATCTCGGGACGCACACTCCACCACCTCTCTCTCGAAACGCGATGTTCCGCGACCTCGAGGCTGCCGTCCTGATCCAGAAGGGAGGGCAGCCATGAGCCTGCCCGAAGACGCCCGACCATCCGCGTTCGTCGGAGCACCGCCACCGTTGCAGACGCCCCGAACCGCGGAACCGGCTGCGGCAGTCGAGGTCAGCGACGGCGACCTCATCGCCAACGCGATGGCTCCCAAGGGAAGCCGGGCCGTTGTCTACCTCCGCGTCTCGTCCAAGGGGCAGGTCAACACTGACTACGACCCGGAAGGAATCTCCATCCCCGCCCAGAGAATCTCGTGCCAGCGGAAGGCGGAGCAACTCGGGCTCAGCATCGTCGCCGAGTACGTCGAGGCAGGACAGTCCGCCACCGAGATGACCAAGCGAGTCGAGTTCCAGCGGATGCTCGAACGCATCCGCCGTGATCGAGATGTCGACTACGTCATCGTCTACAAGCTCTCCCGGTTCGCTCGCAACCGCACCGACGACGCCATCGTCATGGCTGACCTTCAGAAGAGAGGGGTCACGCTCGTGTCCGCCACCGAGCAGATCGACGCAACCCCAGTCGGGCAGCTCATGCACGGCATCCTCGCGGCGTTCAACGAGTACCGCTCCCGCGAGGACGGCGCGGACATCGCCTACAAGATGGGTCAGAAGGCGAAAAACGGCGGCACGCTGGGCAAGGCCCCGATTGGCTACGTCAACACCATCGAACGCGTGGACGGACGAGACGTCCGCTCGATCGCCGTCGATCCCGAACGGGCCCCGTTCGTGAAGCTCGCCTTTGAGCTGTACGCGACGAACAAGTACACCTTTCAAGACATCGCCGACGAGTTGACCGACCGCGGCCTACTGACTCGCGCGACTGCCCGCTGGCCAGCCGGGCCCATCACCGACTCGAAGGTGCACCGCCTGCTCAGCGATCGTTACTACCTGGGTGAAGTTCACTACAAGGGTGAGCACTACGACGGTCGGCACGAGCCGATCATCGAGAAGACGCTGTTCGAGAAGGTCCAGCTGTTGCTCGACAGCCGTGGCAACGCACACGAGCGACGGAGAAAGCACGATCACTACCTCAAGGGGTCGATCTGGTGCGGACGCTGTCGGCTGGAGGATCAGGCCAACCGACGCCTCATCCTGGCGAACATCAAGCAATCGAATGGCCGCCAGTACACCTACTTCTTCTGTAGGGGCACCCAGGACGGAACGTGCGACTCCCCCTACTCGGCCGTCGATCGAGTCGAGGACGCGATCGCCAACCACTACAAGACCCTGACCTTTCGACCTGAGTTCGTCGCGGCGATCCGCAAGCAGCTCGAGGCAGCGCTTCGCGATCAGACTCAGGCGCAGCACCTACTCCGCGAGCAGGCCCGTGCACAACTTGCCCGGCTCGCAACCAAAGAAGACAACCTGCTCGAACTCGCCTCGGATGGAGAGCTAGACACGGCGAAAGTGCGGGCCCGCCTGCGCGAGATAAGCAGAGAGAAGCGCGAGATGGAGACACAGCTCGCGGATGCCGTCGACGACCTGGAGCCCGGTCTTCGGTATATCGACAGCCACCTGAAGCTGCTGGAGCATCCATTCGAGCTCTACCAATTCGCCACAGACCAGACCCGGCGAATGCTGAATCAGGCGATCTTCGAGCACATCTACATCGCGAATGACGAGGTCGTTGGGGACGAGATCCGTAGCCCGCTGCGCGAGCTCTTGGCGACCCAGCGCGGGTGGACCAGCGCGGAGGGCGGAGCGTCATTCCACGAGTCGCTCGATGCCGCTCACCGGGAACTCGATCGACACGCGGGCGTAAATGAAGGCAAGCAGAGCATCTCGGAAGATGCTCTGCTTGCTGCGTTCGATATTGGATTCGGCCTCTTCAGGATCCCCAGCCCGCAAGGGGTTGGAGATTCTAGTAAGCCGTCTCTGGTGCGCCTTAGCGGAGCGGACTCGAAGAAATCGGCCACCCCTGTTGGAGTCGATGTTGTTGGCTGGATGGGCGTCTTCGGGCGTTTCGCCGATTGGAGATTCCTCGGTCGCACGCCAGAAGAGCTCGAGCACCTAGTCTGCCGTCTGCCCGCTCCCCTTGCGGATGCAGTTCCGCGGGCTGAGGCGTCGAAAGGGTGGGCACTGGAGCGGCGCCTACCTCCAGAGGTCATCGAGCAAGTCGACGAGGACTACCGCAACGGGTCGACCTGTCGTGAATTAGCCAAGAAGCACGGTGTCTCGGTGTCGGCGGTGGAAGCCCTGCTCAAGCGGCGCGGGGTCACCCTTCGCGGTGCGTATCGCCGCCCGAAGCTCACCGAGGAGCAGAAGACGGAAGCCGTAGCTCGCTACGCCGGAGGCGCCAGCTCGCACACGGTCAGCGCTGAGTTCGGAGTGAGCACCATGACCGTCATGAATCTGGTTCGCGAGGCGGGCGTCCGAGTGCATGGCACATGGCCAGATCCTGCGATCTTGGCCATCGCGGAGGAACGCTACGGCGGTGGCCTCAGCGTCGAACAGATTGCGGTGGAGCTGGGCTTCAAGAAGACAACGATGCTTCGAGCCATGAAGGAAGCCGGGATTCAGCTCAGGCCGAAGGGACGACGCTCCATCTCGATCGGCTCGGAACAGTGATCGATCACGCGGGAGAATGAGGCTCGCAAGTCGACTCGCGAACAGGAGGGGGTGTCGTGGGAGAACAGGAGATTCCCACCGCGAAGCTGTTCGCCAAGGTACCGAGTACCGCATACGACCGTCTGATCATGCGGCACCGCTAT
Organism: uncultured Demequina sp.; assembly: GCA_937925595.1. The sequence continues at coordinate 30,213 of CALALQ010000106.1, read as the reverse complement.
GAGGATGACACTCAACTGGCCTTCTCGTATCACGAGGCGGCAACCCGACTGGCAAGTACCTACAAGGGCGACCCGATCGACGACCGTCTCCTGCTTCCCTTCCTGTCGCTGTATCGCCAGGCGTTCGAATTGCAGATGAAGGAGACGATCCGCGAGTTCGCCTCCCTGCGGCGTCGGTTCCATGCGGGCAACACCGCCGATGTCGCGTCCAAGACGATTGAAGACAGGCTGCGGCACAAGATCGGACACAACCTGCATGGCCTGCTGACCGAACTGCAGAAGCACTACGTCGCTCTGGAGATCGATGGATCGTTTCCAAAGTCGACCGAGAAGCTGCTGTTGTTACTTCATGACGCTGACGCGAGTGGTACCGCGTTCCGCTATACCGGTGGGCTTCCGGACACCGAAGATCGGCTGGACTTCCCAGATCTCGTTCGGCTTCTCGACGATGAGTTTCGGCTCCTCGGCGGCTTCCGTGACTACGTGACCGAGCTGTACGCAGCCGGGCCTCAGCCGGAGGACGAGGACTGGGACTAAGAAGTCCGGTCTGTCCTCGGGCGGCGTGATGCTTGCCCGAGCTGAGTCGTGACCCGACACTGATCTCGGCCGTAGAGCTCTTCTTGCTCCGGCTCCTCCTCGGTTCCCTGCGGCTTCGCAAGGAGAACCATCCGGTTCGCCGGCCGCAATTGAATCGAGGAGGTCGTCACCATGAGTGACTCCATCACCACCAACCGGCCGGTCTTCACCGGCCAGCCGGTCCCGCTCGCCGTGCGGGTACCCGAGGAGCTTGCCCGCTTCCTCGAGCTGCTCAGCGACATCAACGGGCGCAGCAAGACCGACGAGTACCGCGTAGCGCTGGAGAACCACGTCATCGCGGCGAAGTCGGACAAGCGCGTTCAGGACCGCGTGCAGCAGGTCATGGACGAGGTCGAGCGCGAGGCCAAGGCCAAGCGCGAGGTGCTCTCGTCCATCCTCGGCCCAGCGAAGGCAACCACGAAGCCCGCGGTGCCCAAGACGCCGAGCGAGCCCACCGCCAAGTGACGGACCTGGTCGGCCTCGGTGCGAGAGATAGCGCCGGGGTCGGCCACGCCGTCACGGAAGGAGGCGGTAGTGCAGTACGGGATATTCATCCCGCGAGACCCGTGGGAGCCAGTGCGCGAAGTCGACCTAGCGGATGCGGAAGCAGTGCGGGATCTACTTCTCGGCGAACCTTTACCGACTCCGATCGGGCAGCTAAACCTGTCGATGCTCGCCGAGGGATGGGTTGCCGGTCGGAAGCGCTGGCCGAACATCAGGGCGACCCGACTGATCTGGTTCCTAGGCGGGGGCGTCGTGACACCGATCTACGGAGACGCGATTCTGGTCTCCGACTACCTCCGGGGCGAGAAGGTGCCCGAGCCACTTCGCCGGAGGTTGCTCGGACTCGGTGGCCCGTTCCGGATTCACCTCGGGCTTGAAGGCGAGGCGACCTGGTTCAGCCAGAGCCACGTCCAGTTCGACTACTTCGACGCGATCGAAGAGGCGATGGATCTGCACCGGAACTCGGGCGGGCAGGTGGAAAGCATCCACATCAGTCGGGCAGACGAGGTTCTGCTCTGGTGACGAACTAGCCCCCGCGGGAAACCGCGGGGGCAATTCCATCTCCTAGATGCCGGACCGCGCTTTCAGGAGAGCGACATCCTTCTTGTTGACCACTCGCTCGAGCTTGCTCAGAACCGAATGCTGCGTCTCTGGCGTCCAGTAGATCTTCAATGATTCGCGGGCCCGAGTGATCGCCGTGTAGAAGATGCCGTGTGAGATGTCGTCCTCGTTGGCGTCGGTGATCACGATCTTGACCGAGTCGTACTCGAGACCCTGGGACTTATGGATCGAGACAGCGTAGGCGACCTGGAATGGTACAACCGTGTTCAGGTCGTCTTCGTCAGCGTCAGTGTTCCGGCGCGGATAGACATCGAATCGCACCGTCGAGTCACCGGCGTATTGCAAGTCGAAACCGTCAACGTCGAACTGCGTCACGGGCCGGTCGATCCACACGTCGAACTGGATGCGATCGGCGAAGCGCTCGATGGCGACGATCTTGCCCTTCAAGTTGTTGTAGAGCACGTAGCTGAACCGCTCCGATTCTCCGAAGAGAACCGGGTCGCCCACCTTGTAGGTAGACGCTCCCCAGGTCACGGCCTTCCCCCGGTTGCCGCTCTGCAAGAACCGGTTGACGTTGTTGATGCCGTAGAGGCCGTCATAGTTCAGACAGAGGATGATCTTGTCGTCCGTCTGGCCGGCGAAGAGCGAGTCATCGAGAACCGCTGAGTAGCCGTGCTGGGCGATCGACTCCTCCATGCCGTCTTCGAGGTGGCGCACTTTCGACCAGAAGTCGAGGAGTGCCTCGCTGTCCGTTCGAAACGGCTTGGTGAGCTCAAAGACCGACTCCTTCGGCAGGAAGTCAGGCATGATCCCGAACCAGTTGCCGAACTGGATCGACTCGATCTGGTACACGTCCCCGACCAGGACCAGCAGCCTGAACTTCGTAGCCTCGAGCACCTTGAGCAGATCGGCGTTGCCAACAGTGCTGCACTCATCGATCACCAGGACGTCGTACTCACGCTGAGCTCCGGTACGCGAGATTTGACTGCTGATGGTGCGGAACTCCGTGTTCGAGGCTGAGACTTTGCGCTCCAGGTTCGCTTTCGCTGGATTGGTGTGTGCCAGGAACAACTTGCTCTTGTCGCCGAAGTAGTTGGCGATGTAGTTGACCATCGTGGACTTACCGGTTCCAGCGGCGCCGTACACCAGGGCGACTCGTGACTTCACAAACAGCGACCGCAGCGCCGACCGCTTGATGTCATCGTCGATGTTGAGCTGAGTCTCGCCGAGCCAGCGGTCGACGGCGTCCTCGTAGCCAGCCACGCCAGTGTCCGCGTACTCCTGGAGCTTCCGGATGATGGCAACGGTGCCGTCCTCGTACTCGCGCATGAAGACGTGATCCATGTCGCGGATGAGCTTGCGACCCTGATGCTTGTAGTAGACCTTGTCGTTGTACTGCTCGATGAGTTCGTCGACGGCTCCGAAAGCCTCGAGTTCTTCGACCGGCGTGTAGAGCATGCCGCGTCGTTCGACATTGGTCTTGATGCGACGTGCAAGCAGCTCATGGTCGCGCCCGGTCGGGTCGATGCTGAGAGCCAGGTCCGCGAAGCGCGGGTTGTGCCTCCGTGGCGAGGTGCAGAACGGCATGTCATCGAACGGCTTGCAACTCGACGAGAGCAGGAGGTTCGACAGCAAGCCGCACGGCTCGTTGTAGTGCTGCAGCTTGATCACCCGGTTGTTCATCTCAAGCATCAGGTAGCGGAGCACGTTGCTCCCTGCCCGATTGGCGCGGATCAGCTGGCGCGCAGCGTCGAGCATGGGAAAGATCTGCGGCTTCTGGATCCGCTGCGTGACGAGGCCCTTGATGTGCTCGTACTGCGAGTCCGACATGTCCATCAGGTTCAGGAGACTTGCCGAGGTGTCGGTGAGGTAGCGCATCAGATTCCGGTACTCGGCGGTCCGAGAATCGTCGGTTGTCCTACCCAGGATCTTCGCGAAGTTGTTGAGCTCGCACGGCCGAATCGAGACTTCCCAGTCCCTGATGATTGTGATCGGCATCGTCGCGCCGAAGACCTCGATCGCGTCTGGGACCAGCGTCAGGTAGGCGGCGTACTTGTCGGTCATGTCGATATCGGTGAAGGCGATGATGCGATCGAACTTGCTCAGCCGGTCGCTGATGTTCGAGAACGTCACCTCGTAGTAGATCTGGCCACCGGTGAAGAAGGGGCGAACCCGGTTGACGTAGAAGTGATCTCGTTGACCCTGATCCGGGGCTAGCAGACTGATGGCGTCAACACGAGCCGCGATCTTCTGGTGGTACTCGCGGAGTGAAGGGTCAAGGTCGACCGGGAAGTCTTCTAGGTTGGCGAGCACATCGAGTCCGCAGAGGTCGCGCAAGACCGCGCGGGTCCGCACCAGGTACTCGTAGTACTTGAGCATCAGGCGCTCCGAGGGGTCGCCCGCGAGGGTGTAGTGCGACGCGCTCATCTGGAGCAGTTTGTGAAAGCGATAGATGAAGTTGATCTGCTTGTTGGCCGAACCAATCCAGCCGATTGCGCCGCCAGTGTCGTCGTAGTGAAACTCGCGAGCGCCGTCCTTGAACTGCAGTCGAACGGCCACGGCTTCGACGAGGTTCCGAAGCTGAGACAGCAGGTTCTGCGCCAAGAGAGCGCGATCGTGGCTCAGCGAGTCGATGTTGCCCGAGATGTTCTCGCAGACGCTCAGAATCTGCGCGTCTACCGAACTCATGACTGCTTCTTGCCCGCGAGGAGCGCCGTCAGTTGCTTGTGTGCCTCGACAAGAATCGGTCGGCCGTAGTCGCTCGGAGTCGCCAATCCTTCTTCGACCAGCTTGCTGGCGACGGCTCGTTTCCCCGGAAGCAGGTAGCCCTTGTCCTTCGCCCAGTTCTCGACGAAGTCTGGCCAGAGGTTACTCGACGGATCTGGAAGCTCAGGGACGTCGTCGATCTGAATCGAGATCGACGGGTTGGCATCGTTGATCAGATTCGCAATCACGGTTCGGTAGGCCACGGGATCGAGCAAGTTCTCGAGCGTCAAGGTGCCGAGGGTGACGATCCGCTTCTCGGACACGCCGGACTTCACGAGCGCGTCTTTGATAGCCAGGCCCCCATGGTCTCCATCGACCAGGAAGGCCACGCGAGCACCTTCGAGGTCTAGTTCGGGATACATGGTGGCCGGCACTTCGGAGAGGCCGGGGGCTACCTGGTAGTCCAGGTCTGCAACCGCGATCGCCGCCTTCACCAACGAGGGCATCAACAACATCTCCGAAGCGCCCTCGGCGAGCACTACGCGCCGGGCCGCGGAGAAGGCTGCCGCACCCGCGCCCATCGCGAGCATTAGCGGCGAGAAGCCAGCGGCTCCATGCCAGAAACTGCCTTCGATGACGCTCCGTTGACCGTTCTTCTTGTCAGGCAGAACCGCGCGGATGTTGGAACCAAGGTCAGGAGGAAGGCAGGCCGGCGAATGCGTGGTGTAGATGATCTTGGCTGCCTGCTGCTGCGTCATGAACGTGTTGACGAGGTCAGCCTGAGCGTCGATATGAAGATGGGTCTCGGCCTCGTCGATAAGCAGCACGGGCGGCACGGTTTGACCCTTCACCGTCAAGAAGGCGACTAGGGCGACGAACATCTGAAGGCCAGCACTGCGCTCGTGGAACTGAGTGATCGTGTTGCCGTCCTGCTTGATCCGAATCGCGAGAGTGCTGCCCTCGATCTTGAGTTGGACCGTGAGGGTCGACTGCTTCCAGGCCGTCTTGAACTTCGCGCTCAGCGCCTGATTCGCTTTCTCGATGTGAGTCTCGCGCGCACCCTCGTCGCCGTTGTTGATGGTCATCCAGAGCTGATCAAGCGGAAGGTCAGCCATCGTTGCCAGGTTGCGGAGCGCCGCAGGCGGATTTGCCACGACCTCGTCGCTCAGGGCGTAGGTCGAATTCAGTGTCCGATCCTCGTCGCCGAAGAGCAGGAGGTCAGCCGACTCGTCGAAGAGACGCTGTTCAACTTCGGCCGCTGGATCCGGACGCTCTACCCAGTCGCGTACCGGCTCCAAGGCGTCACGAATCGGCCCTGCGAGGTCGAAGGCGTCGAACTCGGCAAGCCAAGCTGCGGGGTTCAACCCGGCGCCCACACCAGGCAACGTCGCCGCCTCGACATCAGGGTCGACCGCGTTGATGGCATCGGCGAGCCGTGTCGCGAATGAAAGTCTTGCCTCGTCGGAATCGACTTCCGTATCTGCTTCCTCGTCCGGGACGACCGGCGCAAGGGCGTCAAAGTTGGACTTGGTCGCGGACTTCTTAAGGGCTGCCAGCGCCGATCTCAACGGTGCGACGGCCTTACGAGGAGTAGGCACTACTTCCTTGATGACATCGCCCCCTGCTGCCGTTCGCGAAAGCCACAGAGACTTGGGGAGTTCCTCAAGATCGAGGTCACGGACAAGCTCCCGGTCAGCGTCATCGAGCAAATGCTGAACACGCACGACGATCTGCCCGTCGGCCACGACATCGGTGCCCCGAGATCGTTCCGACACCGACAGCGAACGGCCATTGTCGATGTACGCGAGCGCTTTGAGGAGCGTGGTCTTGCCCGCCTCGTTCGGTCCAACGATGGCAATGACCTTGTTGTCGAGGTTGACCTTGGCGTCGGCCAACCGACCGAAGCCCTTGAACTCAGCCTTGATGAGCCTCATTCCGACCACTCCTCATCGGCAAGCGGTGCGCCGTTCAGTTCGTCTCGCCGGGCACGCCAATCCGGCAGGTGGCGATCCATCAATTCCACAAAGCGGTCGCCATGCGCCCGCTCGATCAAGTGAGTCAACTCGTGAACGACGATGTACTCGAGGCAGCGCGGATTCTTCTTGGCGAGCTCGGGATTGAACCAGATCGCACGTGAATCGCGGGCACACGTGCCCCACTTGGTCTTCATGCGCCTCACCACGAAGCGCGATGACTTCACGCCAATTCGCTGCTCCCACTTCTCAAGCAACGGAGGTATAGCCGCCTTGAGTTCGCGCCGGTACCAACGATCCAGAACCGCGAATCGTTCCTCGGCGTCGGCACCTTCCGAAGCCACCACCCAGAGGGTCGTTCCGGATCGCTCGACTCTGTGATGACCGCTCGTTCGAGAGACATCCAGGCGATACCGCTCGCCCCAGACGTAATGGGTCTCTCCAGAAAGCATCTGGCGCTTGTCCTGCCGCTCAGCGGCCCGGAGCTGGTCGCGCTGGCGTCGGATCCACGGGAGACGCTGAACCACGGCGCGACGCACAGTGTCGTCGTCCATCCGCTCGGGAGCCGCGACTCGAACTCGTCCGACCGGTGGATAGACCGAAATGTGTAGGTTCTTGATGTCCTTGTAGATGACATCGACATTGAGCCCGGCGATGGTGAGGTAGGCGCTACTGGTACTCATCGTGTCCCTTCACGAGAGCGATGAGCGCGTCCAGCCGCTCCTTCTCGAAACCTTCGGGAAGCGCCCGCCGCAGAGCCTTCGCGAGGGCGCGTTGCTTCAAGAGGTTCCCCGTCCAGCCATGCTCCTTGCTGGCCTGAATGGTCTCGTAGATGAACTGCGGATCGACGCCGTCGGGCCAGTCGAAATCAACGAGCGCTCGCTTTGCCGGCGACGAGGCCCAGTCGGGATACTTCGTCTCTGAAGCGCCGGTCCCAACCTTGGCCGCGAATTCGAGCAGCAGCTCAAGGTACTTCGCGTAGTCGAGGGCCTCCTTGCGACGCTGCTCGATGAGCGCATCCAGGAGACTAGACATCTTGTCGTAGTACTTCGGGTTCATCGCGTGCTCGTCGATGATCGTGCGACGCACGTTGTTGATGATCGTCTCGGCGACCGCTTCCTGGTTCTTGCGAATTCCCTCCGGCAGCGAATCGATCGCGTCGGCGCCGCGCTCAACGATGAGCTCGACCAGGCCCTTTTCAAACTCCGCCACAGTCTCAGACGGATCCGCCTGGATGTAGGTGTCGAGCAGTCGGCGCATGCCGGCCTCGAACTGCTTGAGGTCGACGTTTTCCCCGGCGCCCTGCTTCACCTCGTCCCGAACAGCGACGAAGTACGCCACTTCCTTCTTGATTGCTGCAGCATCAGCAGCCGAGTACCCAGCGGCGTCCATGTCATTGGCAACTGCGGCATAGGCGCGAACAAGCGATGAGACGCTCTTGTAGAGATCGACGCGCTTGCCCTCGTTGGCCTTTATCTGCGTCATGTCGCCCGGCTCGCTGGTCGCGAAGTAGTGCAGGTACTGCTCGGTTTCCTTTGGTGGTGCTACTGGCTCGCAAAGAGCCCGGACCAGCTCGAGAGCGTCGTCGAGGTCGATGCGGGCTTCCTCGATACGGTCCTTAAGCAGACCTTCGATGTCCTCCTTGGCATAACCGTCGAGGGCGCCCGAGGTGTAGTCGTTGATCGCCGTCTCCATCGACTTGAACAGGTCTCGGTAGTCGATGACGTAGCCGTAGGTCTTGTCATCGCCGTCGAGCCGATTCACCCGACAGATCGCCTGGAAGAGTCCGTGATCGCGCATCTTCTTGTCGATGTAGAGATAGGTCGCGCTTGGCGCGTCGAAGCCGGTCAGGAGCTTGTCCACCACGATGAGCAGGCGCATCTGGCCCGGCTCCTCGATGAACTTGCGCTTGACCTCCTTCTCGAACTCCTCGATCCGCCCGACCGCATCATCGGGACTGACGCCGAAGTGGTCGGCGAGCATCTGGCGATAGATCTCGTATTTCCGGATCTCTTCGTTATCGCCGTCGCCCGCGTCCTCTTTCGAGATGGCGGTCGGGTTTGGGACGTAGCTGGTGACGATCGCGACCTTGCCCTTGTACCCGGCTTGCACGAACATCTCGTAGAACTTGCACGCCTGGTAGACGCTCTCACTGACGAGCATCGCGTTGCCGCGCCCGTCGACCAGCCGAGGCTGTGTCTCCATGTCGAGCAGGATGTCCTGCACGATCTGCTTAGCCCGCGGCTCGGCCGAGACGACCTTCTGCATCGTGCCCCACCGCTTCTTCAGCTCGGCCTTGGTGAGGTCGGTCATGCCCTTGGTCTTGGCCTCGAACCACTTGTCTACTTTGTCGGCGCTCGAAAGCTCCTGGTCGATGTTGCGGGCCTCGTAGCGAAGATCAAGGACGACGCCGTCACGAACAGCTTCGTCGAACTTGTAGGTATGGATGAAGGAACCGAACGTCTCGATGCTGGTCGCCTTGTCGGCCTTCAGGAGCGGGGTGCCGGTGAAGCCGATGAACACGGCGTTCGGCAGCAGCGCTTTCATCGCCTTGTGGAGCTTGCCGCTCTGGGTGCGATGAGCCTCATCGACGAACACGAACAGATTGCCCTTGGGCGAGAAGCCCTCGGGGAGGCGTGAGTTGAGTTCTTTGATGAACTCGTCGCCGGCCTCAACGTCGTCCTCGTCGTCCTTGCCATCGCCTCGGAACTTGTGAACAAGCGAGCAGATGAGCCAAGGCTGGTTCTTATTGATCTGATTGATGAGATCTGCGCCGGACGTCGTGCGGTAGATCTGCTCGTTGACACCTCCGAACACCTTTTCGATCTGTTCGTCGAGCTCGGTGCGGTCGGTGATGATCAGAACGCGCGCGTCTTCCTGGTGCTCTCGGATCCACTTCGCGAGCCACACCATTGTGAGCGACTTGCCGGAGCCCTGGGTGTGCCAGATGATGCCACCCTCCCGAGCCTTGGCTCGGTCCTGGGCCGCCCTGACCCCGAAGTACTGGTTGTGCCGTGCGGTCTTCTTGATTCCGGCGTCGAAGACGATGAAGTCGTGGACCAGCTCGAGAAGGCGATCCTTGTTCGCCATCTGCGCCAGTGCGCGGTCCAGTCGGTTTTCTATACCAGCGCCGACAGAGCTTCCCTCCGGCTCTTTCCACTCGAGCCAGTACTTCTCCGGCGTCTCAATCACGCCGTAGCGGAGACCCTCCGTGTCGTTGCCTGCGAAGAGCAGCTGGACGGTCGTGAAGAAGGGTCGGACGAAATGCTGCTTCTGATTGCCGATGTTCTGGCGAATACCCTCGCTGACGCTCACAAACGAGCGCTTCAGCTCGATCACCGCGAGCGCGATGCCGTTGACATAGAGGACGATGTCGGGGCGCTTGTTGTGCTCGCCCTTGATCGACACCTCCTCCGCGATGACGAAGTGGTTGGCCTCGGGGTTGTCCCAGTCGAGGAGCCAGACCGTCTCGGTCGCAGCGGCGACGCCACGCTTGACCTTGACGCCATAGCGAAGCAGTTCATAGACCTTGCGGCTGGTGTCATAGAGAGACTGTCCAGCTGCGAGCGACGTGGTGGTCAGTAACTGCTGAACAGCCTTGCTGATGACCTCATCGTCGTAGCCCCGGGCAGTGAGGTTCTGTCGCAAGAAAGCTTCGTCGATGTTCGCGTTGTCGAGGTCTTCCCGGTTCCCGCCGTACTCGTAGCCGAGTTGGTGCTGGAAGAACTTCACGATCCGGTTCTGCGCCTTGCGCTCGATCTGCCCGACGCTCATGCTGCAACCCCCTCCGCTACCAGGCGGGTCCGTCCGGTGAGCAATTCCTGCATCATGCCCTGCTTGATGGCTTTGGCGGATTCAAGGCGACGTTTGAGCGTGGTGATTTCGGCATCGGCATTCGCGAGTACCTCTGCAATAGCCGCCTGCTCGTCGAGGGGCGGAAGCGCGACTTCGAACTTGGACACGACACTCCAGTCGGACCTAGGCATATGTGTCCCGTAAGCCGTACTCGCTGCTTCGATGAAGGAGTCGCTTTCCACGATGTAACGAACAAACTCGCCCCGAGCGATTCCTGGTCGGGCGCGAAGCGCCCAGATCTCGGTCGAGCAGTAGCCAGAACGGTCCGCCAGCCAGAACTTGCGCAAGTAGGCGCGCAACTTACCGAAAAGTACGTCCCCCGGTGCGAACACGGTCTTCATCGAGATTGACTCAGACACATCCGCATCACCGATCAGCGCACCGGTGCCTCCTTCTATATGCTCGAGCTCCACGACTCGTCCGCTAACGCTTTGAGGAACGGCGCGCTCTCGTACCGGGTTTGCCACTTCTGCGAACAACGCGGATCGCCAAGCGCCTGTGAACCCTGGAAGTCGGGTCGTGCCCGTGAGCAGCTCTTGCATCATGCCCTGTTTGATCGCCACCTTCTTAGCGATGAGCCGCCTGAGCGAATCGATCAGGCGATCGGCATCCCCGAGTGCTTGAGCGACCCGCGACTGTTCCGATCGATCTTCCGGAATCAGCAACTCAAAGGTCTTGATGCGTCCAAGCGCGAGCTTTGGCTGCGCCCCAACCGTACGGATCGAGTCGATCTCGTTCTGAATCGGCGCGCTGCGAAGGTACTGAGCGAGGTAGTCGACGTCACACTTGATGTCGGTAATGCGGTCAGCGTTCTCGGTCAGGTTGGCTCCATCAAGCCAATCGGGAACCCGCCCAACAACCCCCAGCGTTCCTGCGACGCTAATGAAGATGTCGTTGCTTCGGATTCGGTACGCGCGGATGGGCGGCGCAGCCGCCACTGGAACGTACTTGATGTCCGAGTCATCTATCCCGCCGTCTCTCATGTCGGTGACGCGGATATATGGATAGGGAGTGGGTTCTGTCTGAACAAAGTATCCGGCGGGCAGCCGCTTACCACCCTTGACTCTTGCAACGTCGCCCACAGTCATCATCAGCCATTCACTTGCGGTCATGAATTCACCCCCATACCTGAGAGATGCGCGGCGACCTTGGCACTCAGTTCCCTGACCTTGCTGTCGAGATCGCTCACCGTTGCCTCGTACCGGCCAGCCAGCACCCGCAGCCGCTCGACGAGCTTGTGGATCAGCGCGGCAAGCTCTGCCTCGATACCGCGGGAGACCGTCGCGCCCCACTTGTCCTCGATGACCAGCGTCTTAATGTCCGCCTCGGTGAGCTTCCCGTACTGGGCCAAGGTCTTCTCGTCGAGCTTGGCTGCCGCCTCCTTGGCAGCGCGCTTCGCGGTCGTCTCGTCGTCATAAAGCTTGATGAGCTTGGCGAGGGCCTCGACCTCTTCCGATTCGGGGTCCTCGGCCTTGGCTACGCGGAGCCGCGCCACGGCGAGCGCCTTCGTGATCTTGTCGTCCTCGGTGGCCTCGGCCAGCAGACCGTCTTCGCCGGAGTTCTCCTCGATGAACTCCTCGATCGTCTGGCTCGTATTTTCGAGCGCGGCGTTCAGCGCGTCCAGCTGGTCGCGATCAGCTGCGAAGTATCGGGCGACGATCAGCTCAGGCGGGACCAGGTCCATCTTCCATTTGGAAGCGCTGCGCCCGGAGCCGATCACCAAGTCAGCGGTCTCGGAGAGTTTCCGCTCCTTGTCCTCGATCGCCTTCCGGGGTTTGGCGGCTCCCGTCCAGCCCTCGCCCATGATCAGGGCGACGTCGTCGTGCATGGTTTCATTCCAGTACCGCATGAGCTGCTCGTAAGCGCCGTACTCATCGATCAGTGGGCGCGGCCGGAATAGATCGAGAAGCGACTCGCCCAGCTCTGAGACGAGATTGCTGGGCCGGGTAGTCGGCTCGACGCCCTCGAGCAGCCCGCGGTGGGACGCCCACCACTGAGCAACCGCTTCATGGGTACCGGAGGCGAACGACTGGTACTCGGGAGAGCCGGTGATGGTCGCCTGAATCTCGGTCTTGTCGACCCTGAGCTGCGAGTAGCCGTCGCGAAGTGGCTCGAATAGTTCGCTACGAAGCGACGGGAAGGCGTCCCAATACGGCTGCAGCGCGTCGAGGTCTCGGTTCGGAATACCACCCTTCAAGTGCGCGTGCAGATCCTGGATGTCCTCCGGCTCAGACGAGTCGATGTAGCGCGGGAGATTGAGGTTGTAGTCGTTCTTCGGGTCTGCGATCTCAGCTTTCGACACCATCCGGGCATATCTAGGAACGTCGGCACCCTTCAGGAAGGCATCGACGATTTTGTGCATGTCACGGGGACGAAGCCGATTCTTCGGACCGTCCTTCTCAAAGCCCTTGCTGGCATCGATCATGAAGATGCCGTTTCGGGAGGCGGCGTCCTTCTTGTCGAGAACGATGATGCAGGCCGGGATACCCGTGCCGTAGAAGAGGTTCGCCGGCAGACCGACGATCGCCTTGATGTAGCCGCGCTCGATCAACTCGCGTCGGATCGTGGCCTCCGCGTTGCCGCGGAAGAGCACACCATGCGGCAAGATCACCGCGCCGCGGCCCTCCGATTTCAAAGACTTCACCATGTGCAGCAGGAAGGCGTAGTCGCCGTTCTTGGCGGGCGGTTCAGCGAAGCCGTCGAAGCGACCAACCGTCGCGTCGAAGCCCGTCTGCCAGGTCTTGACTGAGAACGGTGGGTTGGCGACTAGGAAGTCGAAAGTGTCGAGCTTGGTTCCTGACCTGAACTTGGGGTTGGCAAGAGTGTCGCCGAGTCGAATGTCGCTGGTGGTGTTGCCGTGCAGGATCATGTTCATCCGGGCAAGCGCCCAGGTGGCTTCGTCCTTCTCCTGACCGTAGATCGTGAGCCCATGCGGCGCCGCGTCCGCCACCTTGATGAGGAGCGAGCCCGAGCCACAGGTCGGGTCGTAGACGGTGGTCGAGCGCTGGGCGTCCGCGGGGATCTGGAGCAGTTGCGCCATGACGCGCGAGACTTCGGCGGGCGTGTAGAACTGCCCCTTGCTCTTGCCTGACTCTGTCGCGAAGTGGCGCATCAAGTATTCATAGGCATCGCCGAGTAGGTCGTCTCCTTCGGCGCGAGTGCCAGTGAAGTCGATGTCCTGGTAGATGCCGATGAGGTTGGAGAGGCGGTCAACCTTCTCCTTGCCGTCACCAAGCTTCTGCGACTCGTCGAAGTCGGCCTTGTTGATGACGCCCTGCAGATCGTTGGCTTCGGCGAGCTTCCGGATCGCGATGTTGATCTGTTCGCCGATGTTCGGCTTGCCCTTGAGCGCGATGAGGTCGTCGAAGGACCCACCGTCGGGAACTTCGATCAGGCTGTCCGGATCACTCTTCGCCTTGTCCGAGACGTACTTTACGAACAGGAGCGTCAGGACGTAGTCCTTGTACTGGCTCGCATCCATGCTGCCGCGCAGCTCATCTGCGCTCTTCCAGAGTGAGCTGTACAGGTCCGACTTCTTGAGCGCCACTACCACGCCACCACCCTCGCGTGCGTCGTGCTTCGTGCGCTACTCATAACTCGTTCTCCTCCGCACGCCGACGTGCTCGTTAGTTGCTGGTGCGCCCAACCTATCGGCGCGAGCGGACACCAAGGCGGGCATCCGAGGTCGGGCGTTGTCCGCGTCGGGAGGCGAACCTCGAACCGCGCGACAATCTGCGCCTGATTATGAGGCTTTTCGCACGATTTGTGAATAGCAACAACTAAGAGTTGCGGCGAAGACGGGCGGGCCAGCTTATGCGGAGAGAAGAAATTGGTCGGATCGCCGAGCTTCGATTCACTTTCCGCCTCGAAGATCAGGCCGCTTCTTCGGGAGCAAGTCCTCGACCTCGACGCCAAGCGCCTGCGCCACGGCCATGACATTCCGCAGCGACGGATTCGCCGGGCGGTCGAGGGTCGTGTCGCCGCGCTCGAGCCGCTGATAGGTGGTGCGGCCGATGCCGGCGCTATGAGCGACGTCATCCTGGTTGAGGCCACGCTCGACACGGATGCGCTGGATGTTGATCCCGAGAGCCACGGCGAAGCCATCCCAATCTCCGGTTGGTCTGCGCTTCGCCACGTCCCCAGGGTGGGCGGCTTGGCCATAAACGGGGCTCCGTATATGGTGCTTTTCGGGCGGAGATCGGTTTAGCGGGCACTACACGCCAGCCGAGCTTCGAGCCTGCCCGCACCCGTGCACCGAGATCCCGAGGGAGTGTTCCATGAAGCGTCGCCTACTGCTCTTGCCTGCCTTCTCCGCCATCCTGATCGGCCTCGCGGCCTGCGCCAGCCCAGCGGCACCAACGTCAACTGTGTCCGACCATGGCTCCGACAGTCCGGCAGTCGAATCCCAAAGCCCGGAGGCCGTCGAATCGCCCGAGTCTGCTCCAGCGCCAGTGGCTGCCGACTGCGCTGCCTCGGTAGGAACGTTCCCGGAGGCCCTCGGACAGGTCTGGTCGCAGAACGCATCGTTCCCGCTTATCGGAAGCGATGTGATGGATGGCATCTTCGAAGCGAAGATCCCTGGCGGCGGTTGCGTCTACGCCGCACCTGACGGCGCCTCCTACGTCGTCTTGTATGAGGGCACCGGAGCCTGGAGTCGCTGGGACGATCTCTCCGACTCGATCGGGGCCAACCAAAGCGGCGGAGATGGTGGGCCATGGACCACCACCACGCCGGGCGGCACGCTCATCGTGATGAACTTCTACCTGCTCACGACCGACAACATCGAAATGGGCCGGAGCTACTACAACTGGTCCGGCAGGGAGTTCGATCAGCACCCGCTGATCGTCCAGGTCGTCACTAACTGAGGCCCGAGTCGTGAGAATCAAACCGCTATGCCTGACCGCGCTCGCCATCACTCTCCTGCTCGCGGGGTGCGCGAGCTCTCCGCCCGCAACAGACACCGCCGTGACTCCGCCGGACGGAACTACTAAGGAGCCCGCGGCTCCCGAGCAACCCGCAACGGGCGTCACACTCCAAGACGGCGAGATCCCGACCACGGTTGGCGACTACACCCTGCTGACGACGGATACCGCCGCAGCGTGGGGATACGACTGCACCGTCAAGCCGGTCTGGACGCTGATCGGGAACGACGATGGGGAGGAGTACAGGTTCTACTACCTCAACGAGGAAGGCATCGAAAACCTCCGGCCGTTTGTCGAGGAGAAGATCACCGATTCGAGCCAGTCCTGCTTGTCGGTTGATCCGCTACGCCAAGTGAAGCAACAGCCCGGCATCATCAAGGTCGGGTTCCTACGAGAAAACAAGCCAGCGCGCGATATGAGCTGCGGGATCGGCTCTGCGGCAATCGGGGCGATTCTAAGCTGCTCAACTGATCTGCCCGGCGGGTGGCGCACCAACACCTTCGTGCCGATCGTCACTGACCAGGATGCCGAGCTTGCGGCACTCGGAGTTTGGTTCCAAGAATTCCTGGACTCCTCCCCACTGGTGGAGCGCGTGTCAGTCGGGGGTGGTGCTCTTGACTAGGAAGCCAGGGTTCGTCGTCGCGGGCGTCGTACCCGCGACGACGCCGACGAACGCAAGCGAGATGAAACGTGGGCTTGCGAAAGCGGGGGTCGGAACGCTGGTCTCGTCCGGCGGCGTCACCGGGCGTAGTAGCCGCGGTGCGTGTTCTCCTTGATGAAGGCGAGGAGCGACTCCCGGGAGACGTACCTGCGAGTGCCGATGGCCGTCCACTCGAGGTCGCCCTTGGTGGTGAGCTCGTAGACCATCGAGTAACTGATGCCGAGCGCCCTGGCGGCGTCTTTCAAACTGAGAAGCATCGGCCCCGAGGGCGACAGCGGGTTCGGCGTGATCACCGTCGTCTGCTCGGTTTCGACTATCTCGACCTCGGAGGCCGTGGTCTTCCAGTTCCCGAAGTAGCCGTAGGGGCGGTCGAACTCCTCTTGCACCTTCTTCGCAGCGTCCTCTTCGTCGGTGGCGCGGACCCAGCGATCCGCGACCTGGACTCTCGTGACCTGAACCTTGAACCTCATGAACGTCTCCCGCTTCTCAACGATCTTCACTCGTGGCTTGGGTTTCGGCTTCGCCGCCTGACGCGCCAGCCGACGACCAGCTCGGACGGCAGCGTCGGCGGGCGGAGCATCGGAGGCGGCGCTCGGCGCATTCTCCAACTCGGTCTCCCGCGTGGACGCACGGCTACGGCGCTCCTGCTCGTCTTCCTCGGTCGCCTCCGGCCAGAGCTCGCCGCGAGGGGTGAGCGTGGCCGTCCAGGTCTTGCCATGACCCTGGATCTCAACAAGCCCGCGGCTTTTGAGGGCGCGGGCGGAAATGCGATGGGAGTAGTCCTCGTCGTCGTAGACGCCGTTTGGACAACCTGCCTTGATCCAGTCGAGCACAGCGATCTGGCGCTCGTTGAGCTGAATCGAGCTGCGAACTGACATCGTCCCAAGATTCTGACTCCGCCGAGTGAACACATGGCCATGTCGGCGGCCAGGAGGACACTAAGCCGCGTGATTAGGGAGTGGCTGGCAGAGGAAGTACAGCTCGTGAAGTTGCGCGCCGACTTCCTCCGAGATCGCATCTCGCGTTCCGCCCGCGACCAGTTCCGACGCGGCTGGCGCGCTGGGTACGAGGTCGGGCGCGCGCACGAGCGCGAGGGTCTTCGCTACGCCACCGAGCGGTACCGAAGCGATCCGCATCCGCAGGTGGAGGTCGAAGGCATCGAGGTGGATGAGGGCATGGCCGACCTACTCCTCGCTCTATGGAAGCTCGGCCTCGACACGCAGTACTCATGCCAGGGCCACGTCGACAAGTTCGCTCCCTACGACACCTTCGGCCACAGCTACGCCTCGCAGATCGTCTTTTCGAGCATCGATCACGCCGTGAAGTTCTTGAAGAAGTCCACCGAGCTGATGGGCTACGACGGGCTCCATGAAGGCGGCTTCGTCCTTCACTCCATGTCGCCGTTCGAGGATGGGATCGGCCGAGCAGCGGTCACATTCCCGCCCGCGATTCTCGAAACCCTGACGGAGCGATGGGTCGCTCTCGAGCTGACCGTGCCGTCCGTCGAAGTCGAAGAAGCGGAGGAGACACCCCATGCATGAACTCATCGACCTGCGAGAAGGCACCAACCGGCAGGGCTACCTCGCCGTGGTGTGGGTCTGTTCGTGCGGGCGGCATGGGTCCGGCAGTCGGACGGTCCCCGAAGCACAGACCGGATTCTTGAAGCATGCGCGTGGACGCGCCCGGGCGGCCGCGGGTTATCCGACTCGTCGACGACGCATCCGGTCGCGGGAGTGGTAGACGAAGGAGGTTCCTATGGCTAAGCCGGAAGGCGTTGAGCTGCACCCAACCACTTACCTCCAGGCGGCTGCATGGGTGCCAGACGACGATCCGGAGCGACCATGGGATGTCGCCGCTCAGCTGGCGGCCGATTGGATCTGGGAACGAAGCGACATCGAAGGCGTCGCACCGCTGCTCGTCACCAATGCTTTGAAGAGCGGCACCTTCATGCCGGTGCTGGACGAAATCGCCCGGGCAGGTGGCCACGCAGCACCCCTCGGCAAGGGTCGCTTCGATCCGGGGCCAGTACTCGCCTACGTCCCGGATGAGCGATCGATGAAGTTCGCGCTCGACCTCGCTCGCGGCTACTCACTCGCCGTCGTCGAGGGATACAGCTTTCCGATCGGCGAGTGGGCCGCAGGTGCTGGTGCGATCAACTTGCTCACCGGCGAGGGTTCGCAGAGCTCTATCCCTGAGGACGTTCGCAAGGATCTCGATCACGTCGTCTTCTTCGGCGGGAACAACGGTTGGACCGGATCGCACGAGAAGAGCAACGCCCGAACGTTCCTGGCGAAGCATGTCAGGAGTGGACGGCTCGCACCGGACGATGCTGCTGGCTATGTCATGGCGAAAGGCGTTTCGGATCGCGGCGCGAAGCGACTGAGGGAGCTGCTCGAGAAGGTGTAGCTGATCCGGGCAGCCCTCGTATCAGTACTTGATCGCCCGGCTCACGGTCGCATAGGGCTGGAGGATGTTATGCGGCTGATTGCTGCCGTTGCAGCTGACAACGCCGCACCCGCCATGGAAGGTGCTGTTCACGTTTCGCCAAGCCGGAGCGACGTTTCGATCGGTACCCCAGAGCTGGTACACCTCGCCCGCGGCCCATCCGTTACCTTGAGGCTCTGTCCCAGCGCCCACCACAAGCGCATGCGTATGCGACGGCATCTGCGCGATCGTCAGCGTGTGAGTCTTTGCACCGCCCTTTTCGCCGAGCACGTCGAACTCGGTGTCCGTGCTCTGTTGCACAGTCACCCGTCCGCGGAAGTCGGGCAGGTTGAACGTCGTGCTCCCATTCCCTGCACCGTAGGTAGTCCCGATCACAGCGAAGAGATTGGCGTAGGTCGTGCGCGACACCGCCGTACCGTCAGCGAGCAGGTATCCGGCCGGAGCAGTGGTCCAAGCACCCTCGAGGTAGCTGCCTACTGGCAGCCCATCGTTGGCTGTGACCAGGGCCACCGACGTATCCGAGCTCCACACTCGCCAGGCCGTTCCCGACGAGGTCCGTAGTACCTCGGAGTAGCCCTTCACCGCGGAAGAGACCGGCACATTGCCCGCGCCGAGGAGAGGTTGCTGGACGACGAAATAGGTTCGGACGTCGTCCTGCTCGAGAACGTAGGCCGATAGTCCTGAGATGACCGTGCCCGAGCAGTCGGTGTTCGGCCGAAGTGGATTCGCGTTCGTCCAACTCGCTTGGCCGCCGTTCTGGTTCAAGCAAGCCGTGGCCATGACCGTACCGGCCTCAGCAGCTTGAGAAGCGAGTTCGGTGTAGCGCTGATCTCGAAGGCCGCTGCTAACCGCGGAGGTCACGGAAACGGCCGTGACAAGGATCATCAACATCACGACAGCGCTGAGCAGCACGGTCGGAAGAGCGAATCCCCGCTTCCTCACTAACGCCCCCCCCCGTTGGATCTGAGGAGTACCTGAAATTCTGATGGTGCGGAAATCTCGTCGCTTCATTGCTGCGCCTGACTGTGAAGCATGAGCCGTTTGTCGTCAAGAGCGAAGTCCGCGGCAACGGGGGTCAGCGTTGTGAAATGCACAACGTGACGCAAGTCGCTGATCCAGTGCAGCAACTGGCGCTCGTTGACTTCGCCGTGCTTCGATGACAGCTGCGCCCCGCTCGGCACACCCTGATCCGCCCGGCGGGGCGTTCTCCTTGCTCGGCGACCAGGTCTTCGGTGCCCGGTAGCTTCGTCCTCGTGGTGGACACCAAGCAGACCAAGACGATCGGCGAGCATCACGTCGCCGCCGAGCTCGCGCGACGAGGCTGGGCGCCTGCCCTGACGCGAGACGGTTTGGAGCGCACGGACATCCTCGCGGTGCTGGCCGAAGGAGACCACCGTCGCCTGGTCGAGATTCAAGTGAAGTCGGCGCGGGGTCCGAGGGTCGAGGGCATCAGCTGGCCACTCGGAACCAAGTCGCAGGGACCGAGCCGCGGCTCTCACGAGTTCTTCGTCATGGTCGCCATCCCGCACGACCTGTCGCTTACGTCGCGGAGCTTCGTCGTGCCGCGCATCCATGTCGCAGCGGCCGCCTGGATCGAGCACATGGACTGGCTGACGCAGCCCGGCGTCCCGGCTGGTCAGCGCAATGCTCCGGTGGAGCGGTCGCGGGTGCTGATGACGACGTTCAAGGACTACGAGAACCGGTGGGATCTGCTCCTCGATGACCAGCACAACGCGCCCGTGCTTCTGCCTCAGCGCTTCCGCGAGCTGGCGCTCGACTCTCGCGTAGGCCTGCCGCCAGAGCACGAGTGGCGGAGAAGCCTGCCGGAGTGGTGAACTCTGCCGCCTATTGACAATAGTTCTCATTTATGAGATAATGTCAACATTCTCGTGAGGCGTAGACCGACGAGCTCTGGATGCAATCGAGGGCCGGTCGGTCTACCACTCAGGGTGACCCCGATCCGCTGGCGGAACCAGCGTTGAACGAGGGACTAACCCATGAACGAGAGCACCGCATCAATCGCGTCCGAGGCCGAGGAACGGTTCTGGTCGTGGCTTCGGAGCGAAGTCTCGCTGCCGCCGAGCCTGATCGAGTCACTCCAGGATCAGACCCTCACCTACCGCGTCGAGCGAACTGCCGTCGACCGGCTCGTGGTCGAAGTCGTAGCGACGCCCTCTGCGGACAAGCTGGCGATGCCGATCGAGGAACTCTGCACGTCGGCGCGCATCACCAACCAGCTCAGGATCTACGTCGGCAAGACAGTCGGCGACCTAGTCGCTCTGACGGAGGCAGAGGTCCTCGGCATCCGTGGACTCAGCCAGCCGAGTGTCAACGAGGTCAAGAGATCGCTGCGACTTCTCGGCCTGGAGTTGAGGAAGTAGCGCAGAGCACAGACCCGAGCCCGCGCCTGCGGATGAGAAGAGCCCGGCACGAAAATGCCGAAGAGCCAATCACCGAAGGTGACGGGCTCTTTTCATCTGGAGCAGCATGTCGATGATTAGGAGCCAACTGGCGCCGACTCCCGAGTGCTATCCGGCGCGAGCACCGCCGGCCACCTCTCAGCCTTGTCGATGTCTGCAATTACCCGTCCGAGCAAGTCCAGGCTGGCGGTCATTCTCGAATCGTCACGGAACTCGACAACCCTGGTCAACGCGCCTTCGTGCTCATAGACGCCGAGCACCATGCTGACCTCGGCAAAGTAGAGGGTGTCCTCAGAGAAGTAGCCCTTCCAGTGCGAGTACTCACGATTCAGAACCATGGAGAGGATGTGGGCAACCACTCGCGTTGCGGTAACCGGATTCGCGGGCTCGTAGTCCAACCGCCTCAACGCTCTGCGAGCACCTTCGAGAGATGCCAAGACGCGCCGAGAAATCTCCTCGACCTGCTCCGGCGAGTCCGCCAATGCAAGCTCCTTCAACAGCGAGGTCATCATCGTCGCGAAGGCATCATCGCGCAGGGCTTGAAGAGCCTTCTGTCGCCCTTCGGCCCGGGCAGCTGTCGGATCCACACTGCATGGAGAACCTTCAAGCCGGATTAGGACCACGGCCACATCGTCGTATGCAGAACGTTCCGCCGTCCGGTAGTAGCGGTTCTCGCGGCCCCAACTGTTGATGACCGTGCTCTTCCGTACATCGTATTCATCGCTGATCCCGGTGAGATTGAGCTCGGTGGCCACAAAGAACCGCGACGACTCTGGGATCAAACCGGGCTGATTCAGCAAGACACATTCGAGCAACGAGTAGGCGACCGTTGGCAAGTCGTCGGTCATCTTGCGCTTCACTGCATCGGCGATCACCGCGTCCAGACGCAGCAGGTGCTTCTTGGACACCAGCTTGTAACGCTTCAATCCGTCGTAACCGCGAAGAGACCTCAACTCGGCAGACACCTGCTCGACTGTGGATCGCGCCGTTCGGAGTTCGCTCACGGCCGCCTCCCCATGCAGATTCTGCTCCTGATCGCTAGTGACATTCTTGCGCGAGCCGCACAAGTTCCTCCGCTGTCCGAGCGGATGCGCCCCGGTTGCATGGATTCATCAACCCGGAAGGAGGCGTCGGTGAGCAAGCAACTCTGGTGCTTCATGGCCGCAAGCGGCATGGAACTCACTCGCGAGATCCTTGTGCTCACCTCGTCACTCGCTGAGGCATGGGACCAAGCCCGAGCGCAGTTGCAGCCCGGCGAGCGAATCATCGGCAACCGCCTTCCGACCTTCATCGAAGTGAGGAGCCGCGAATGAGCAGCAACCTCGTCCCCACCGGGGACGACTTTTCCAACAAGACACTCCGCTCCATGAGCGCCCGCGGACAGCGGGCACTCACCGCCGAGCTGGATCGGGTCAAGGGCGATGCGATTGTCGCCGCGTTCGAGAAGCGCGCCGAGATCGCCCTCGCTCTCATGCACGAGCAGGGCCGCGCCGTGCTCGCGAACGAGGCGATGAACGAGGTCGCGGCGCTGACTGCGTTCGAGGAGTTCATCGCCGGCAGCAGCCCGAAGGCTGGCGCGCGCGTTGCGGCGATCGTCAACGCCTACACGACCGGCTCGGTGCAGGCGGTGATGCGCTGGTGACCGCCGACGAGGCCTGGACCCTCACTGTGGTCGTCCTGGCGATCACGCTCGGGCTCAATGTTCTGCTGTTGCTCGTCCTGACCCAGGGGCCGGAGATCTGGCGCTGGTGGAAGGAGCACCAGCGGCGCAAGCTCGCGGTGATCGAGGCCGAGCTCGACCGCAAGGCCGAGGAACTCCAGCAGGAGATCTATGAGATGGCATCGCAACTGCGCCTCGACAGCCAGCAGGCACGCGAGGACATGATCCGCGAGGCCTACGAGCGCGCCGGACGCGTGCGCCGCGCGAGCAGCCGCACCCACCCGCCCCGCAAGTAGCCAAGGTCGGGGCGCGTGCGCCCCGTTCCTGCCCCAGGGCCGCCGCGTGGCGGTCGCGATTTCGGCGTCGCCCGTAGCGGCCCTGGGAGCCCTGTACGCGGCTGTTACGCCGGGCGGCGTGACGGCTGACAGGGCTACGTCTCCAGCCCTTACTACGAGGGCTTCCTTGAGCGCGCCGTAATGCCGGGCGTCTCACCCCTAAGCACCGGAAGCAGAAAGAGGTCTCTCTATGACCAACACCGATATCAACATCAAGGACAAACTCCCTCGTCCGGAGGTTCGCGGCAAGTTCGGCTGCATCGTGGCGGACCCGCCGACCGACGTCTTGCAGACGGGTCAGCACGGGGCGATCAACCACTACCCGCTGATGAGCATGGAGCGCTTGAAGCAGCTCCCGGTCGGAGAGCTCGCCCAGGAGAACGCGCACCTGTGGCTGTGGTCGACGAACGCCGCGCTCGAGGCGAGCTACGAGCTGGCGCGGGCGTGGGGGTTCACGCCACGGTCGCTGTTCACCTGGGTGAAGCCGCGCTTCGGGCTCGGCAACTACCTGCGTAACGCCACCGAGCAGCTGATCTTCGCGACGAAGGGCAAAGCGCCCGTGCTCTACAAGAGCCAGCCGAACTGGGGCTTCTTCCCGGTCCAAGACCACAGCCACAAGCCCGAGGAGTTCTTCTCGATCGTCACGCGCGTCAGCCCGGGCGAGTACCTCGAGCTGTTCGCACGCCGCCGTCCGCCGGTCATCGAGGGCAAGGAGTTCTCGGTCTGGGGCAACGAGGTCGACAGCGACATCAGCCTCGCCGAGTGGGGCTTCCCGGTCCCCTCGGACGCCAAGTTCGCAGACGCGAGCGAGGAGGCCGGCGATGAACAGTCCTGAGCACGCGACGTCGCCACCTGAGCGGCGGATGAAGTCGATCACCAAGGCCGAAGCCGATCTCGTGATGGCGGAGATGCTCACGCGCCTTCCGACCCGCAAGGCCGCCAAGCGCCTGCTGAACCTCTACGAGCAGTCTGGGGCGGCGGTCGCGGCGTTCCTGCAGTTCCAAGACGTCAACCCGGCGGCCGAGGACATCGAGCAGCAGTTCCACGGCCAATACTTCGGCAGCTACACCCGCGACGAGGTCATCCAGACCGGACTCGAGATCGCCGAGTACGACGTGGCGCTCCAGCGGTTCCTCGAAGACCAGGGGCTGCCGGATGCCGCGCTCGACTGGGACTTCGACGCGCTATGGCCAGTGGTCCGCGAGCAGTACCTGCTCGTCCAGGAGGACCACTACTTCCACGTCTTCGACGCAGGCCTCGTCTGGCCGGAGAAGGAGACAGACCGATGACGGCGCGACAGGTTCGGAAGTCCAACCGCGTCGCCGACAAGAAGGGGTACGTAGATGCAAGAGCCGAGATCGTTCATGACGATCCTGTGGTCCGCCGTCTGGCTCGTGCTGCTCGGCACCGTCGTGCTGTGGCTCGCGAGCGAGGTGCTGAGCCGGATCTGGGGGTGGCTGCTGCTCGCCGGGATCATCGTCGCGGGGATTGGGCTGCTGCTCGCCTGGCTCAGATGGCGACGAAATCGCTGGTAACGAGAGCCGCGGGCATCCCGCTCGTGCTTGACAAATCGGGCCAGATAGTTCGTATTGAGCCTGCACAAACGAGGCGGGCGTCATTGCCCGCCGAACAGACGGGCCGCTTGTCCTTGCGTGCAGAAAGAGGACAAGCATGACGAGAAAGAAACGTCACGCACGACGCGGGCGACCGGCCCGCACCCGCCGCATCATCGTGCGCGGAATCAAACGCGAGGTGCCAGATACCCGCAAACTGGCGCGCGCCCTGATCGCGCTCGCCAAGGAACAACTCGCCCGCGAGGCCGAGTCGGAAGCCCACGGCTCGACCGCGAAGACGGACGAGTCGGAGGAGCCGTCATGACGGCCGCGCACTGGAAGCGGGTCCACTGGCCGCAGCCGCTCCCTGCCGCACAGGCAGTGGAGCTGCTGCGCCGGTTGGCAGCTGAACGAGACCGTGCCCCGCTGATGCTCGAAGCCATCGGGCAAGGCGGTCAGGTACGGCACCGCATCGGCACGAGTACGAATGCCGTCGAAGGCGTGCTGCGACTGCTGCGCGCGCTCGTGGGCGGTGTGGACATCGAGCCGGATCGGATCAAGACACCTGAGTACGGGATGGCGTTGAAGCTGCAACTCCGCGGCGCCTCCCTTGGCCTGGACACCCGCAGCGCCGAGACGGTCAGCCGGGCGATCCTCGCCGCGCTCTCCGAGGCCGGCGAAGAAGAGGCACTGATGCTGCAGGTAACGGTCGGCGCGGGACGTGCGCCGAGCCTGCTCAGCGAGAAGCCGTTCGATCCAACCCAAGGCTTCCTGTCGCAGTTGTTACTCGGGTCGCGCGCTCCGAGTACCGAAGTCGCGAGGCGTCTGCGCACCAAAGCCGCCGAGCCGAAGCTCGACGTTCACATCCGACTGGCCGCAAGCGCGACAACGAAAGGACGCATCAGGAAGCTGCTCTCGGGGCTGGTTGCAGCGCTCCGCACTGCAGTCGGGCCGGGCACACGGATGGACTTCTCGGCGGCCGACGTGACTCGACTCGAGGAACCGCTCGTCCGCTACCGAGCGGAGCTGGCCCCCGATGAGCTGGTCGGATTGCTGGGGTTGCCGCTAGATAGCGACGCGATGCCGGGGATGCCGCCACGCCATCCGAAGCAGCTGCGGCCATCGCCGAAGCTCACGGAGCAGACCCGGGTGTTCGGCGTCTCGACCGCGCCGGGCGAAGAGATCCCGCTAGGGCTCAGCATCGAAGACAGCACCCGTCACCTGTCGATCACCGGGCCGAACGGTTCGGGTAAGTCGGTGCTGGTGTCGCACCTCATCGAGGCCGACATCCGAGCAGGACGATCGGTCGTCGTGATGGACGCCAAGGCCGAACTCGCCCTCGACCTGGTGCTATCCCGCATCCCGAAGGAGGCAGAGGACAAAGTCGTCGTGCTCGATCCAGCGATGGACTTCCCACCGGGACTCAATGTCCTGGCCGGCAACGGACGCTCGTCGGATCTGCGCGTCGATGACATCGTCGGCGTGATCCGCGACCTCTACTCCAACTACTTCGGGCCACGCACCGCCGACGTGTTGCTGGCGGCGCTGTCCACGATCGCGCCGATTCCCGGTGCGACGATCGCCTGGCTGCCGAGACTGCTGTCCGAGCCGGGATTCCGCGCTCGGATCATGCCGGAGGTCCGCGACGACTATCTGCGTCAGTTCTGGGCGTCCTATGACGCCATGAGCGAGCACCAGCAGGCGCAGTACGCCGGACCAGTTCTGTCCCGACTTCGCCAGTTCCTTCTCCGACCGCAGCTGCGTCGTCCGCTCGATCAGGCCGAGCCGCGCTTCGACCTGAGCGACGTGTTCAAGGAGCAACGCATCCTGGTGGTGCCGTTGAACTCCGGCTTGATCGGTTCCGAGTCGGCTCGCCTGCTCGGATCGCTTATCACCTCGGCCCTGTGGGGTCTGACGCTCGGACGCACAGCGGTGCCAGCGGCGCAGCGGCGTCCGGTGTCGATCTACATCGACGAGGCGCCGGAGGTCTTCCGCATCTCCGGCCACGACCTCCCTGACGCGCTAGCTCGGTCCCGCTCGATGAACGTCGGCTGGACTCTGATTGCCCAACATAGGAGGCAGTGGAACCCGGAAGTGCTCGCGGCCATCGACGCCAACGCTAGGAGCAAGGTGGTCTTTGCGACCGGCATCCACGACGCCAAGGAGTTCGCGTCCATGGCACCTGGCCTCGCCCCCGAGGACTTCATGGCACTGCCGCAGTATCACTTTTACGCGCAGCTGCTCGCGAACGGGCACCCGACTCCGTGGGTCAGCGGCAAGAGCCTGCCACCGAGCCCGGCCATCTCCGACCCGGCCGAGGTCATCCGCCGCAGCCAGCAGAACTACGGCGCCAGGATCACCACGAGCGACGTCGAGCCAAGTGAGCCGGACGTCACTCCGTCGCCTGCGACCGGTGTTGGAAGGAGGCCGCGTCGTGCCTCCTAAGTATCTGATGAGAGGAAGTCCCGCCGCCCGGACCGCCGCCGACTATTCCTTGCCCGACGTCGCCCGTCCACCCGGCGAAGTCACGCCGCAACGGAAGCCGACTCGTCGCCTCAGCGACAGGTCCAGTTCCGAAGGACGCCGTCCATGACCTCGCTTGACCCGCGGCCGAACAATCGCAGAGGAACGATTGGCGTCCGGCGACTTGAAACTCTCGTGACTGAAAGAGACTTGGAGCTGTTGCGGGCTCTACGCGAGTACCGGCTGCTCACGACAGCGCATCTGCGCGACCTGTTCTTCTCCTCGCATCGCACCCCGGTGGCGTCGAAGCAGGCCTGCCACCGAACACTCAACCGCCTGAGTTCTTACCGACTGATCAGCGCCACGAAGCGAGGACAAGGCGGTATCGGCGGAGGCGGGTTGGCTTCCGTCTGGATGCTCGGCGCGGCCGGCGAACGACTGCTGCGCCATGTCGAAGGTCACGGCGACCAGCGACGCAAGCCGCGCTTCGACCCGTCGCACACCTTCTTCGACCACACCCTCGAAGTCGCAGATGCCGCCGTCCGGCTCGTTCAGGCATCTCGTGCCGGACTGTTCGAGCTGCTCGAGATCCGGGGCGAGCCACGCAACTGGCGCAGCTTCCCCGGAGCCGTCGGCGGGGTCCGAATCGTGAAACCAGACCTCGCCGTGGTGACCGCCTCGGGCGAGTTCGAGGATCACTGGTTCATCGAGGTCGACCGCGGCACCGAGTCGACCAAGACCCTGATCAAGAAGTGCCACGTGTACACCGACTACCAACGCTCCGGCATCGAGCAACAGCGCAGCGGCGTCTACCCGCGCGTGCTCTGGTTGCTCCCCACCAAGCGACGCGTCGAGCTGCTGCGAGGCGCGATCGAGAAGGAACGCGGACTCGACCCGGAGCTGTTTCTCGTCCGCACCACCGACGAACTGGTCGCCGCTATCGCGGCGACTACCCAGACCGCCGAGGCTTCCGTCTCGGCCCAAGACCCCGCAAGGGGAAGCAACAACTAAACACCGCGCTGCGGAAGTTCAGCCGCAGCGGGACCTCGGAAGGAGGCACATCATGAACAGCAAATCAATCTACGAACCGTTCTACGGAGGGAAGGACGCGCTGCCCGCGGTGGCCTACCTCGTGCGTCCACCGCATCGACCGGAGGACGGTCAGTACGAGACAGACAACATCTGGCCCGTGCTCGAAGTGCAACGGCAGTTGATCGCAGTCACGGCCATGCTGGACCACGCTGTGATCGTCGCCGAGCACATCGAGGACGCCGAGAACGTCTGGTTCGAGCACCGGCTGCCTGCCTCAGCGGATCACCACGACTGGGAACTCTGTCTCGGAGCACGCCGGCGCTACTACCTGGACTACGCAGGCCGAAACAGGTCCGACCGTGTCCGGAGTCAGAGCACCGACGTACCTGAGCCCGAGGGTGACCAGCCCGAGGAGTAACAAAACGCCCCGCCACTCGGCTCACTTCGAGTCGGGCGGCGGGGCACCAGAAAGGAGGCTGAATGACCGACCACCAACCGAACGACCGAGGACTTTCCTACAACAGCGGCGGCCAAATCGCCGCCCCCGTTGAGCGCCCGGAAGGACTGGACTTCCTGCCCGTTCAGAGCGATCATCCGAGGGCCGGGCTGGAGCCCGACCCCGCGGGCCCCCTTTCGGCAAAGGAAGGAGGCTCTCTCTCGATGAGCGAGGCAACAATCAACAAGCCACGAGTGACGGACGTCGCCGGGCTTGAACACTTGGCGAAACCGCGTCCCTCGCGCAGTGGGCGGGGCACCGTCTCACGCGAGGCGATCGCGGACGGATGCGCGGTGCTCTACCTCCGTGTCTCCACGACGCGGCAGATGAACACTGGAGCCGATGTCGATGAAGACGGCAACTCGATCGCGACGCAGCGCGAGTGGGTGACGAGCAAGGCCAACAAGTTGAAGGCTCCGATCGTCGAGGAGTTCGTCGAGCCTGGGCAGTCGGCCCAGACGATCAGCAAGCGCCCGATCTTCCGGCAGATGCTCGAGTACCTCGATGAGCACCCAGAGGTCCGCTACGTCATCATCTACATGCGCTCGCGCGTGTTCAGGAACTTCACCGACGCCGCCATCACCAAGCGCGCGCTTCTGGAGAAGGGCGTTCGGCTCATCTCGGCGAAGGAGGAGTTCGGCGAGGGCTATATGGCCGACGCGATGGAGGCCATCACCGACATCATGAACGAGGTCCAGGTCCGCATGAGCGGCGAGGACATCAAGATCAAGATGCGCCACAAGGTCGAGCAAGGCGGCACGGTCGGCATGGCGAAACTCGGCTATCTGAACGTCCCCAAGCTCCACGAGGGTCGGCGCATGAACACCGTCGAGATCGACCCGGAGCGCGGGCCGCTGATCCAGCGGGCGTTCGAGCTCTACGCCACCGGCGAGTACACCGTCCGAGCGCTGCAGGAGGAGCTCACCACGCAGGGACTCACCACCCGACCGACCGTGCGCTACGCCGCGAAGCCCATCTCGCACAGCCGCCTGTCGGCGCTCCTGTCCGACCCGTACTACGTGGGTGTGATCCGCTACAAGGGCGAGCTCTATCCCGGGCGTCACGAGCCGCTCATCAGCAAGGACTTGTTCCTGAAGGTCCAAGACATCCTGCGCGAGCGAGTCCACAACACCTCGCGCGAACGCGTGAACCACCACTTCTTGAAAGGTTTGCTCTACTGCGACCGATGTGAGAAAGCTGGACGGAGCTCCCGACTCATCTTCACCAGGGCGCGCGGGAAGGCCGGAGAGCTCTACGACTACTACCTCTGTCGAGGCCGTCAGCAAGGGAGCTGCGACCTGCCCCACTTGGCGGTGTCGCAGGTTGAGGACGCCGTCATGAGAGCCGTCGGTGCGCAACGCCTCGACCCCGAGTTCGCCCAAGTCCTGGATGACGAGATCGGGCTCGCGCTTGACATCGGACAAGAGGGCGACCGCGCACGCCGCGAGCATCTGCAGCGTGAGATCAAGAAGCTCACCGTCAAGGAGGAGCAGCTCTTCGACCTCGCCGCCGACGAGAGGCTCCGCAGTCAGAACTTGAAGGACCGCCTCCTCAAGATCTCCCTCGAGCGCGGACGGTTGGAGGAACAGCTGGAGATGACTGACGCGACCGCGGCTCGCGGCGCAGCGGCACTCCGCTCGACCGTTGAACTGCTGAAAGTGCCTTCCGGTTACTACCGGGCGGCGGACAGCACCATGCGACGTCAACTGATCGAGACGTTCTTCGACCGGCTCTTCATCGACACCGACTACGAGGTCACCGCGACTGGATCGGAACAGCCCGCCGTGCGCGAGATCCACCACGCCGAGGCAGCATTCCGTGCGGGGGAGGAGCCCGTCGCCCGGACAAGCGAAAGCCCCCGTCCGCAGACGGGGGCGATCCTGGAATCAAACGTTGCGCAATCCCTGGCCGTTCTTCTTCTGACCGGGTGTTCGAGTAAGAAACAACTGGTGCCCCTGGAGGGACTCGAACCCCCAACCCTCTCCTTAGGACGGAGCTGCTCTTCCATTGAGCTACAGAGGCTGACCGCCCGAGTCTACCGAGCAGCCGCC
>CALALQ010000105.1 GCA_937925595.1 uncultured Demequina sp. | reverse complement strand
TGCCTGCTCGGCCTGGCGGCGGGCGACCTCGGCACGGCGACCCTGCTCAGCGTCAAGGGCGGTCGCCTCGGTGCGGGCCTGGTCGCGGGCGGCGGTGAGACGTTCGGTCTCCGCCTGGTAGCGGGAGTCACCGGCGGCGAAGTTCTCAGCGGCGGTCAGGTCACGGTCGAGTTCGAGTTCCTCGGCGGTCGGGGCCTTGAGCGACTGCGCGTACGCGGCTGCGTCCTTTCCGCGCTTGGCGATGGCGGCGAGGTTCTCGGTGCAGGCCTTCTCGGCGCTGGCGATCGCCTGGTCGCGGTCTGCGGCAGCGACAGCGAGCGCTTCGTCCCGCTCGGCACCGAGGACGGTGAGGCGGGCGGTGGCGGCGTCCAGGGCGGCCTGGTGCTGGGAGGCGAGGGAGGCGGCAGCTTCCACGTCCCGGAGCAAGAGCGCAGCGGTGGTCGCCTGCGTCTGCGCGGCGACCTCGGCCGCGAGCGCGTCAGCGTGTGCGGCTTTCGCCCCGTCGAGGGCGGTGACAGCGGCGGCCTGCTCGGTGATGCGGGTCTGCACGAGCGCTTCGGCGTCAGCGATGACCTTCTTCTGCGCGGCGTGGAGGGCGCGGGCGATGGACTCAGAGATGTGCTGACCGCAGGCGTAGCAGTCGCCTTCGTGGGCGAGCACGTCCAGAGCGTCGTACGCGTCGGCGACGTCGTTCTGAGCGGCGGTGAGCGCGGTGTTCGCACGCTCCACCCCCAGGGTTGCCTCCCCGACGAGCGCGGCGGCTTCGGTGACTACGGTGGCGGCGTCGTTCAGGTCGGTTTCGGCTTGGACGGCGACCGTGCGGGCCTCCTCGAGGCGGGAGGCGGCGTCAGCGGCGACTGCGAGCGCGGCGCGGGCGTGGTCTGCTTCTGCGGTCTGGGCCTGCGCGTCACGCTCGTACCGGGCGGTGGCGGTGTTCACGTCACGGTCGTATCGGGCGTTCGCGTCAGCGATGAGGCTGTCGCGGCGCGCCGGTTCACGGTCGCGGGCGGCGCGGAGGTCGGTGAGTGCTTCTTCGGCGGCGCGGAGGTTCGCCAGGCGCACGTCGCGGACAGCGGCCAGGGCCGTCCGGGCACGTTCGACGGCGAGGGCCGGGTTGTTCTGCTGGTGGGCGGCGAGTGCGGATGCTGCCTGGTCGAGCGCGGCGTGCGCGGCGGTGATGGCGTCGGCGAGCTGCTCGTCGGTCATCTGGTCGCCGTCGCGGGCGTCATCGTCGATGAGGGAGTCGTTGAGTTCGGTGACGCGGCCTTCGGCTTTCGCGGCTGTCTCCTGCGCGGCCTTGAGCTGCTTCTTGGCGGCGGCGAGCATCGGCTTGTACTTGTCGAGGCCGAACACGGTGGACAGCATCTGGAAGCGGGGTGCGGGCTTCGCTTTCGCGAACGCACCGTACTCCCCCTGGATGGCGACCCAGGTGGTGATGGCGGTGTCGTAGTCCATGCCGAGCAGTTCTGTGACCTTCGCGGTCGCTTCCTGCTGGCCCTTCTCGGTGAGGGCCTTCCAGTGGTCGTCCTCCCAGTGGAAGACGGCGGCGGTGGAGGCGCCCTTGCGGGGGTAGGAGCGGGTGACGCGGTACAGGGTGCCGTTCACCTCGAACTCGACCATGACGTGACCTTCGGTCGCGCCGTGGGTGATGGACTCCGGGATGGTGTTCGTCGGGAACTTCCCGTACAGGCCGGCGAGGACTGCGGAGACGATGAGAGCGGACTTGCCGGACCCGTTGTGGCCGACGGCGACCAGGAGCGGGATGCCGTCGATTTCGACGGTCACGGATTCCCGGTATCCCCAGAACCCTTCGAGGGTGATGGAGTGGAGCTTCATGTCTTGGTGTCCTCTGCGCAGGGGTGAGTCGTTACTCCCTCCATGCGCAGTGGACCACCGAAACGTGGGTCAGTCGCCGGTGGTGGCTGCGGGCTCGTAGGCGTGCGTGGTCTGCGTGGTGCTGCCGGGGTGGCAGTGCAGGCACGGGGTGATGCGGAACGGTTCGCCGGGGGCGAGGTCGTCCCATTCGGTGCGGAGCTCGTCCGGCTCGTAGTAGAACTCCCCCGGGTCGGTCTCCACATTCAGCCCGTGCCCGGCGATGAGGGCCGCTTCGACGTGCTTGCCGATCTCGTAGTAGGTGACGGGGGCGTCGGTCACGAGGCGGTGTCCTTCCTGAGCTTCTCGTCGGCGATACCGGCGACAGCATCCACGATCGCACGTTCGGCGAACGGAGGCAGGGTGATGCCGTCCGGGTGGCCGGCGCCGCGGGGTACCACCTCGGTGTAGTCGCGGCGGAGCGTGGAGGCGAACATGGCGCCGCGGCCTGGGGCGCCGTGTGGGTCGAGGTCTCGCCAGCGGACCTCGAACGGCGGGTCCACGGCGACCACCTCGATGGAGCGCGCCCGGCCCGGTCGGTGCTCGTCCCGGACCCACAGGGAGCCCGGTTCGATGCCGTCGGTGTACGGGTTCTCGTCGGTCATGAACGGCCTCCGGTGCTGCGGCGCAGCCTCGTGAGGGGGATGGAGCCTCCGGGACGCTCATTCGGGTCACCGGTGTACTTGGGCATAGGCCCGGTCAGGTCGAGGTCTTGCAGCGCCTTGACGAACTCGTCGCGCTCCTCCGGGGCGAACTCGAACGCGAACCGCCCGCGCGCCCCGTTGTATCCGACCTGGATGTACGCGCGGTCGTATCCTTCCGGGTACAGCGGCGGTTCCAGGGACACTTCGAACGCGCTCACGGCCGCACCTCCGCGCGACGGAGCGTGCGGATGAGCTCGGGCAGGTGCGACGGCTCGAAGTCGATGAACGTCGGCTTACCGCGCAGGGTCGTGTCCTGGTACTCGAGACGGTAGATCGGCGGGAAGTTCGAGTCGTCCAGCGTCAGCGTCCACGGGCTGGCGTCGCGCGCCGACCTCCACGCGGCAGCGTCCTCCTCGGCGAACATCAGCACCTGCGCGAGGAGACCTGCCCGGAGCAGGTCGATGGGGGTGCGGCCCTCGTACTCGTCGAGCGGGGAGGTCAGCCAGTACAGGACGGTCCACCCGTCAGAGGCGGCCGGGCGGAGGACCCGGAGGACAGCCTGCAGGTGGCTTCGGAAAATCCTGTCGCCCTGGAACTGGACGGCCGGGTAGAGCACCATCCCGTCGGCGGTCTCCACGCGGAGTACGCGCTCCTGCTCGACACGCAGTTCCAGCTCGGCCATCTCGATGCCCAGCGTCGCGCACACGGTCTCGGCGCGGAGGAACTCCCCGAACCTGTCGGTGTTGTCCTGCGGTGCCGGGGCGCCAGCGTCGCGCCAGCCTGCGGCGTGCCCGCGCTTGAACGCGGCCGCTTCCTTCTGGGACATGCCGGCGGTGTACTGCTCCGCCCACGCCCTCGCCTCGAACCCGGCGCGCTCCTCGGTGACCTCTGGGGTTTCGGTGTCGAGGTCCGCGGCAACCTGCTTGAGGTGCTTCGCGAGCCGTTTCAGGGACTTGTCGGGCAGGCCGCCCATGTCGAAGGTCGCGGCGTCCTTGATGTGTCCGGCGAGGAACCGGAGGTCGTCTGGGGTGAGGGTCATGAGTGGTCCTTTCGAGCGCGAGCGTTGTCGGGCAACACCATGAGATGCGTCTTGAACGCGGGCCCGCCGACTTTCACAGCGGCGGCGAGCAGGAGTGTGGCGACAAGGTCGCGGAATGTGGGCTTCATGCCGCGTTCAGCTTCTCGGCGGCGGCGACCAGGGTGTCCACTTCGACGGTCGCGTTGTCTTTCGCCCACGCACGGAGCGCGTCAGCGGCGGACGTGGACTTCGGGAGCGCCTTCACCGTCGCGGTCTGCTGCTTCCGCTGACGGGGGCGGGGCTTGGTGTCCACGACACGGGCGCCGTGCGCGGCGACAGCGGCCCGGACCTCCTTGTCGACGTCGGCCTGACCTTCGGGGAGCAGGAACCGGACGAGGGCGCCCTCCTCCACCTCGATAGTGTCCGTTTCGGCCAGGTCGATGGTGCGAAGGACCCGGGCGGGCGTGTCGATGCGGTCCGCGGTGAACCCGCCGCGCCCGTCGAGGGTGACGAGGTTCGCGCCCTTGATGTCCGGCTCGTCGGTGAACGTGAACCGGTTCAGCGACCCGGCGTACCGGTAGATGCCGGTGCCGATGTTCTGGGCGGTGTGGATGTGGCCGAGCGCACCGTACTGGTACGGGAGCTGTTCGAGCCGGGTGACGTCGAGGATGGGTTCGGAGAAGACGTGCGTGGCCATCTCCATCTCCGACCCGCGGCGGGTGCCCGTGGTCTCCTCAGCGGTCAGTTTGGCGACGGTGACGTGCCCGCTCATGATGAGAGGCATCGACGGGTCAGCGCTCGAAGCAAGCTCCTCGAGCTTGCGGAGAGCCCAGTCGGCGACGAGGCGGTCACCTTCGGCGGCGCCGACAGTCTCACCGGCGAGGACCGCGTTGCGGTTCAGCCACGGGAGGGTGGCGACCTGGATGCCGCCGACTTCGACGAGCTCCGGCTCAGCGGAGGTGACGACCGTTCCGCCGCGCGCGCGGAGGATCTCGGCGAGGACGAGGATGGCAGTCCGGTGACCGGCGGGGACGAGGGTGCGGTCGTGGTTGCCGTCCATCAGCAGCAGCGGGATGCCAGCCTCCGCGAGCGGGGTGTACGCGTCGGCGAGCATCAGCATCGCCTCCTGGGACGGGCGTCCGTTCTTGAACTCGTCACCGGCGGACACCACGGCGTTCACGCCGCGCTCGGCGGCATGCTCGGCGATGTGGCGGACGGTGCGGTAGTTCGACTCCCAGGCGGTGTTCCGACCTGTCTTCGGGTTGATGGTCCCGTGGTAGTCGGAGTCGATGTGCTCATCCCCGGTGTGCAGGAACGTGACGGTCATGGTGTCCTCGCTTGAATGAAGTAGGTACTCCCTCCATGCGCAGTCGCACACCGTTTCG
>CALALQ010000104.1 GCA_937925595.1 uncultured Demequina sp. | reverse complement strand
TGGCGCTGCTGATGTCGGCCGCGAACGTCTTCCTCCGCGACATCCAGTACCTCATCGAGGTCATCGTGATGCTGCTCATGTGGGCCTCTCCGATCGTGTACAGCTGGCAGATGGTGCGCGACTCCGTCGCGCCCTGGGTGCTCGACGTGTACACCAACAACCCGCTGACGCTCGCGGTCCTCGGCTTCCAGAAAGCGTTCTGGACCGCCGGCGCCGACGCACCGTATCCGAGTGAGCTCCTGCTCCGCATGGGCATCGCCCTCCTCATCGGGCTCGCCGGTCTCGTCGGCGCGCACATGGTGTTCAACCGTCTGCAGGGCGACTTCGCGCAGGCGCTGTGAACGCCGAACACCTCGCCACTCCGCCGACCATCAGCGTCGTCGTGGTCGCCTACAACTCGGCCGACGTCCTCGGACGGCTGCTCGACTCCGTCGGCGCCGCCGCCGAGCGGACGAGCACCGAGGTCATCGTCGTGGAGAACGCCAGCTCGCAGCGCGATCAGA
This sequence comes from uncultured Demequina sp., assembly GCA_937925595.1. Next base: position 2,976 of record CALALQ010000104.1, on the reverse strand, counting down.
CGGCATCGATCGCGGAGGCACACGGCGCGCGGTTCGTCGCGCTCGACCAGAACGTCGGGTACGGCGGTGGGGTCAATGCCGGCGCGGCCGCGGCGCATCCCGCCGCTCGATACCTGCTCGTCTGCAATGCCGACCTCATGTTCAGCCCAGGCGCGATCGACCGGCTCGTCGCGTACGCCGATGCGCACGATGACGCCGGCGCCGTGGGTCCGGCGATCCTGAACGCCGATGGCACGATCTACCCCTCGGCCAGGCGGTCACCCTCGCTCCGGCACGGCATCGGGCACGCCGTGCTCGGCGTGATCGCGCCCGAAAACCGGTGGTCGACGCAGTACCGTCGAACCGGCTCGGCGACCGGCACGCGCGAGACCGACTGGCTCTCGGGGGCGTGTCTGCTCGTTCGCCGCGCGGTGTTCGATCGGATCGGTGGCTTCGACGCGTCGTACTTCATGTATTTCGAAGACGTCGATCTGGGCGATCGCATCGCCGCATCCGGTTGCCGGAACATCTACCTTCCCGAGGCGACTGTCACGCACATCGGCGGCCATTCGACGGCCAGCAGCTCCGAGCGGATGCTGCGGGAGCATCATCGCAGCGCCTATCGGTATCTGTCCCGCAAGTACCGTGGGGCGGCGCTCTGGCCGGTCCGCGTCGTCATCCGGGTGGGATTGGCCATCAGGCTGCGCTGGACCATCCGATCGGTGCGCCGACGGACCGCGCCCCCGCCGCCTCGCGGCTGACCCGACTACTCTTGTTGCCGCCCCTCCGGGCCGCCCATCCGAACGGAGCTCCACCCACATGACCGTCACCGATCCTCCCCGCCCCGACGCCGTCGGTTCGTCCGGGCCCCCGGTGGTGCGCCTCGAGAACGTGTCGAAGCGATTCGTGATCCGGAAGGACAACTCACTCAAAGAGCGGCTCGTCACGTTCGGCCGTGCGGGTCGGCAGCACCGCGAGGAGTTCTGGGCGCTTCGCGGGCTGACGGCTGAACTGCACGCCGGTCAAACGGTGGCGCTCATCGGCCACAACGGGTCGGGCAAGAGCACCCTGCTGAAGATCATCGGCGGTATCCTCGCCCCGACCGAGGGGTCGGTCGAGCGGCGAGGCCGGCTCGCGGCCCTGCTCGAACTCGGCGCCGGGTTCCATCCCGACCTGACGGGCCGGGAGAATGTCTACCTCAACGCGTCGATCCTCGGGCTCTCCCGCAGTGAGACCGAAGAGCGGTTCGACGAGATCGTCGCCTACTCCGGTATCGGCGAGTTCATCGACACGCAGGTGAAGTTCTACTCATCGGGAATGTACGTGCGCCTGGCCTTCGCCGTCGCGGTGCACACCGATCCCGACGTGCTGCTCGTCGACGAGGTGCTCGCCGTGGGCGATGAGGCCTTTCAGCGCAAATGCCTCGACACCATCAAGACCTTCCAGACCGAGGGCCGAACGATCATCCTCGTGACCCACTCGCTGGGCCAGGTCTCGGAACTCGCCGATCGGGCGATTCTGCTCCACCACGGCGAGGTGATCCAAGACGGCGACCCGAACGCGGCGATCGCCGCGTTCCGCGACCTACTGGAGGACCGTCGGCAGGAAGAGATCAAGGCCGCCCCGGCGAACCCCGAACTCGAGAACGGGCGCATCCTCTCGACGACGGTGCGGAGCCTTCAGCACGGCGACGAGGTGCGCCCCGGCGATGACCTGCGCATCATCACCGAGCTCGAGCACACGACCGGCATCGCCGAGTGGATCTGTGCGGGGCAGATCGACAACGTCAAGGGACAGGCCGTCTACGGCACCACGACGCGGCGCACCGGGACCGACCTCGCCCCGCTCAGAGGCCGGAGGACGGTCGAACTCACTGTCCGCGACGTCCGGTTCGCCGGCGGCAAGTACTTCGTCAACATCTCGCTGATGGACTTCGCCGGGCGACACCTGCACGACGCACCCCAGGCGGCCTCGTTCACGGTCCCCGAGCAGTGGGATGCCGCAGGCACGATGTACGCGGCGCCGGAGTTCAAGGAGCTCGAGTGACCTCGGGGCGGCTCGCCGCGGTGCCCGCACGCGTCCGACGGCGACTCGCTCGATACCGCCGCGGGCTGCTGCGCTGGCGGTACGGCCACGTGCCGTTCCGGATGCGTCGCATTTTCGGCGCGCCGCGCACGGGAGCCATACCGGTCGTGATGTGCCTGTGGAATCGACCCGAGCGCTTCGCCGACCTGCTGGCCGAGCTTTCCGCGCAGGAAGGCGTACCGGGCATCCGGCTCTTGCTGTGGAACAATCGGCCGGAGCACGACCCCGCCTACCTAGCGGCGGTCGACGCCCTGCCGGTCGACGCCGTGCCGGCCGGCGCCCTCGCTTCGGTGGAGCTGCGCAGCAGTCGCGTCAATCTCGGTGGCATCGGCCGCTTCTTCGTGATCCGTCGACTGCGCGGTGAACGGTACACGGGCCCGGTCGTGATGCTGGATGACGATCAATCGATCGGCCCGCGGTTCATCGGCGACCTGGTCGGCCGCCACCACCCTCGCTCCATCACGGGGGTCTGGGCATTCCGTCAGCGTGGCGGCTACTGGGCTCGCGAAGAGGTCGAAGACCGGGGCGAGGCGAGCTACGTGGGCACGGGCGGATGCGTCGTCGACCCCGCCATCGTCGAGTTGCCGGGATACTTCCGCCGCCTCCCCGACCGGTTCGCGTTCATCGAGGACCAGTGGATGAGCTTCCTGGCGCGCGAGCACGGCTGGCGGCTGGCCAAGGCCGATCTCGAGGTCGACTGGGTGATGCAGGAGCGCAACCAGTTCCAGGCGATGCTCGAGCTCAAAGAGGAGTTCTTCCGCTACCTCTATAATCAGCGCCCCGACCTCGAGCCACGCTGACCTCGAGCCGCGCTGACCAACCTCGAGCCGCGCTCACGCGGAGCACACCAGGCACACCGCGCACGACGAACGAGCCGCGCCGACCCAGGTCGGCGCGGCTCGCGGGCATGCT
>CALALQ010000103.1 GCA_937925595.1 uncultured Demequina sp. | reverse complement strand
GCACTCGGCGTGCGGATCGATGGGCTCACCAAGGGGAGCACCGTCGTAGGCGCGCTCCTTCACGAGCTCGAGGTAGTCGTCGCAGAAGGTCCAGAACAGCGTCTCGACCGTCTCGAGCGCGCGCGTGTGGTCGTAGGCCTCGAGCGCGGCGGTCGCGGCAGCGATGACCGAGCCGAGCGCTCCGAGCATCGCCTGGTCGAGCGGCTCGGTGACGGGCTGGCTGCGCACGGCGTCAGCCGCGGCAACCGCCTCCTCGAGCGTCTCGCACGTCGCAATGCCCGTGGCGCCGAGCACGAACTTCGACGCGTTGAGCACCTTCATCGCGAGGCGACGGCCGATCTTCATCTGGCCCTCGTCGAACGCCGCGTCCGTGCCGAGGCGAGCGGAAGCCGCCCAATAGCGAACGGCGTCGGAGCCGTGCGTCTCGAGCAAGCCCATGGGCGTGACGGTGTTGCCCTTCGACTTCGACATCTTCTTGCGGTCGGGGTCGAGGATCCAGCCGGAGATCGCGGCGTGCTTCCACGGCAGCTGGTCGTGCTCGAGGTGAGCGCGCACCACGGTGGAGAACAGCCACGTGCGGATGATGTCCTGACCCTGGGGGCGCAGGTCCATGGGGAACGTCTTGGCGAACAATTCGGGGTCGTCGCGCCAGCCGCACACGATCTGCGGCGTGAGCGAGGACGTGGCCCACGTGTCCATGATGTCGGTGTCGCCCACGAAACCGCCGGGCACGCCGCGCTGGGACTCGGTGTAGCCCGGGGGCACATCGGCGGACGGGTCAACGGGAAGCATGTCCTCGGTCGGCGCGATGGGCGAGTCCCAGATGGGCTCGCCAGAGTCATCGACCGGGTACCAGACAGGGATCGGCACACCGAAGAAGCGCTGTCGCGAGATGAGCCAGTCGCCCGTCAGTCCACGCACCCAGTTCTCGTAGCGCACGCGCATGAAGTCAGGCTCGAAGTCGAGCTCATTGCCGCGAGCCACCAGCTCCTCACGCAGCGAAGCGTCGCGGCCGCCGTTGCGGATGTACCACTGGCGCGTCGTGACGATCTCGAGCGGACGGTCGCCCTTCTCGTAGAACTTCACGGGGTGGGTGATGGGCTTGGGGTCGCCCACCAGGTCGCCAGATTCCCGCAGCAGCTCGACCACGCGCTGCTGCGCTGCGTACACCGTGAGCCCGGCGAGCGACGCGTAAGCCGCGCGTCCAGACTCGCTGGTGATGGCGTCGGGCGCTTCCTCGATGATGCGGCCGTCCCAGCCCAGGATGGCGCGCGTGGGGAGGTCGAGCTCTCGCCACCAGATGACGTCGGTGACGTCACCGAACGTACAGATCATCGCGATGCCGGAGCCCTTGTCGGGGGAGGCGAGCTGATGCGCCACAACCGGCACCTCGACGCCGAACACGGGAGTCACCACGGTCTTGCCGAACAGCGGCTGGTAGCGCTCGTCGTCAGGGTGCGCCACGAGCGCCACACATGCGGGCAGCAGCTCGGGGCGAGTGGTCTCGATGTAGACGGGCTCGCCGCCGTCGGTGCGCGCGAAGCCCACGCGGTGGTAGGCGCCGGGGCGCTCGCGATCCTCGAGCTCTGCCTGCGCCACGGCCGTGCGGAAGGTGATGTCCCACAGCGTGGGCGCCATTGCCTGGTACGCCTCGCCGCGCGCGAGGTTGCGCAGGAACGCCTGCTGCGCCACGGCAATCGAAGCGGGGGAGATGGTCTGGTACGTCATGCCCCAGTCCACGGACAGGCCAAGGTGACGCCACAGCTGCTCGAACTTCTCCTCATCCTCAACGGTGAGGCGCTCGCACAGCTCCACGAAGTTGCGGCGCGAGATCGGAATCTGGTCGGCGGCCTTGACGTCCTTGTCGGTGCCCTCGTGCGGCGGCACAAAGTTGGGGTCGTAGGGCAGCGTGGGGTCGCAGCGCACGCCAAAGTAGTTCTGCACGCGACGCTCGGTGGGCAGGCCGTTGTCGTCCCAGCCCATGGGGTAGAAGACCTCGTGGCCGCGCATGCGCTTGTAGCGCGCGATGACGTCGGTGTGCGTGTAGGAGAACACGTGGCCAACGTGCAGGGAGCCGGAGACCGTGGGCGGCGGCGTGTCGATCGAGTACACCTGCTCGCGGGTCGCCTCACGGTTGAAGCGGTACGTTCCCTGCTCTTCCCATACGCCGGTCCAGCGGTCTTCAAGTCCGTCGACGGTGGCCTTTTCGGGGATGCGGGCAGTCATGCCGGATATTCTCGCAGAAACTGCCCGACGCTCCGCTCGCCTCAGCGCAATCCGCGCCTGAGGAATGCGTGGGTTGGGCATGAGCGTTGTCACACCCGTCACGTAACGTGTCGGTAGTCCGTCGCAGAAGACGGAGTCCCCCTTGTCCCCAGGAGGTCCGCTGTGGCGGAGTCGCTTGCCCCTGCGTCCGTAGACGCCAACCGCTGGCGCATGCTTGCGGTCATTGCCGTTGCTCAGCTGATGATCGTGCTCGATGGCTCGATCGTGAACGTGGCGCTGCCTCATATGCAGTCTGCCCTCGGGATCTCCGATGCCAACCGCTCGTGGGTCGTGACCGCCTACATCCTCACGTTCGGCTCGCTCCTGCTGCTCGGTGGTCGCATCGCCGACTTCTGGGGCCGCAAGCGTGCCTTCATCGTGGGCCTCTTGGGCTTTGCCGGCGCCTCCGCACTTGGCGGCTTCGCGCCGTCGCAGGAGTACCTGTTCGCCGCTCGCGGACTGCAGGGCGTCTTCGCGGCGCTGCTCGCGCCGGCGGCGCTGTCCCTCGTCACCGTCGCCTTCACTGAGCCGAAGGAGCGCGCGAAGGCGTTCGGTGTCTTCGGTGCGCTCTCTGGTGCCGGCGCGGCCATCGGCCTGATCCTTGGCGGCGTCCTCACCGACAGCCTTGGCTGGGAGTGGGTCATGTGGGTGAACGTGCCGATCGCGCTCGCCACCGCCGTCTTCGCGGTGATCATCGTGCGCGAGTCCAAAGCCGGTGGCCACCCGCACTTCGACGTGCCCGGCGCGCTTCTCGCCACCATCGGCCTGCTTGCGCTCGTCTATGGCTTCACTCGCGTGCCGGAAGCGGAGCACGGCTGGGCCGACCCCTGGGTGATCACGCTGCTTGTGCTCGCGACGGTGCTGCTCGTGAGCTTCGTGCTGCTTGAGCGCCGCACCTCGAACCCGCTGCTGCCCCTGCGCATTCCGCTGGACAGGGTGCGCGGCGGCTCCTACCTGACGTTCCTCGTGGTGGGCGCGGGACTCACGGCGATGTTTCTGTTCCTGGGCTTCTACCTGCAGGTGGTGCTCGGCTACAACGCGCTCACTGCGGGCATCCACTTCCTGCCGTTCTCGATCGTGATCATCCTCACCGCAGGCGTGGTGGCAAGGCTGCTTCCCAAGCTTGGCCCGCGCCCCCTCATGGTCGTGGGACTCCTGGTCGCGGCGGTGGGCATGCTGCTCTTGCTGCGCACCACTCCTGAGGACAACTACTGGACCACCGTGTTCCCCTCGATGGTGATCATCCCGCTGGGCATGGCGTTCGTGTTCATTCCCACCTCGTCCACGGCACTCATCGGCGTCGAGGCGCGGGATGCGGGTGTCGCCTCCGCGCTGCTCAACACAGCACAGCAGGTGGGCGGCTCGGTGGGACTCGCGCTGCTGTCGACGCTGGCGCTCACCGCGCAGAAGACCTCCATTGAGGAGATCGGCATGGGAGAGGACGGACGTCCGTTCCCGGAGTCGCTCGTGGCCGGCTATCACGTGGGCTATTTCTGGGGAGCCGCGCTGCTGGTTGCGGGGGCGCTCATCGCGTTTTTCCTGGTACGAGTCAAGCGTCACGAGTACCACGTAGAGCAGGAGGACGAGGCGCCCGCGCTGGCCATCTGACGGACCCAACGTTCGCCGCGCGGCCACGCCGTGACGGCGGTAGCGTTCGAGAATGATGCGCTTCCTCACCAGCCTGGTGATCTACCTCGTCACCGCGGCGCTCGCGCTGTGGCTGACCTCCGTCATCATCGACGGCTTCGACGTGACCCTCCAAGGTCTGATCATCGCCGCCGTGATCTTCGCCGTGCTCCAGGCGATCCTCGCGCCGTTCATCTTCAACATGGCGCGAAAGTACGCGAGCTTCCTGCTGGGGGGAGTGGGACTCGTCTCGACGTTCCTCGCTCTGCTCATCACGTCGCTCGTCACGGACAGCCTTGAGATCAGCGGGATCAGCGCCTGGGTGATCGGCACGCTCATCGTGTGGCTCATCACCGCCATCGGCGGCTGGGTGCTGGGACTGATCTTCCTCAAGAAGTACAAGAAGGAGCGCGACAGCTAGAGCCAGCCACAGCGTCGGGCACTGCGAGATTAATTTGGTTACCACAACGTTGCGTAATTGATAGACTGCCGCGCATGACCGTGACTGAGGAGGCCGTTGGCCTTGCTGACCGCCTGCGTGAGGCGACCACCCCCGAGCACCGCGACACCGAGAACCGTGGCTTCATCACGCGTCTCATGGGTGGAGAGCTGAGCCTTGAGGCGTACACCGCCTACCTCGCTCAGTACGCGTACATCTACCGCGCCCTCGAAGCGCGCGAGATCCAGGACGATGACCCCGCCTTCCTCAAGGACTTGGGACTCATCCGCACTCCGTCGATCGAGTCCGACCTCGCCCACCTTGGCGTCACCGGCCTCGAGGCGCAGCACCCGATCCTTCCCGCGACTGCCGCGTACGTCGCGCACCTCGAGAGCATCGACGACCGCGACCTGCCCCGCTACGTCGCGCATCACTACACCCGCTACCTGGGTGACCTGAGCGGTGGCCAGGCCATCGCGGCGCTCGTCGCTCGCCACTACGGCGCGACCCCTGAGCAGCTCGCGTTCTACCGCTTCGAGACCATCGACAGCCCCGTCCACTACAAGCGCACCTACCGCGAAGGGCTCGATTCACTCGCCTTCACCGCGGAGCAGGAGGCCACCCTCATCGCCGAGGCGAAGGACGCCTTCATGTTCAACGCCGCGATCTTCGAGGCGCTGGGCGCGAGCACGTCTTCGTGAGGCGCTCTCGCGCCGCGTCCGCCGCGGCTTTGGCACTTGCCGCCGCGCTGGCGCTGAGCGCGTGCGGCGTGACGCTCACCCCGCAAGAAACAGCCACTCCCGACGCGTCATCCTCGGCCGAGGCGCCCACTCAGGCGCTCCCGCTCACTGAGCTCGACGTCCTCGCAGATCCCAGCAGTTACCAGGGACCTTCCACCGCGACGCTGCACATCGCCGGCCTCGCGGCGCCTCAGACGCGCCCCACGCCGCAGCTTCCCGTCACCGTCACGAGCCACGACCGCGGCGGCGACCAGCAGGTCACCGTCACCGACGCGAGCCGCGTCATCGCGGTCGACCTGTCCGGCTCCATCGCGGACACCATCTGGGCGCTCGGCCTGAGCGATCTCATCGTCGGTCACGACATCTCGACCTCGTACCCCGGCTCCGACAACTCTCCCGTCGTCACCGGCAGCGGCCACTCGATCAACGCAGAAGCCATGCTCGCGCTCGAGCCCACGCTCGTGATCACGGACGGCAGCGTCGGCCCCACGTCCGCGATTGACCAGCTGCGCGACCTTGGTATCACCGTGGTATACGTCGAGAACAAGCCAAGCTTCGAGGGCGCCGCGCAGCTTGCGCGCGACATCGCGGAGGTCTTGGGAGTGCCCGACGCTGGGGACAAGGTCGCCGCCGACCTCACCTCCGCTGTCGACACGGTGAGCGACCAGATCGACCAGATCGTCCCGGCGAGCGCCAAGCCGCTGCGCATGATGTTCCTGTACCTGCGGGGCACCTCCGGCGTGTACTACCTGTTCGGAGAGGAGTCGGGCGCGGACCACCTCATTGAGGCGCTCAACGGCGTAGACGTCGCGTCAGAGGTGGGCGTCAAGGGCATGCGCCCGCTCACTGACGAGGCGATGCTTGCCGCGGATCCCGACGTCCTGCTCGTCATGACGGACGGACTCGAGAGCGTCAACGGCGTCGAAGGCCTGTTCGACACGTGGCCGGCGATTGCGCTCACCACGGCCGGCGAGAACCGCCGCATCATCGACATGGACGACACCCACATCCTGTCCTTCGGCCCGCGCTCGGCCGCGGTGCTCGACGGTCTCGCGCGCGCGATCTACGCGCCGGAGTCATAAGTGGGGGCGGCTGAGGCCCGCCGTGGTCGCGTCATCGCGGCGACCACGATCCTTGCGATCGCGCTGTTCATCGGCGTGATCCTGTCGTCCGCAATCGGCCAGTTCCCCGTCGCGGTCACCGAGGTCATCGGCTCAATCCTTGACCGCATCGGCCTGCACACCTCGTGGGCGCCCGTCGACGAGCTTCACGACCAGGCGCTGTGGCAGATCCGCTTCCCGCGAGTGGCCATGGCAGCGCTGGTAGGAGCCGCGCTCGCCATCGCGGGCACGGTGATGCAGGCGATCTTCGGCAATCCGCTTGCCGAGCCCGGCGTTGTGGGCGTCTCGAGCGGAGCCGCGCTGGGTGCCGCGTTCGCGATCGCGACTGGCGTCACGCTGTTCGGCTCCGCCGGACTCGCGGTGTTCGCCTTCGCGGGAGGTGTGCTCGCCACGCTGCTCGTGTACGCGACTGCCAGGGCCAACGGCCGCACGGAGGTCGTCACGCTGCTGCTCACCGGCATCGCGATCAACGCGTTCGCGGGAGCGGGCCTCGCGCTCATGACGTTCCTTTCGGACACGGGCTCTCGCGAGCAGATCATCTTCTGGCAGCTGGGTTCGCTCAACGGCTCGCGCTGGAGCGAGGTGGGCATGGTCGCGCTGCTTGGCACCGCGGGCGCCGTGGTCGCCTTCGCCAGCGCCCGACGCTATGACCTCCTTGCGCTCGGAGAGCGCACCGCCTCGCATCTTGGGGTGCGCGTGGAGCGCCTGCGCGTGGTCTCGATTTTCGCCGTCGCGATTCTCACGGGAGCGGCCGTCGCGTACGTCGGCATCATCTCCTTCGTCGGCCTCGTGGTTCCGCACGCGCTGCGCATGGTCATGGGACCCGGTCACAAGGCACTGCTCCCGGCGAGCGCGCTCGGCGGAGCGGTGCTGCTGCTGTTCGCCGACGTCGTCGCTCGCACCGCCGTCACCGGTGCGGAGCTTCCCATCGGCCTGCTCACGTCGCTCATCGGTGGACCGTTCTTCTTCTTCCTGCTGCGCCGCGCACGCACTAGGCAGGGAGGCTGGGCATGAACCAGCCAGCCGCAATCGCCGCTCTCGACGCGACGTACACGATCAGCGGCGCGACCCTCGTCGACGGCGTCACGCTCGAGGTGAATCACGGCGAGCTCGTCGCGCTCGTGGGCCCCAATGGCGCAGGCAAGTCCACCCTGCTGAGCCTCCTTACGGGGGAGCGGGAGCCCACGAGCGGTCGCACCCAGCTTGAAGGGCGCCTGCTGTCCGAGTGGCCCCACAAGGAGCTCGCGCGCCGCCGCGGCGTCCTCACTCAGGACAACAACGTCGCGTTCGCATTCCGCGTGGCAGAGGTCGTGGAGATGGGTCGCGCGCCCTGGCAGGGCACGCCGCAGAGCGATGAGGACGACGCTGCGATCGCCGACGCTATGGAGCGCACCGACATCGCGCACCTGGCAGATCGTGTCTTCACTTCGCTCAGCGGCGGCGAGCGGGCTCGCGCGTCGCTCGCTCGAGTGCTGGCTCAGCAGGCCACGATCGTGCTGCTCGACGAACCCACGGCGGCGCTGGATCTGCGCCACCAAGAGGACGTCATGCGCCTTGCGCGTCAGCTCGCCCGGGACGGCGTCGCGGTGGTCGTGGTGGTCCACGACCTGTCGCTGGCTGCCGCCTACGCGGATCGCGTCGCGGTGATGAGCAAGGGTCGTCTCGTGACGGCGGGAGCGCCCGGAGAAGTGCTTACGGAGCAGCTCGTCGAAGAGGTCTACGGAACGCCCGTGCGCATCGTCCCAGACCCCACCACGGGGGCCCCGCTCATCGTGCCGGTGCGCTCCTAGAGCGAGCCAAGCCCGCGGCTTACGCCGCGGCCTTGCCCCTGCGGAACGCGATCACGCCAACCACGGCCGCGAGCACCAGCGCGCCAAGCACCACCCATGGCCAATACAGCGAAGAGTTGGACTCGCCGCTGGGCCCTGCCACAGCGTCGGGCGTCTCGCTGGTCGAAGGAGCCGGCGACGGCTCTGCTGTGGGCGCGAGCTCTTCACCCGCGAGGAAGCCAAGGCAGCCCTGGGCGCCGGTCGCGGTGACGGTGATGGGGTCGAGCGACTCGCCGGCGGGGTAGGTGCCGAAGGCGGCGGAGCCGTCCTCGGTGAGGGTCGCGGGGATGTCGCTCAGCAGCACCATGGCACCCTTGGCTTCGATGGTCGCGGCGTCGAGGTCGAGCTCGGCGAAGCGCACGCCGGTGGCGTTCACGGCCACTCCGTCGCGGGTCTCGCCAACGACGTCGAGCAGCAGGAAGGCGCCGTCTGCGTTGAACTCCACACGCGGGTTGGAGAACGTGGTGTCAAGCACGCCCTCGTGGCCCGTGAACTCGAGCGAGCCGGTGAAGCCGATCGAACCCAGCCCGGCAGCAGGGTCGATGCCGCCAGAGCCGCCGGACCACGTAAAGATGCCCACGTTGTCCTCGACCCCGTCGACCTTCCAGCCGCCGCCGGCGATGGTCGAGTCGATGTACGCGCGGAAGGACTCCTTGAAGCCCCACGCCAGAGTCGCGTCTTCAGCGAGGCACATGCCCTCGATCTGCGAGCGCTCGGGGATCGACAGCGTGATGCCCTTCGCGGTGGTCTTCGCGCCGATGAACACGAGCGTGTGGTCGCCGGTGAACGATGCGGGGAGCGAGCCGGTCCACGTGGCCACGCCGGAGTCGTTGGCGGTGGTGGTGCCCAGCAGCGTGGGCGAGGAGTAGATGACGATCGAGACGCGCTCGCCGGGCGCGAAGCCTTCGGCGCTCACGGTGACGGACTTGCCCGCGAGCAGATCGGCGAGGGTTTCGTCGTCGAGCTCGATGCCGGTGGTCGCCGGGGGAGTCGACGGCAGGCCCGTGTTCGCGGCGTCACGCGCGGCGGCCACGACCTTGGTGCCTCCTGCGGGCTTGGCCTTGGCTCCCACGCCGAACGTCACCGTCACGGGGTCAAGCGCGAACCCGGCGGGGTAGTAGTCGAGGAACACCCAGGTGCCCGCCGCGGTGAGGGTTGCGGGAGCGCCCGAGTAGCGCACGGCACCGTCGAGGTTGGTCGTGGTCGCTGCCGCGAGGTTCACCGTGGCGAGGGTGACCTTGGTGCCGTTGACCGTGACGTCGATCGCGGCCGTGGTCTTGCTCGTGAGGCGCACCTGCGGGGACGTGAAGTTGCGGTCAAGCACTCCGCGGTGCCCCGTGAAGCGCACCGAGCCGCCGTACGTTGCGGTGCCGGTGCCCTTCTTCGCGTCGACCGTGCCGCCGGTCTGCACCCACGTGAAGGTGGCGCCGGAGTAGGACGCGCCAGCAACGGAGATGGTGCCGTTCGCGATGGGGCCCGTGATGTAGTCGCGCCACGCCTTCGACACACCCCACGTGAGACGGCCGACAACCTTGCTGTCCTGCGCAGGAGGCTTGGGCTTGGTGGTGGGCTTGGGCGTTGAGGACGGCTCGGGCGTTGAGGACGGCTCGGGCTCAGGGGTCACCGAAGGCTCGGGGGAGGCTGTCGGTTCGGCCGACGGCGTGGGCTCGGGCGTCGCCGACGGATCGGGCGTCGGGGTCGGCTCCGGCTCAGCGGGGGCCGGGAAGGAGAAGGTCAGCGGGTCCGCGGCGCTGCCGGGGGCGTAGCTGCCGATGAAGATGTCCGACGCTTCCTGGGTGAACGCGGCGGGCACCGCGGAGTAGGTGACGATGCCGCCGTCCTCGCTGCGCGTGGCGCCCGCGAGGTTCAAGGTCGCGAAGTCCACGCGACCGGAAGTCGTGGAGACGGACAGCACCGCGGCGCTGTCACTGGTGATGGTGATGCGCGGGTCCGCGAGGGTGATGTCAATGCCGTGGTCTACGTAGACGAACTTGAGCGTTCCCGCGTAGTTCACGGTGCCCAGGCCGTCCGCGCCAACGGTGGAGTTCGAGGCGGGCCACGTGGTGCTCATGCCGGCATTTGTCGCGCCGTCGGTGGCCGTGATCGAGCCGCCCGCGCCCATGATGTAGCCGCGGAACGAGGACTTCACGCTCCAGGCGAGAGATCCGCTCACGTCGGCTCGCGCGGGAAGCGCGATGACCAAGACGCTCGCGACAACCGCGAGGAGAGCGAGAAGGGCCGACGCTGTTGCGGCCGCGCGAGGACGCGGCGCCGCAAGGCTTGAAGTCACAGGGAATCTCCCTCAAGTGGTGTTCTGGCGGGGCGGCCCCAGGGCGCCAAGCCGTGCTGAAGCGGGGACTGTAAGCACGATAACTGAGGGTGCCGAAATTCGCAAAGCGATTGTTGCGTTAATGCGATGGGCGCTCGGCTTCGACCTGCTCGATCATGATGTCGGCCACCTCGTGGACGCCCACCACGACGCGATCCGCGCCCTTCTCGGTGAGGTATTCGACGTCCGCGTCGCGGTGGCCGCGGGCCATGATCTCGATGCCTGGGTTGAGCTTGCGAGCGGTTTCGGCGATGGCCCCGGCATTGAGCGGGTCGGGGATCGCGATGATGAGCGTATGCGCGGATCCGACTCCCGCCTGGCGCTGGGCATTGGCGCGCACCGCGTTGCCCAGCACCGCCTTGTGGCCGGCGGCGCGGATGACCTCGACGCGAGTCTCGTCATCGTCGATGACCGTGGCCTCCACGCCGTCAGCCCACAGCCCCTTCGCGACGCGCGCCCCCACTCGCCCGTAGCCCACGATGACCACGCTCGCTTTGCCGTAGATGGATCGCTCCGGCATATGCGAGGCGCGATAGGCGCTCGACGCCCAGGCGAACAGCGCGGGGTTGAGGCAGATGGAGATGATCGCGCCCATGAGCAGCAGGTCGTTCGCGTCCCCTGGCAGCAGCTCGAGGTCGCGTCCAAGCGTCGCGAGGATGAACGAGAACTCGCCGATCTGGGCAAGAGCGGCGGCGATGACAAGCGCCATGGATCTCGCGTAGCGCAGCAGTCGCACCAGGACGTAGGCGGCCACGAACTTGCCCACGACGATGACGAGCACCGCAGCGACCACCGCGAGCGGACGCTCCACCACGATGCGCCAGTCCGCGAGCATCCCAACGGACACGAAGAACAAGACGGCGAACGCGTCGCGCAGCGGAAGCGAGTCGTCGGCAGCGCGGTGCGACAGTTCGGACTCCTTGAGGATCATGCCGGCGAAGAACGCGCCAAGCGCCATCGAGACGTCGAACAGATACGCGGCGCCTACGGCCACACCGATTCCGAGCGCGAGCACGCCCAGCGTGAACAGCTCATGGCTTCCCGTCGCGGCGACCTTGGCAAGCATCCACGGGATGACGCGGCGGCCCACGATGATCATGAGCGCCACGAAGATGCTCACCTTCACGGCGGTCCAGGCCAGCGCGCCGGCAAGCGCCCCAGGGCCCCCGGCATCCTGCGCGATGACAGGGATCGCCACGAGCGCGACCACCATCGCGAGGTCCTCGACGATCAGCCAGCCCACCGCGATGTGTCCGCCGCGGGTGTCGAGCAGCTGTCGCTCCTCAAGCGCTCGCAGCAGCACCACGGTCGAGGCGACGGACAGTGCGAGCCCGAACAGCAGCGAAGCGCCAAGCGACCAGCCAAGAACCAGGCCAAGAACCGCCCCCAGTGATGTCGCCACTGCGATCTGGGCCACGGCGCCCGGCAGCGCGACCTTCTTCACCGCGAGCAGGTCGCGCATCGAAAAGTGCAGGCCAACGCCGAACATCAGCAGGATCACGCCGATCTCCGCAAGCTGACCCGCAATGGCGGTATCGGCCACGTATCCGGGTGTGAAGGGGCCGATGATCACGCCAGCGAGCAGGTAGCCCACGATGGGAGAAAGCCGCAGTCTCTGCGCGATCAATCCCAGGATGAAGGCCGCCACAAACCCCACCGCGACGGTCATCAGCAGGGGGGCATGGTGCAACATGCACAGAGTTTACGCGCCGCGTGGGCCGGGCCCCAGGGGTTCCCTTTGTCCTTTTCGCGGAGTTGCGTTTGAGGAAACTTGCTCGTTAGCAGGCACGGAGGGCGTTCCCGAAGGACAAGGGAGCGTCCTCCGTCTGCTTTCTAGCAGGCCCGACGCTAACTTGCCTTCTTCTTGCGGGTCCCCGTCCTGGTCTTGGCGGCGTTGCTTCGGCTGTTTTTCTTGGCGGACGAGGTCGCCTTTTTCTTTGTACCTGAGGAGGACTTCTGCTTGGCCGCGCGAGCGGTTTTGGCGCCAAAGAGCGCCGCGAGATCCGTGCCCAACTGAGCAGGCTCGAACGCAAGACCCCAGCGGTAGCTGTGCCAGCGTCGGACGGGCGCGACGCCACGTGGGTGGCCGCGACGCGAGTGGGCGAGGTGCAGTTCAGGGAGCGCACGTCAGAGGGGCGGTTCCGCCACCCCGTGTGGCGCGGCTTCCGAACGGACAAGTCGCCCAAGGACCTGCTGAGCTAGTTCGCGTCCGTCGTGAGTGCGGCGATCCGCGCGTTGAACTCATCGTGCCGCTGTTGGACATAGGTCGCGACGGCATCAGTGTCCTCATCGGTCCAGCCGGGAATGTTGAACACGCCAGCCCACGCCTGGGTGTAGTCGCGCACCGCGTACATGTGTCCGTAGCCGTCGGGAGCGGCGCCAGCGAGGGCGAGATCGAACGCGACCTGCCAGAACGTCACGACCGGCACCCACTGCACGCGGTCGGAGACATCTGGCGCTCGCTGGCCGTCGGCGAGCCAATCGGGGGAGCGATACAGGAGGGTGGGAGAGAACCAGACCACGCCGTCGGACCCGTGCTGGAGATAGGCGAGCCGGGTGTCGGGTCCCCACAGCCCCTCATCACGCTTGAGGAGGTCGTCCTTGGCGGTGAAGCGCACCGTGCGACCCTCTCCGTACCAGGGGTTCCACGCGGGGCTGCCGGGATCGCGGTTGTCCGTGAGCTCGGTGTGCAGCGGGTTGAGGAATGGCGGTCCCGCGAGCAGCGCGCCATCGACTGGCGCGTTGAGCATGTTGACGTCGCCGAGCACCGCCTCCTGGCCAAAGGAGCCTAGGGACAGTCCAAAGAGGTACAGCTCTGGTCGCGAGCCTTCTGGAAGCGTCACCCAGTAATCGTGAATGGTCTGGAAGACCACCTGCGAGGTGTCGGTGACCACCTGCTGGTCAGCGAACAGCGAGATCCAACTGGGCAGGTAGGAGTACTGCACGCCCGCAATCGCGCTGTCGCCGTTGAACATGAACTCCACCGGGTCCATCGCATTGGGGTCAAGCCAGCCGGTGCCGGTGGTGGCGCACAGCAGAATCGCCTTGCGGTCGAACGCGCCGGTGCGCTTGAGCTCCTCAAGCAGCAGGTCCGCGCGGCCCTGGACGGTGTCTGCGGACTTGAGGCCCACGTAGACTCGGATGGGCTCGAGCGCCCCGCCGCCGGTCACCTCATTGATCTGCTCGACCGTGGTGGTGCGGGAGATGAAGTCGCGGCCCTGACGGCCCAGCTCATCCCACTTCACGAGCGACGCAGGGCTGCCTGACTTGAGCGCAGACGTCGGCTCCACCACGAGCGGCTTGTCCCCGGAGTCGCGAGTGGAGAACATGCGGTTGCTCACCGCGAAGAAGCCGTCGACGATCGCTCCAGAGAGCAGGCCCCAGATGACGAGCAGCGTCACGGTGGTCGAGAGCGTCACCGCGAGCCGGCGCGGCAGCCAAGCGGAGAACTTGTCGCCAGCCCACCGGAACAGCGCGCGAAGCCCGCGAGCCAGCGCGAGCAGCAGGTACGCGATGATCGCGCCGACGATCAAGATCGTTGGCCAGATCGTGGGGGACAGGGGCTCGACTCCGAAGATCTCGCGAACGTCGTTCTGCCAGCCCACAAACTTCCACACCGAAAGACCCAGCAATGCGGCCAAGGCGAGGGTGACGACGGACAGAATCCAGCGTCGGACGGTGCCCTGCGGAACGTGCCCGCCAAGGTAATGCCACAGCGCCACAAAACCCGTGGCAAAGCCGTACCCGATCACCGAGGTGATGCCGCTGATGATGCCCTGCGCCACCCCTGTGCGCGGCATGAGCGACGGCACCAGCGACGCGCTGAAGAACAGCAGCGCGCCCAGCAGTCCCCAGCGGCTGTAGTGGAAGGCGAAGGCTTTGGGAGGACGCTTCCTGCCCGACGCTGGCGCGGGTGTGGAGGGCGGCTTCGGCTTGGTGGGGGTCTGGGTCATCGGAGCCTCCTGGGGGTGGGGCGACCTGAGCGCAGACTATCGCCCGCGGCGCTTGTCGAGGGCGCGGGCAAGGAGGGCGATCGCAGCCATCGCGACGAGGGCCGCGGCGATGATGACGCCCGCCCGGAACGAGAAGGCCGGGTCATGCCAATTGCTCGTGTTGAGGGTGGGCGCGGGGGAGGAGGTGGGGCCGTCAGGAATGATGACATCGCCCGGCAGCGCGTAGGCGACGCCGATCGCGGCCGCCGTGACGACGACGAGCGCAGCCACGATCCATGCCCAAGACCTCACGAGCACATCCTGCCGTTTATCTGGAGCGTTGTCGCGAAGGTTGACTCTGGCCCCATATGCACCTAATGTCTACCGAACCCATAGGGAATGAGCCCGTGGGGGATCCCCAAGGAGAAATCATGAGTATTCGTGTGCGCGCAGGACGGTTGGCAGGTGCAGCGGCGGTTGCCGCAATGATGCTGTCCGCGTGTACCGCGACAGTTGATTCTCCGCAGGGTTCCGGTGCCCCCGCTGACGGCGGCGACGTCCTGAACCTCGTGGGCTACGCGGTTCCCAAGGCCGGCAACAATGCCGTGCAGAAGCTGTGGGCGGAGACGGACGAAGGCGCAGGCGTCTCGTGGGTCGAGTCCTACGGCGCATCTGGCGACCAGAGCCGAGCCGTCGAGGCGGGTCTCAAGGCCGACTACGTTCACTTCTCACTTGAGGGTGACGTGACTCGCCTGGTGAAGGCCGGTCTGGTCGATGAGAGCTGGAAGGACGGCCCCACCGGCGGCATCGTCACGTCGTCGCTCGTCGTGATCGCCGTGCGTGAGGGCAACCCCAAGAACATTCAGGGCTGGGACGACCTCATTAAGGACGACGTCACGATCGTGACGTCCAACCCCGGCTCCTCCGGCGCCGCGCGCTGGAACATCCTCGCGGCGTGGGCGCATGCCCAGGAGAAGGGCGGCTCGGAGCAGGCGGCGATCGACTTCACCACGAAGCTGTTCAACAACATCGTGGCGCTGCCGGGCTCCGGCCGTGACGCGACCTCCGCGTTCCTCGCCGGCACCGGCGATGTGCTGCTGTCCTACGAGAACGAGACGATCCTCGCTCGCCAGAACGGCGAGAAGCTCGACTACATCGTTCCCGATGTCACGCTGCGCATCGACAACCCCGGTGCCGTCCTCAAGGACGCCAACCCCAAGGCCAAGGCGTGGCTCGACTTTGTTCTCACCCAGCAGGCGCAGGCGGAGTTCGTGAAGCTAGGCTTCCGTCCTGTGATCGACGGGGTGGAAATCGGTGAGGTCGAGGGAGCCAACGACCCCTCGAACCCGTTCCCGACGCCGGGCACGCTGGTCACGATCAACGACTACTTCGGTGGCTGGGATGCGGCCAACCCCAAGTTCTTCGATGAGGAGAACGGCATCATCACCAAGATCCAGGTGGAGACCGGAAAGTCCTCGTGACGGACAGTCTTGAGACATCAACCCCTGGGACGGACCGCACCCCGCGGTTCGGCCCTCGGGCTGTCCGGAGCAGGCCGCGATCAACACTGACCAAGAGCTCTGGACTCGCGCTCGGCATCGCGGTGCTGTGGTTCTCGATCCTGGTGCTGATCCCGCTCGCGGTGGTGGTTGGCACGGCGCTCGCGGGCGGCTTTGGACCGTTCCTCTCGACGCTGACGAATGCGCAGACCTTCGCGGCGATCCTGCTGACGCTGGGTGAAGCGGCACTCGTCACGGTGGTCAACGTGGTGATCGGCACGATCATCGCGTGGGTGCTGGTGAGGGATAAGTTCCCTGGAAAACGGCTGCTCGAGATCATCATCGACGTCCCGTTCGCGCTCCCCACCATTGTGGCTGGCCTGGTGCTGCTGGGTCTGTATGGCCCCCGCAGCCCCATCGGGATCGACGTGGCGAACACGCGTGCCGCTGTGTTCCTTGCCTTCGCCTTCGTGACCCTGCCGTTTGTGGTGAGGGCCGTTCAACCCGTGCTCGAGGAACTCGATCCTGAGGTGGAGCAGGCCGCTCGCTCGCTGGGAGCGTCGGGCAGGCAGACCCTTACCCGAGTGGTCTTGCCGGCCCTTGCCCCGGCGATTGCCGCGGGAGCCGCGCTGTCGTTTGCGCGCGCGGTATCCGAGTATGGGTCCCTGGTGCTCATCAGCGGCAACCTCGCGCTACGCACAGAGGTGACGAGCGTGCGGATCCTCACCTACATCGAGGGAGGGCAGGGCGCGCAGGCCGCGGCGGTCGCGACCGTGATTCTGATCGTGGCGCTGCTCGTGATTGTTGCGCTCGATGTGCTGCAGCGAAGGATTGCGCGCCGTGGGTAACTCGAGAGCCTCGAAGCACATCCTGCGCTGGATCGCCATTGTCTATGTGGCGTTCTTGGTGGCGTGGCCGGTGGGGCTGGTGTTCTGGAACACGTTCGGCGACGGGCTGGAGCCCGTCATCGAGACGTTCACCGACCCGCTCGTGATCAAGTCGCTGCGGCTCACGGCAGTCGCGACGTTCTGGTCAGTGCTGCTCAACACGCTGTTTGGCGTGACGATGTCCATCCTGCTGGTGCGCTACCGATTCCCCGGCAAGAAGTTGCTGAACGCGCTGGTAGACCTGCCACTTTCGGTTTCGCCGATTGTGGTGGGCCTGTCGATTGTGCTCGTGTATTCCACGACGGGCGGCGTGTTTGGCGTGCCGCTCAGCCAGGCAGGAATCCAGGTGCTGTTCTCCACGCCAGCGATTGTGCTGGCGACCACCTTCGTGGCGCTGCCGCTCATCATCCGCGAGGTGGTGCCCGTGCTGCACGAGGTGGGGACGGAGCAGGAGCAGGCCGCGCGGTCGCTTGGCGCCAACAGCTGGCAGACGTTCTGGCGCATCACCATCCCCTCGATCAAGTGGGGACTCACATACGGCATCGTGCTGTGCCTTGCTCGCTCGATCGGCGAGTTCGGGGCCGTGAAGGTTGTCAGCGGCAACCTCATTGGCCAGACGCAGACGGCAACGCTCATGGTCGAGCAGCTGTACTTCGACTTTGACCAAGAGAAGGCATTCGCGATCGCGAGCCTCCTCGCGCTCATCTCCATCATCACCATCATCGTGGTGGGACTATTGCGCTCCCGCGCGGAAGTGAAGGACCCCAAATGAGCATCGAGATAGAAGGAGTCGGCAAGAAGTTCGGCTCGTTTGTCGCGCTCGACAACATCAACCTGTCCATTCCCACGGGACAGCTCACGGCGCTCCTTGGCCCGTCCGGCGGCGGCAAGTCCACGCTGCTGCGCATCATCGCGGGACTTGAGACCGCGGACGAGGGTCGCGTGGTCATCGAGGGTGTGGATGCCACCAAGTTGCCGCCGCAGCGACGCAACGTGGGCTTCGTGTTCCAGCACTACGCCGCGTTCAAACACATGACCGTGGCGAAGAACGTCGCGTTTGGGCTCGAGATCCGCAAGCGCCCCAAGGAGGAGATCCGCGAACGGGTCGCGGAGCTGCTTGCGCTTGTTCATTTGACGCAGTTCGCTGACCGCCTGCCGTCGCAGCTGAGCGGCGGGCAGCGCCAGCGCATGGCGCTGGCGCGAGCCCTCGCCGTGGAACCCACAGTGCTGCTGCTCGATGAGCCGTTCGGTGCGCTCGACGCCCAGGTCCGCAAAGAGCTGCGTCAATGGCTGCGCCGACTCCACGACGAGGTTCACGTGACCACCGTGTTCGTCACCCACGACCAGGAAGAGGCGCTCGAAGTCGCCGACGACGTCGTGGTCATCTCCAACGGCGTCGTGGAGCAGGTGGGCACCCCGGAGGAGGTCTACGACCGGCCCGCCAATCCGTTCGTCATGAAGTTCCTCGGCCCCACCACCTCCTTCAACGGCGACATCGTCCGCCCGCACGACATCGATGTGTACGGGCTCGCCGTCGCCGGTGGCATCCGCGCCACGGTGACCGGACTCCAACGGGTGGGCAACGAGGTGCGGCTCACAGCGTCGGCCAATGAAGGGGAGGAGACCACAGTCCAACTGATCCGTTCCCACATTGACCAGATCGGCGCGAGCGTTGGTGACGAGGTGTGGCTGCGGCTCGCACCAGGGGCGCCCCGAATCGAACCCTCCAAGGCCGGATAGAGTTACCGCATGCACGTCTCAGCTAAAGGTGACTACGCCGCGCGCGCGGTGACCTATCTCGCGGGGGTCTATCCGGAGCGCGCTTCCGCGCAGGTGATCGCCGACGCGTACGAACTTCCCCGCAAGTTCCTCGAGGCGGTGCTGTCAGACCTTCGCAAGGCCGCCATCGTCACGTCCACTCGTGGCGCCGACGGCGGATACGCCCTGCGCCGCGCCCCCAGCGAGATCACGGTGGGCGAGGTGCTGCGCGCCATCGACGGCCCTCTCGCCGACGTGCACGGCCTGCGTCCCGACGAGGTCACCTACCCGCCGGCGCTGCGCCACCTGCAGGAGGTGTGGGTCGCGGCGCGGTCCGCGGTGCGTTCCGTGTTCGATGAGGTCACGTTCGACCTGCTCGTGACCGGCGACTTCCCCGAGGACATCCGCAAGCTCTACGACAGCGAGGACGCGTGGACCCCGCGCCTTGGCCCCCAGGTGCCATCGATCCCGCGAGGATCAGAACCGGAGTGGCGCATCTAGCGTCGCGGCTTCTTGCTGGTTGCGGCCCGCGCTCCCGCGCTCCTGGTTGCGGTATCTGAGTGTCGCGAAACTGCGTTTTCGCGACACTCACGAACCGCAACACGCCGGGAGACCTGGAGTTCTCCACAGATTCGCGTTGAGCCGCGCCGTGGACGGGTGTCGCGAACTACGTTCGCCGCATGCCCAACGGTTCACGCATCGCTCGCGCGGCCGCGGTGGCGGTCGCCGTCGAGACCGCACTCGCCCGGACATGGAGCGACCTGTGCGAGGAGTTCGGCACGCGTGCCGTCCGCACCGCGCGCGATGCACGCCTTATCGAGTCCGTCCTCCCCGGCATCTACGGAAGCGCCGGACGCTGCCGCGACTTTGCCGTCCGAGCTCTCGCGCTCACCACCCTCGCGGGCACCGACGGTCGAGTCACTGGCCTCGCCGCCTCCCACATCTGGGGCATCACCGACGAACCCCCTGCTCGCATCACGCTCCAGGTTCCCCGCCAGTGGCATGTCAAGGTGCCCGGCTGGGCCCGGACGCTGCGGGTTCCGCATGAAGGACAGACGCACGCATGGCAGGGGGTTCCGGTAGTCGGGGCGGCCGACGCTGTGGTCCAGGTGTGGCGCGAAGCTGGCCTCCAGGTCGGTGCGGCCACCGCTATTGAGGCGGTTCGGCGGGAGATCGTGACGCCCGCCGAACTGCGCGACGCACTGAAGCGGCGCAAGCAGATGCCCAAGCGTGCGATCTTCGCCGAGCTCATCTCCGTGGCCGGTGCGGAGGTCACCAGCTACCTCGAGTGGGTCGCGTGGCGCGAGGTGTTTCCACCCAGGCTCTTCCCGCAACTCCGGTGGCAGGTTGAGATCCGCGCGTCGGGCAGGAAGCGCATCATGGACGCGTTTGACCCGGACGCGATGATTGACCTCGAGTTCGACGGGGGTGGCACACACGGTGGGACAGACGCGTTCGAGAGCGATCGCCGACGCGACTCCGACATGCGTGGCGAGGGCATTGAGCCGCTGCGGCTCACATACCGCGATCTGACTCAGCGGCCCGAGTGGTGCCGACAGCAGTACCGAGAGCTGCGCGCCGCGCGCGTGACCGTGCTGCGTTAACGCCCGCGCGACGACGCCGTCAGCGGGTTTGCGGTTCGTGAGTGTCGCGAAACGGCCGTTTCGCGACACTCAGATACCGCAACCAGTGAAGAGTTGAGCGAACCACACTCAACTCTTATAATTGTTGCCATGGAGCGGCAACACCAGCCGCCCCCTCCCCGGAGGCACCGGGCCTCCGTGGAGCAACACAACACAAGGAGGTCTGACATGGCACGCGAACTGCTCCGCCGCCCGCTCTCGGCCACTTCTTTGTGGCAGGACGAGTTCGAGCGCATCGTGAACAACTTCTTCGCTGAGGCGGAGGCCCCGCTCACGGGAGCGTTTGCGCCCGCGCTCGACGTCGAAGAGACGGACGACAACTTCACGCTTCACTTCGAGCTCCCCGGCATCGCCGCGGAGGACGTCGAGGTCTCGATGGAAGAGAACGTGCTCACCATCGCCGGTCAGCGCGACTTCTACGAGGACAAGAGCGTCGACGGGTTCCGCCGCGTGGAGCGCCGCTTTGGCCGCTTCCACCGCGCCGTTCGCCTTCCGGACCGGGTGGACCCGGACGGCGTCACCGCGAGCTACCGCGACGGCCTGCTCACCATCACCGTCCCCAAGGCAGAGTCGGCCAAGCCTCGCCGCATTCAGGTTGAGGCCAAGTAAGCCCGACGCTGAGGCAAGCAACAGGGCCGGGTCACCACAGAGGTGACCCGGCCCTTCGCGTCCCCGCGCATCCAGGCGTCGGCCGGAGGAAGGGTCAGTCGCCGGTTTCGCTGTGGGGCGCGTGGACTGGCTTGGATTCGCTCGATCCGCGTTGGCGGAGGTACACGGCCGCGCCAATCAGCAGTGCAACGACCATAAACTCGGACTGCCAGTTTTGGAAGGACTCGAACCAGAACTGCGACGTGCCGACATAGGCAAGCGCGCCTATGGGTTCTTGGCCATGCAGATCCAACTCCTCGCTGTACGCGGCCGCGCCGCTCGCGGCATGCACCGCAAACGCCGCAAGGAACAGCACCGCGAACAGGATGAGCATGGAGTTTTCGTAGAGCGACAGCACCCATCCGCCGCGCTTCACGGCCCACGGGGCATGGGGATCCGAGGCGTGGCGGCGCGGGTCCTCGTCTTGCGGAGCCTTCTTGCCCAGTGGCTTGGACTCCGAGGACCCCTTTTGGAACAGGAAGATCGTGAGGACGATGTACGAGCCCATCTGCAGGAACTCGCTCTCCCAGTTCTCAAAGACCGCCTCGTAGAAGTCGCCACTCACGAGATATGCGCTGAGAGGCTCTGGCGATTCGCCATGCCGCAGCGCCTCGTTGCTTGCGACATTCCACCCCCGTGAACGTCATGCCCACGAGGAATGCGACGAACAGGCCTGCGTTGGCCAACAGCAGGCCGTGTTCGCGCATCCACGTCTTCATGGCTTAGGCCGCCATGCGCTCCAGCTCAGCCCTGAGCTCTTCGCTCGTGTGCGTCTCCTGCTCGAGGTTGTCGGTGAGCAGCGCCGCAGCGTCGGCGAGTCCCATCTTGGAGACGGGGATGATCAGCGACTTGTAGGCCGCGATCTCGTAGTGCTCGTTGCCGAGTGCGCTCGACAGCACCACCTGGTCCAGGAGCGAGTCGTCGGAGCGCTTGATGAGCGACTCCGCCTGCTTCGAGATGCCTTTGGTGCTGGGCGACGGGGCGGTGGTCTGCTTGAAGTCGAGCAGCTTGAAAACCTTGTGCAGGTTCTCGATCTGGTCCTTGGTCTCGTCGGCGTGGTGCTTGAACATCTTCTTGAGCTTCGCCGACTTCGCCGCCTTCTCAAGCACGCCAAGCGCGGCCAGCGAGTCGTCCTCCATCGTCAGCGCGGTGCGCAGCTGGAAGTGCAGCAGTTCATCGGGCGTGTCCAGCGTTTGTGTCGCCATGTCGTGCCTCCTGTCGTAGGCGAGGGCCGGGTTGACCTCGCTGGCGACTGGTTACCCGTGGCGGTTGGGCACTATCCGGCCCGACGCTGTGGTGGGGTCTACGCCCAGGTCGCCGAGCGTCGGGCAATGGCACGCAGATCCCAGACCTGCTCTTCCGTGAGGATGGCGGGCTGGTGACGGAAGAAGCGCGGGATGTCGCCCTTGGTGAGGACCGTGACGCCGTGGGGGCGGTGGTCGACGGTGACGTGCGGAGCGTGCGAGCCGGTGAGGAGCACCAGGCACCCGCGCACGGGGACGGCGAAGTCGGTGTGCGCGGTGAGGAGGGTACTCGCACGCTCCGCCGCAAACTTGGCGTGGCGCAGGTGGGGGACCTGGGTGTCGCCCACGGTCATGGTGTAGCCGTCCACATGGACGTCGCGTGACGTCTCTTCCCTGGTAATCACCGCGAAGACGCCGGCGGGGGAGATGACCAGGTGGTCGATCGCGCAGTCGGGAAGGCCCACGTTGATGGTGTGGAGTACGCAGGTGTCGGGACTCGCGAGGTCAGCGATCTTGGCGCGCACAGCACTGGCAGGGTGGGCGCTGCGGTGGCCCAGTCGCCGCCAGTCGGCGATCGCGATCGTCATGATCCCTCCGTCCCTCGCGTCGGTGCGTGGAACTGCTGATGTTGTGTGAGAGGGGCGGAGCGTGGCGTTATGACGCGATTTGTCCGATCCATCTCGCCGCAGCCCCATGCGGGGATGTGACAGGCTCTGGACATGCAGTACGTGCTGTCGATTGATCAGGGGACAACGTCGAGCCGCGCGATCGTGTTTGACCGCGCCGGCAGGCCGGTGGCGAGCAGTCAACTTGAGCATCGCCAGCACAACCCGGCGCCCGGCTGGGTGGAGCACGATCCCATCGAGATCTGGGACAACGTCCGCAGCGTCATCGCCGGCGCACTGTCCGACGCTGACATCACCCACCGCGACCTGGTCGCCGTTGGCATCACGAACCAGCGCGAGACCACCGTGATCTGGGATCGCGCCTCCGGCGAGCCGGTGTACCCCGCGATCGTGTGGCAGGACACGCGCTCGCAGGACATCGTGGACCGGCTCGCGGCGGATGGCGGCGTGGATCGCTTCCGCGACGCGACCGGCCTGCCGCTCGCCACGTACTTCGCTGGCACCAAGATCGCGTGGATCCTCGAGAACGTCGAGGGCGTGCGGGAGCGGGCCGATCGCGGCGAGCTCGCTTTCGGCACGATCGACACGTGGCTCGTGTGGAACCTCACGGGCGGCGTGGACGGCGGCATTCACGTCACGGACGTCACCAACGCCTCCCGCACCCTGCTCATGGATCTCGAGACTCTTGATTGGAGCGAGGAGCTGCTTGCGGCGTTCGACGTGCCGCGGGCGCTGCTCCCGCAGATCCGCTCGTCGTCCGAGGTCCACGGTGTCGCCAGCCCTCGCACCATGCTCGACGGCGTGCCCATCGCCGGCATCTTGGGCGATCAGCAGGCGGCCACCTTTGGCCAGGTCGCGTTCGAGGCGGGCGACACCAAGTCCACGTACGGCACCGGCAACTTCCTGCTGGTCTCAACGGGCGAGCGCATTGTCCGCTCGCGCCACGGCCTCATCACCACCGTGGGCTACCGCTTGGGAGACGCGCCCGCGCACTACGCCCTCGAGGGCTCCGTGGCGGTGACGGGATCGCTGGTCCAGTGGATCCGCGACAACCTGGGCCTCGTGGAGGCGGCGGCGGAGATCGAAGCCCTCGCAGCGTCGGAGCCCGACAATGGCGGCGTCTACATCGTTCCCGCTTTCAGCGGGCTTTTCGCCCCGTATTGGAGGCCGGACGCTAGGGGAGCGGTCTTGGGCCTCACCCATTACGCGAACAAGGGTCACTTGGCGAGGGCGGTCTTGGAGGCGACGGCTTTCCAGACGGTGGACGTGCTGCGCGCGGCCGAGGCGGACCTTGGCGTGGGGTTGGGGGAACTCCGGGTGGACGGGGGTATGACGGCGAACTCGCTGCTCATGCAGTTCCAGGCCGACGTTCTTGGAGTGGACGTGGTGCGCCCGCAGGTCACGGAGACCACCGCGCTGGGCGCGGCCTATGCGGCCGGGCTCGCGGTGGGCTACTGGTCTTCGGTTGACGATCTGCGCGCCAACTGGCGCGAGGGGGCGCGGTGGTCGCCCGCCATGGAAGCGCCGACGGTGGAGCGGCTCCTCCGCGAGTGGCACAAAGCCGTGGAAAAGGCCTCGGGGTGGGTTGACGCGTGAGGTGAGCCAGCGTCGGGCTGTGGTGCGCGTTAGTTCTCAATGCCCACGAGGTACGGAACGCCGTTGTCGATCCTGACGGCAAGTGTGACCAGGTCGTCGGCCGCGGCCGGCTTGATCTGGCCGGGATTGTCGGGGTCTGGGACGGTGACAGCTGGATACCGAGCTGCGATGTATGTCACGAACACCAGACTCTCTCCGTCGCCGCCCAAGCGCACCTCGCCGACGCGTAGCTTGATGAGTTTATAGCGCACGCTCGGCGCGCCGTAGGGATGTGCGACCCCCTCATGGGCGAGAGCGCGCTGCAGGCCATTGGTGGACGTTCCGTGGGTTTCAGTGGGGTCCGTAGCCGCCTTGTGCCAGGCGTCTTGGAGTTCTGGTGCCACGAGTTCCGCCGCCTGCTCGGCGTACTGCTCGACGGTCTGAGTTGTTCGCTCCATCACGGCCGGGTTGTCGAGGTACCACGTGAGCAGGAAGCAGATCGCGAAGTCCTGTGCCAGGTAGAACTCGGCTTTCGACCACTGTTCGTGCACATCGGGGAGCGCCCGTGGCCATGCGTCGAGGGTAGAGATAACCTCCGCTGACTGGGCCACTTCCACTTGGCGATAGTGGCCGCTAGAGTCTTGGCGCTCGCTGCCGGCCACGATGCCGCCAGTGCCTTCGAACACGTGAGTGGGGACTCGGACCACGTCGACTAGCTCCCCTGTCTCGACGTCGACGAACTCACCAAGTTCAGCGTCGTACTCGAACGCCACGCCGGGCGGTCCGTCCATCGCGTGGCTCTGGTTCTCAGGTGGTTGGACGGCAGACTCTCCGTGGCGGGCGAGCGCGGTTGTCTCGAGTGCGTAGTCGCAGGTTGAGCGGCCCGAGTGTTCTTGGACCGCGCCGGGCGCAATAGTTGCCGAGTGAGAGGTGGCTGGCGTCGCAGCGCTGCATCCTGCAGTCGCTCCCGCGATGATGGCGACGACGATGAACTTCGCGGCGTGGGCCGGGTTCCTGAACATTGCTCCCCCTTAGGACCTACGCGGCATCCTTGCGCAGTTGAGACTCGCGTGCGCGGAGCCTGGGGATAACTTCGGAGCGTGGGCGCGTAAGGCCGTGGGTGCGTTGCGGCAGCCGTCAATTGGAGGGTCGCATTGGTGTGGTCATCCGCACCCCTCGCGAGGCACTAGATTCTGTGCATCGTCCCTGGATTAGCTGAGGAAACAGGATGACCACGCACACTGCAATGAAGAAGTTTGGCGCGCTCGTGGGGGCGATTGCGCTGGGTACTGCACTCTCGGGCTGCTTCGCGACCGGTTCGTCGAAGGAAAAGGTCTCGCAGGGTCCCGTAGAGCAGCCGTCGGCCGCAGCGCCGTCGCCGTCTGACCCGGCGATGGATCTGATGCCCGTAATCGACGTGGTCAGCATGGGCCCCTTCGAGGCCGAGGCCGCGCTCAACGACTCCGGCCTGCTGACCGTGATCCACGTCGACGCCGCCGAAGCTGGCCGCGTCCCGGACGACGACGAGCACTGGAAGGTCTGCTGGCAGGACCCAATCGCCGGCATCCGCGTGCCCGTCGACACGGTCGTGACCCTGGGATCCACGTCGCTCGATGAGCCGTGCGAAGGCGAGCCTGACACGCCATAGCCAGCGGCAGCGTCGGGCAGGCCGCGGTGTTGACCTTGTCACTCGACCTGGGTGGCCGTGAACCCCGTTGCTAACTTGGAGCTCGTCCGGCTCTGACGTCTGAAGGGGGAGCGGTGCCATACGACGAGCGCCCGCGGCGCGCGACTCCTCGCCTGCCCGAGGCTGGTTGGCTGC
This sequence comes from uncultured Demequina sp., assembly GCA_937925595.1. The sequence continues at coordinate 31,937 of CALALQ010000103.1, read as the reverse complement.
CGGATCCCGCGCGCACGGACCTCGAGAGGTACTGGAACGGCCGCGCATGGACATTGCGCACGCGGGACAGGGTCTCGAAGCTTGAGCGCGTGCCAGCTGCGGCGTTGGCCATGCCAAAGGAGAGAGCGAAGACCCGACCCTGGGCCAAGCGCACGCTGGGTGCAACGGCCGCCTTGGTCGTGGTCTTCTTCATTGGCTCGTATATGGGCGTGCTCCCACCTTGGGTGCCGTACTCCGACGTTGCGACGCCTCGTCAACCCGAGCCGCCGCAAGTGGAGTATCCGGTGTTTGGGTCGACGGACCTGGTCACGTACCTTGCCGCCTCGATGATCCAGGACAGCAAGAGCGTCGACGTGTCGTATTGGGTCCGCAGAGAGGGCCTCACGTTCGACGACGTGGTCGATGCTTTGCGTGAGGCGCTGGCACAGAATCCCTACGTCTTCGCGCTCGGATGGAGTTACTCGCCCGACGGAGTCGTCGAACCTGAGTATCCGTACGAGCGCACTGTCGCCGAGAACAAGCGCGCTCTGACGGCTGCCGCGGTGGAGCACGCGATGGCCGATCCCTCAATCGCGGGCGCCGCAACGACCCGCGACAAAGTGACTGCGATTCACGACTACATCGCAAGGAATGCGACCTACGACTACACGTCATTCGACGCGTTCAACCAGGGCTTCACGCAAAGCGACTCGGAGCTCCTGACGCAGTCGCAGGAGGCTTACGGGATATTGGTAGCGCATACAGCGGTCTGTGCCGGGTACGCGCAGGCGTTCCAACTCCTGGCCCATACAGCGGGTCTGCAGGCGGTCACCATCACCGGTACCGCGCAGGGAACGACCACCGGCCGGCATGCCTGGAACGAGGTGCTGGTGGACGGCGAATGGCTTGTTGTCGACGTCACGTGGGATGACTACGACGACGGCAGTGATCCCGCCCGGACCTACTTGATGATTGAGCCATCCGATCCGGAGCTCGCTACGCGAACTATGGACATGGACTGGATGGTCGACGCCAACATCGCCAACTACGGCATGTGATGCACCCCTGCTGCGCGCACCCGGGCTCAACGAGGGCGAATCCCACACCGTTGAGCGCGTACGCTCGCGGCATGACCGACTGGCTGCCGCTGACGTTTCAGCGCCCGCTCCGCGTTGACGTGGCTCCCGGCGTGCACATCCGCCCCATCAGCGCCGACGACCTCGACATCGACATGCCCGCCGTCATGGGCAACCGGCAGATGCTGTGGGACAAATACGGCGAGGCATGGGGGTGGCCGCCCGTCGACATGAGCGCGGAGGCGGACCGCGAGGACCTCGCCCGTCACGCCGATGAGATGACGCGCAACGAGTCCTTCAACTACGCGGTCCTCCCCAGCGACGAGAGCGTGCTGCTGGGCTGCATCTACATCGACCCGCCGGAGGATGCGTCGGAGAGCTTGGTGGCGGACGTCTCGTGGTGGGTGGTCCCGGACGCGCCCGCCGGTGTGGCCGACGCTGTGGCTGGGTTCGTTCCCGCGTGGCTGTCGAGGGATTGGCCGTTTGACGAGGTGCGGTTTCCGTTTGGGGAGGTTGGCTAGAGCGTCGGCGTAACTAGTAGTGGTAGCGCGCCTGGAGTATCAGCAGATTCTCGCCTTCGACGCGGTACACGAGGCGGTGCTGGGCGTCGATCCGGCGCGACCACGCTTCGATCCCATGACGCAATCGCTCGGGTTTGCCTACTCCCGCGAAGGGGTCCCGGCAGATGGCGTCGATGAGTAAGTTCACGCGGCTCAACGTCTTGCGGTCTTGGCTCTGCCAGTACCGATAGTCCTCCCACGCTTGTGGTGAGAAGACGATGTTCACGCCCGGTCGAGCTCCTGAACGGTGCCCAATCCAGAACGAAGCGCGGCATCGGCGTCGAGGAGACGTTGTGCGTTGGCGGGGGAGCGGAACAGGTAGGCGGTTTCAACGAGAGCGTCGTACTCATCGCGCGACAGGAGGACCGCGTCGCCGCTGCGGGAGGTGATGCCCACCGCGGTGTGGTCTACATTGACCTGCTCGATGAGCGGGAAGAGACGCTTACGTGCCTCCGATGCGGTGAGCGACATGGCATCTCCTCAGTGGTACTAGATCTGGTACCAGACTAGGTCCGGTGTTGAGCGTTGTCCACAGTTAACCGCGGATGGCGGGACCAACCGGCGTTATCCACAGACCGGGAAAATCGACGTGACGGCCGGGCCTTGAAATCTAGCGTCAGGCTCATGAGATACAACTTCTATGTATGGGACGGCGACGTGCCCACGAGCCTCGAGCACTGCATTGTGATTCAGCATCGCATCGATATGGAGGAGCGCGGCTACCCGTCGCCACCGCCCACACCCAAGCTTGCAACTTTCATCGAGCGGATCCGAGAGGAATGGCCCTGGGAGGGGGATGCTTTCAGCGCCTCTCCATGGAAGGACGCGCCCGCGGACGCCTACGCGAGCGGCCGTAGGTGGTGCATGCCCTTCTCGAGCGGCTACGTCTACCAGACCATTCCACGGTCGATCGAAATCGCCGAGGAGATGGGACTGGTGTGGTGGGACCCGATGATCGAGCCGCGCATGAGCGGGGCAGACATATGGGAGGTCCGGGGGTTGGTGCCCAAAGAGCCCGCGTGGGAATAGCTGCCCTGGCGATGTTAGTGGCCGCGCGGGGCGGCGCGAACGGCGTCGGGCGCGTTTGGCTGTTTCGAGATTCTTCGAAACGGCCCCACGCTCTGCGGGGTTACGGGTTTACGTTGAGCACATGACGGAACTTGGTGGTGAGGCACGGCTCGCGGTCTTGATTGATGCGGACAACGCGAGTGCGAACGACCTTGAGGTGCTGCTCGTGGAGATCGCCAAATATGGGACTGCGACTGTGCGCAGAGCATACGGCGACTGGACCGGCGATCACCTGAGGCCCTGGAAGGCCAAGCTGTTGGAGAACTCGGTGCAGCCGATGCAGCAGTTTGGGTACACGACGGGGAAGAACTCGACAGATGCGGCACTGATCATCGATGCGATGGACTTGCTTCACTCAGGGACCCTGGACGGGTTCTGCCTGGTATCCAGCGATTCCGACTTCACACGGCTGGCCGCGCGGATCCGTGAGCAGGGGCTCAAGGCGTACGGATTTGGGCAGCGCAAGACGCCCAAGCCGTTCGTTGCTGCGTGCAGCACCTTCATCTACGTCGAGAACCTGCGCGCGGTGCCCGCGACGGCCGCCGAACCGCCGACCACACAACTGGTCAGAGATCCGGCGCTGGATAAGTTGCTCGCGGAAGCAGTGGATACCGCCGCCGGCGATGATGGATGGGCGCACATGGGCGCGGTGGGGTCGAATCTGTCTCGCCTGGCGTCCGACTTTGACTCGAGGACGTGGGGTTTCGCCAAGTTGTCAGGCTTACTGGAGGCCCACCCGTCGTACACGGTGGAGTTCAGGAGCACCGGTCAGGGCAAGCCGCCGAACGCTTTCGTGCGCAAGGGTGCGAAGCCACAGGCGAAGCGTGGTGGCGGAGGCTAAACGCGCCGGTCTCTACTGCCACGTAGTCGACTTCCTCGCGACGTCATAGATTGCGTCGACTGCCTCACGTGAGAGTCCCTGCTCGGCGTCCCAGAGCACCAGCGGCAAGTTCCAGTTGGTGCCAACCAGGACGTCGGTGGGCCTCCCCATGACCTCAAGCGATGGGTTCCAGATGGATCGTCCATTACTCAGAGCGACGCAAGGAATGACGTCGACCGCGAACCCAACGCGCGGGGACAGCACCTCGGAAGCTCGGCGGGCCATTTCTCGGGCGTCGTCCAAGTACTCGGTCCGTGCCCCCCGAACGTAGATCGCGCGTGGGGTTACGGACATCCGAGCTTTGCGGTGGTACTTCGTGTTGATGGCCACCACTCCGTTAGGTCCGATGAGCAAATGGTCGATGTCGCCGCCACCGGGGAGTGGTACCGAATGCAGGATGCGCCAGCCTTGTCGGACGACTCTCTTTTTTCGCAGCGTCTTAGCCATGAGCCGCTCGCCCTTAAGTCCCCGGATCCACGGGCCTGCCCAGCCTTCGTCGCGGAGGATCAGCCGGTCGGCAAGGGCCCAGCTGCGTGAACGGGCGCGCACCTTGGCTCGCTCTTCGACGATGCGTGCCTGAAGACCCTCGCCAGCCGCGCGTTCTGCCAAGTCTTCCCACAACTCGTTGGATTCTGGTGTCGCGGTGATGGCTTCTGCCGCGAAGGCTTCGGGATGCTCGCTGGCCCAGAGGACGAACCGTGTTGCAACGTCGCGTACGACGCGCGGGTTGTCGACGTCGAAGTAGACGCGACGACCATTGAGATCGATACGCCCCAATGTTTCGTTGTTCGGGCCGTTTGCGTAGAGGGACCGATTGTGTGGGCGTTCGTACAGGTTCAGCCTCACGGTTGCCATGCTTCACCTATCGGCAGCTGGCGTGGAGGCGATTAATGCAGCTGTGGCTGCGGATAGTTTGGAGCCATGAGCGCCCAAGGACTAGAGACCGTCCCGCCCGAGATCGCCGCGGACCAATCCAGCCGCGCCGCCGGCGCCATCATGGGCGCGGCCTGCGGCGACGCCCTCGGCGCGCCCTACGAGTTCCACCCACCCGCCAACGTCACCCTCAACGGCACCGAAGACGACCTCGTCGGCGGCGGTGACCTTAACTGGGAGCCGGGGGAGTGGACCGACGACACCGCCATGATGATCCCCGAGCTCGTCCGCCGTGCCTCTGCACGCAACTGGAACAGCAACGAGGTAGTCCAGGCATGGCGGCAGTGGGCACTCAAGGCAAAGGACGCCGGCAACCAGACCCGGGCAGTCCTCAGCATGCTCAGCCCGTACGCCACCAACGAAGACGCCGCCCGCGCGGCCCAAGCCCACCACGAGGCCACAGGCCGCTCCGGCGGCAACGGCTCGCTCATGCGCACCGCGCCGTGGGGAATCGGCTGGGGCATCGCGCCCAGCGACCTCATCAACCCGGAACGCGCCCTCGCCTATGCGCTCAGCGCTCGCGAGCAAAGCAGCTGGACCCACTTCGACCCCGAAACGGGCGACGCCTGCGTTTTGTGGTCAGTCATGATCCACCAGGCCGTCACTTACGGCGCCGCCAACCCGGACGCCGCCCTCAGCCACATCCCCGACGAGCGACGCGAAACCTGGCGTGCGCGCCTAGCCGAGGCAGCGTCGGGCAGGCCGCAGGACTTTCCCAAGAATGGGTGGGTGGTGCACGCGCTGCAGGCGGCGTGGTCGGCGCTGCACCGCGGGGGCATCGACGTCACCGACCCGTCCACCGCCACGCCCCAGGAGTTCCGGCTGTCGCTGCAGGAGGCGATCAACTCGGGCGGCGATACGGACACGGTCGCCGCGATCACCGGCGCGCTCGCGGGCGCCCTCTGCGGCGCCGACGCTATCCCCCTGGGTTGGCAGCGCCGCATCCACGGGTGGGGCGGTGAGGGCGTGGTGTGGTCGCTCACGGATCTGGGCAAGCTCGCGCTCGCGGCCCGACGCTATGGTTCCGGCGACCAGTACGGACCGTTTGATGAGATTCGGTGGGAGTAGGGGATCCCCTATTCGGAGCGCGGGAGGCCGATGCCTCAGCGCCCCCACGTTGATCTTCTAGCCCTGCTTTACCCCTCAACATCACCTGCGCGATGTCGGTACACACTTCAGAAACGAAACGATTAGGTGAAGTAACGGTTTGATAACCGATGGTGTTGCCGAGCGCCGCTCGGGCGCCGGATCGCTATCCATGACGCGAGGTTCGCGTCCAACGACTTGTTGGCCATCTACTGTCATGATCGTCTAAAACCCCAGGTAAAACGCGCCCTAGGCAAACAAGGTAGCTTGTTGTGCCACCTTCCCAGGGTTGCGCGGAAGTCCTCCAAGAGGAGGTCAATCACGCCCCGCGGCCACAGCGCGCGTCACCCCCGGATCGAGTTGACACTTCAGTTTCATATCTCTAATGTGAAGTTGAAGCGCGGTGCGGCGCTCGCGAGAGGTCTCGAGAGCGGCGGTTCCCGCAACTGAGGAAAGGGAGCACGATGTCCAAGCGAGACAACGACATCTTCGTGAAAGCGCGCTTCGTCTACGCCTCCCTGCCCAAGGCTGAGCGGGGCGCCGCGGATGTCCTCTTCGACCTCGGCAAAGAGGCCGCCGACCTCACGCTCGCCGAATACGCCGAGCGCGCCAACTCCTCCGACTCGTCAGTCATCCGGTTCTGCCGGCGCATCGGCACGGACGGATACGCAGAGTTCGTGGAGCTGCTGCGGAGTTCTGAAGAGCCGCCAGGTGGACCCGGCGTGTACCGAGTGTCAGCTAGCGACGACATCCACACGGTGTTCACCAAGGTGGTGCGCAACTACACGGACACGCTGACCGACACTCTGGCGCTGTACACCGACGACTACACGCGTGCACTTGAGGCCATCAGGGGAGCGCGCAATCTCCACTTCATGGGTATCGGTGATGCGTTCCTGGTGTGCCAAGCCGCTCAGATGAAGTTCGCTCGCGTTGGCAAGCCTTCCACCGCGTACAGCGACACCGCCCTGATGTTGGCCACGGCAAGCCTCACTGACTCGTCCGATGCTGTGGTGGCTGTGTCCTTCTCCGGACAGAGCCGCCTGCTAGTCAACGCCGTGCGGCTTGCCAAGGACAATGGCGCCACGATCATCGCGCTGATTCACAACGAGAAGAGCCGGCTAGGGCGCTTGGCCGACATCTCGCTGTACACCGCAACCACAGACTTGACCCCTACCCACGATGAGATCGCACGGCGCATCGCCGAGCACGCCATCATCGACACCCTCTATATGGCGATGACAACGCGTGATCGCGATATCTACGGGCCCAACGGCGAGAAGTCGCTCGCGGCAATCGAGGCCCACAAATGAGTGAGCAGCGCTGGGTAGCAGTCACCCCATCCGTCCAGAGCAAGCAATGCGTCGACAGTTTGTCGGGACGACGATGAGCGCCGGGTTTACCCGATCCGGCCTCCTCACGACCACCACCTCATCTCAAGGGAGAGATCAATGAAGAAATCGTTCCTCTATCGTTCGGCAGCCGCGGCGGCGGCTGTCCTGATGCTCGCGGCGTGCACGTCCACCGGTTCGGGCGAGGCCAAGCCCTCCGCCTCGACCGGTGGCGGCGACAACGCGACGTTCCGCATGGCATTCTCCGGCTCTGAGCTTGCCAACCCGTGGGTGTCTGCAGTTAAGGACGGCTTCGAGGCAGCATGCGCTGACTTCGGCCTGACCTGCACCTCGCTCAACGGCGAGAGCGATGTTGACAAGCAGATCACTGACATTCAGAACGCGATCAACGGTGGCAACAACGCCATCATCTCCAACCCCATTGACGGCACGGCGCTCAGCACGGTGCTGAGCGACGGCAAGAACAACGGCGTTGCGAGCATCACGGTGGCGCAGACCGCAGAGGCTTCCACCGGAGCGCTCTACCTCGACGACCTCGCTTACGGCAAGATCATCGCCACGAACGCTGTTGAGTGGATCAAGGAGAACCTGGACGGCAAGGGCACCGTCGCGATCCTGGGCGAGGAGAACATCGAGTCGTCGATCGCTCGCGGTGACGGCATTGAGCAGACCATCAAGGAGCAGCTGCCTGACGTCAAGATCGTCGCCCGCCAGCACGCCAACACGCCTGACCTTGGTCTGGACGTGACGCAGAACCTCCTCCTGCAGTACCCCGACCTGAACGTCGTCATCGCTGCTAACGACTCGGGCGGCATCGGTGCCTACCAGGCATTCGAGAACGCCGGACTTGCGACCGCTGCCGACCGCGGCATCTTCTCGGGTGACAAGACGGACGAGGCTCTGAACTACATCTCGATCCCCGACAGCATCTACCGTGCCACGGTTGACCTCGAGCCCTACGCCGCCGGTTACGCCGCGGTGGAGATGGCTCTGCGCCAGCTCAAGGAGGGTCTGCCCTCGGAGCAGGAGCGTGTGCCGCTCAAGATGACGCCGTACACGCAGGCCGAGGCCCTCGCGGGCAAGTAACTCGTCCCTGACAAGGGGGAGGTCGGCTGCCCCCCGGCCGGCCTCCCCCACCTATTCCCTACCTACCGAAGAGGCAGTGCCCACCACATGTTGGAACTTCAGCACCTAACCAAGGACTACGGGTCATTTCGCGCTCTCGATGACGCGACATTCTCCGTCCGCGCCGGCAGCGTTCACGCGTTGTGTGGGGAGAACGGCGCAGGCAAGTCCACTCTCGTGAAGATCCTGTCTGGAGCCATCACTCCAACGGGCGGCTCCATCACGATCGACGGCGACGTCCACCACTCGTTCACTCCGCGCGAGGCAATCGCCCAGGGCATCCGCGCGATCTACCAGGAGTTCAGCCTGGTTCCCTTCCTGACGGTCGCGGAGAACATCTTCTTCGGGCGTGAGCCTTCCAAGGCGGGTTTCTGTGACTTCGCCACGATGCGCGAACAGACCCGTCAACTGTGTGAAGACATGGGCGTCGACATCTCGCCAGACGCGAGGGTCGAGAGCCTGGGCGTGGCCCAGCAGCAGATCGTCGAGATCCTCAAGGCGGTATCGACCAATGCGCGCATCGTGATCATGGATGAGCCCACGGCGTCGCTGACCCTCGCCGAAACCAAGGTCTTCTACAACATCGTTCGCCGTCTACGCGATGCAGGCACGGCCATCTTGTACATCTCACACCGCCTCGAGGAAGTCTTCGACCTGTGTGACGACGTCACCGTGTTGTGTGACGGCAAGGTGACAGCCACACGACGCACTGCGGACGTGACGCGCAGAGATCTGATTTCCCTCATGGTGGGCCGTGAGCTCGCCGAGTCGTACCCACCGGCGGGCCGCGCTCCAGGACAGGAAGTGCTGCGCGTCGACAACCTCGTGAACGAGCACCTCCACGGCGTGAGCTTCACCCTGCATGAAGGCGAGATCTTGGGCTTTGGCGGCCTCATCGGCGCCGGCCGGACGGAGCTCGCTCATGTCCTCATCGGTGAGGACCAGGTGGACGAAGGCTCGATGGAACTGCACGGGAAGACCTACCGCCCAGGCTCAGCTCGGGCGGCTCTCGCCGCCGGTGTGGGTCTGGTCCCTGAAGACCGCAAGCACCAAGGCGTGGTGATGTCGCTGAGCGTCAAGCGCAACGTAGTTCTCACGGTGCTCGACAACATCTCTGCACTCGGCGCTCTGGTGAGCGGGCGTCGCGAAAATGCGTACTACGACCGCTTCGCGAACCAACTTGGTATTCGCACGGCCAGCCCAGACAACCCTGTGTCAACCCTCTCTGGCGGCAACCAGCAGAAGGTGGTCGTGGCGAAGATCCTCGCTCGTGACTGTGACGTCATCATCTTCGACGAACCCACACGGGGCATTGACGTTGGGGCCAAGCACGAGATCTACACGCTCATGCGCCAACTGGCTGATGAAGGCAAGGCGATTCTGCTCATCAGCTCGGACATGCCGGAACTGTTGGGAATGTCGGATCGCGTCGCGGTGATGAGCGACGGCCACCTTGTCGAGCACATGTCTCGCGAAGAAGCGACCCAGGAAAAAGTACTTGAGCACGCGTCATCGATGTTGACGTTGAAAGGCGGAACAGAATGAAGGGCTTGACGAGAGAACGGATCACCGGACTCGTCTTTGAGTACGGCATCGTGGTGGTGCTGATCATCTTGGTGACGGCGTTCTCGCTGAGTTCGCCCAACTTCCTCACCACCACCACGCTCACCACCATCCTCAGCCAGGTCGCCGTGATCGGTGTCCTCGCGGTAGGTATGAGCTGCGTGATGCTGCTGGGCAGCATTGACCTGTCGGTGGGCGCTATCGCTGGCGTGGTCAGCGTCTCGGCAGCGATGCTGATGGCTGGTGGCGCACCCGTCCTGGTCGCAGTGATCGTGGGCCTGGTCATCGGTGTGCTTGCTGGCGTGTTCAATGCGTTCTCCCTGACGACGCTGCGAGTGCCCTCGCTGATCGGCACCCTTGCGGTGATGACGGCGCTTCGAGGCATCGCCTATCTGCTGTCTGGCGGCACCCCGGTGTACAACATCGACCCGAACTTCAAGATGCTCGCCCAGAAGTCGATCCTTGGCATCCCCATTCCCGGTCTGCTGTTCCTCTTGATCTTCGTGATCTTTGCCGTGGCCTTGGCGAAGTCGAAGTTCGGTCGCCAGATCTACGGAGTGGGCGGCAACGAAGAAGCGAGCCGTCTTTCCGGCTTGCCAGTGGTGCGGATCAAGTACGCGGTGTTTGCGGCCAGCGGATTGCTTGCGGCGGTGGGCGGCCTGCTGCTGCTCGCGCGCACCAACAGCGGCCAGCCGAGCGCCGGCGGTGGCTACGAACTCGATGCCATCACGGCAGTGGTGCTTGGCGGTGTCGCGATCACCGGTGGCAAGGGCCGCTTGTGGCTCGTAGTGGTTGGTGTGCTCATCATGGGCACCCTGTCCACGGGCATGATCATGAACAACGTCAGCGACTACGTGCAGCAGGTCATCAAGGGACTGATCTTGGTGGGAGCCGTCGCGTTCTCGCAGATCCAGTCGCGCTCGTCCGCTTCGATGGCGGTGCGATAACCCGTGCAAGCACACACAGAACTGCGTTCCGGCCTCGACGCACTGAAGCGCGAGGTGCTCGCGGCCAATGTTGGCGTGAGCACCTCGGGCCTGGCGGTCCTCACGTGGGGCAACGCTTCTGGCCTGGATCCTGAGACCGGCTACGTGGTCATCAAGGGCAGTGGCGTTGAGTACGACAGTATGACGGTGGACGATCTAGCGGTCGTGGACCTCGACGGTCGCCCGGTGGAGGGAACAGCGAAGCCCTCCACTGACCTGCCAGTTCATCTTGAGCTCTATCGCAACTTCCCTGGCATCAGGGGAGTGGTGCACACACACTCTCCCTACGCGACGGTGTGGGCCCAGTTGGGCAGCGACATCCCTTGCTATGGCACTACCCACGCGGACTACTTCCCCGGTCCGGTGCCGTGCACTCGCCTCATGGGCGCCGAGGAGTTGGGCGACGACTACGAACAGAAGACTGGTCAGGTGATCGTGGAGGCGTTCCGCGATCGCGATCCGCAGGTCATGCGAGCCGCACTTGTGCGCTTCCATGGGCCATTCGTGTGGGGTAACTCGCCGTTGGATGCTCTGCACAACGCCGTAGTGCTCGAGTATGTGGCCGCGCAGGCTTATCACACCGCGCTGCTGGGTGAGGGTGCCCCACCTCAGATCGGCGGGGAACTCATGGAGCGCCATTATGAGCGCAAGTTCGGTAAGGACGCCTACTATGGCCAGCGCTGACGACGGCCGCGGTATTCGCGAGGACGTTGGCGCGGTGCTGCGAGCTGAGGCCGACGCTATTGCCGCGTTGGAAGGCCGGCTCGACTGGGCGTCGGTTTCGCAGGTGGTGAAGCTCCTGCTGGGTCTCAAAGGTCACGTGTACGCGATGGGCTGCGGAACCTCGGGCGTGGCGGCGAAGAAGATCGCGCACACCTTCAGTTGCGTTGGTTATCCCGCGACTTATCTCAGCCCAGCCGACGCTCCCCACGGCGCCCTTGGTGCGCTCAATGCTGGCGACGTCGTCTTCCTGGTGACTAAGGGAGGTGAGACCTCCGAGCTCAGCGCGATCCTGCCTGCCCTGTCGCAACTGGGCGCCACGGTCATCGCGGTGACCGGCGTTGCAGACTCGACCATCGGACGTGGCGCAGATCTGCGTCTCATTGTCGAAGTCGACAGCGAGCCCGACCCTCACAACATGCTGGCGACGTCGAGCACGCTTGCTGTCGCCGCGCTCATGGACGCGATCGCTATCGCCCTGATGCGTCGCAACGGATTCGACCCCAGCTGGTTTGGTGTGGTTCACCCTGGCGGGGCTGTGGGTCATCGATTGAACGGCCGTATCTCCGGCGAGCAAGAACACTAGAAAGGACTGCACATGTCACAAGCATCAACGAAGCTCCGTTGGGGAATGGTCGGCGGCGGAGATCCCACCAGCGTGGGAGAGCTCCACCGCAACGCGATCAGGCTCAACGGCAACGCCGAACTCGTCGCAGGTGTCTTCTCACACGACGCGGAAAAGTCCGCGAGGATTGGTCGCGAACTTGGCATCGCCGAAGATCGGATCTACGCCTCAGCTGAAGAGATGGCAGAGCGTGAGGCCGCCCGCGAGGATGGCATCGACTTTGTCGACATCACCACCCCGAATGCCTTCCACTTCCCCGCGTCCAAGGCATTCCTTGAGCAGGGCATCCACGTCGCCTGCGAGAAGCCGCTGTGCTTGACGCCGGCAGAGGGCGAAGAGCTCCAGCAGATCAAGGCGCGCACTGGTGCGCTGTTCGCCCTGATGCACACCTTCACGGGCCACGCGATGTCCCGCGAGGCACGTGCCTTGTATGAGTCGGGCGTCATTGGCAATCTGCGCACAGTTGTGGTCGAGTACCCGCAGGACTGGCTGGTGGACGCGCTCGAGCAGGAGACCGAGGAGAACAAGACCTGGCGATCCATTCCCGAACTTTCGGGTCGCGGAGCGGCGATTGGTGACATCGGCTCCCACATGGAGAATTGGGTGCACTACGTCACGGGACTGAAGATCACCTCAGTGCTCGCGAACCTCGAGGCTGTGGGCTCTGGCTCGATGCTCGACAACAACTTCCAGGTCATCACGAAGTATGAAAACGGTGCCTCTGGCTTCTTCTGGGGAAGCCAGGTCGCGGTGGGATACGACAACGCCTTCAAGTGCATGCTGCTTGGCGACCAGGGTTCGATCGAGTTCTGGCAGGAGAACAACAACTACTTGGTGCTGCGTCTGCGCGACAAGCCCATGCAGATCCTCTCTCGCGGCAGCTCCTACTCGTCGCCCGAGTCGATGAAGTACCTGCGTACGCCCAAGGGACACCCGGAGGGCTTGACCGAGGCGTTCTCGAACATCTACTCGGCGTTCACGGATGCCATTGCCGACCACCGAGCGGGCACGCTCGCTCCCGAGCACACCTACGGTTACCCCACGCTCGACATGGGCGTCGCTGGTGTGCGGTTCTTCAACGCCTGCGTCGACAGCCAGCTGGCTGGCAACACGTGGGTTAACCTCTAGCAATACCCGGGCACATACCAGGGGGTTCGCCGATGGCGGACCCCCTGGGAGCTGGGAGGAAGTCGATAACTGTGACTCGCTTTTCCATTGGTGTGGACTTTGGCACGCTCTCCGGACGTGGGGTACTTGTCAATGTCGAGACCGGCGACATCGTGGCCACGAGCGCGCTGGATTACCCCCACGGAGTCATGAGCGAGCAGTTGCCATCTGGGACACCGCTGCCCCCCGACTGGGCACTTCAGCACCCCCAGGACTACCTCGACGTCTTGAACTTCGTAATTCCCCACATGCTGCAGTCGTCTGCAGTGGATCCCGCGTCCGTCATTGCGCTGAGCATCGACTTCACGGCGTGCACCGTGCTGCCGCTGTCGGACAGCGACACACCCCTGTGCCTCCTGGACGAGTTCGCCGACAACCCTCACGCCTACGTGAAACTGTGGAAGCACCACTCTGCCCAAGATTTGGCGACCCGCATCACAGAGCATGCGCAGCGTCGGGCCGAATCGTGGCTTGCTCGCTACGGCGGCAAGGTGTCATCCGAGTGGATGTTCCCCAAGATCTGGCAGACCCTGCGCGAGGCTCCGGAGGTGTATGAATCGGCCACCGAGTTCATCGAGGCAGGGGATTGGGTGATCCGTCACCTCACCGGATCGCGGGCGCGAAGCAGCGCGCTTGCCGGCTACAAGGCGCTGTGGTCAGCTCAGGACGAGATGCCGGGCGACGACTTCTGGCGCGGCCTGGATAAAGGCCTGGTGGGCGTCTGTGGAAAGCTTCCTGGCCCGTACCTCGACGCGGGTTCGCTGGCTGGGCGACTCACGAGAGCGGGCGCGGAACTCACAGGTCTGAACCCGGGCACCGCCGTCGCCGTCGCGAACTCTGACGCGTACGCATGTGCGCCCGCGGTGGGCGTCACCGGTCCCGGCGCCGTGATCGCCATCGTTGGCACGTCAGTGTGCACGCTCGTGATGGATCCGGACTTCCACGTGGTACCCGGCGTCTCCGGAGCCATCAAGAACGGCATTCTCCCTGGCTATGTGGGCTATGAAGCGGGCCAGGCAGCAGTGGGAGACATGCTCGCGTGGTGCGTGAAGCATGCGGTGCCCGCGTCCTATACGGAGGAAGCGGCCAAGCAGGGCGTTGACATCCACACTCATCTTCAGGCCCTTGCCGCGGACTACGCGCCGGGCGGCAGTGGACTCATGGCTCTCGACTGGTGGAACGGCAATCGCAGTGTGCTGGTGGACGGCGCCCTATCTGGTGCCGTAGTTGGTTACACGCTGGGCACCACAGCGGTCGATCTGTACCACGCCCTCCTCGAGAGCGCGGCGTATGGGATGCGAGTGGTGGTCGACACGCTTGTCACTTCCGGGGTGCCGGTGCGAGAGATCGTGATCACTGGGGGCATCTCGCGGAAATCGCCGATGCTCATGCAGATGTACGCCGATGTCATGGGCCGCCCCGTGCGCGCCTCGCAAACGCTGTACGGCGCCGCGCTGGGCGCGGCAATATTCGGGACGGTGGCTGCGGGAGCCGTGGCCGGTGGACATGACACCATCGAGGCCGCCGTAGACGCAATGGCCTCGACCGATGAGGTGCTGTACCACCCGCGGCCAGAGGCGCAACACGCGTACGAGAAGCTCTTCGCCGAGTTCATGACACTCCACGACTACTTTGGGCGTGGGGCCAACGACGTGATGAAGCGGTTGCGGTAGTAGCGGCTGGTTTTTGGCTGTCGCTGGGGGAGGCGATTAACTCGGACGGCGACACGGACACGGTCGCCGCGATCACCGGCGCGCTCCCGGGCGCGCTGTGCGGCGCCGACGCGATCCCCGCGGGCTGGCAGCGCCGCATCCACGGGTGGGGCGGCGACGGCGTGGTGTGGTCGCTCACGGACCTGGGCAAGCTCGCGCTCGCGGCCCGACGCTATGGTTCCGGCGACCAGTACGGACCGTTTGACGAGATTCGGTGGGAGTAGCGGGACGACTGGTCGGCGCGCGGCGGGACGATCGAGTTGGTGCGGCGGCCCCAGGCCCCCCGGTTGTTCGTCGGCCCCGTGGTGTCGCTAGGTCCCTGGGTGTCGTTGAGTAGCCGATGCGTACAGCGCGTGAGAACTGTGGAGACGTGGCTGGCGCCGCGCGTTCATGTTTGCGAGGTAGCAGACGCTTTCGTATGCGTGGAGATCTACCTTTGGGGCGTGGCGGGCCATGTCGGTGGGCGCGGCTAGGGTGGGCACATGCCGCATAACTTCACCCACGCTGGTCAGCGTGTGCTCATTCAGTCCAGCGAGGACTTGAGCCCCATCGAGCCTGAATCGATCGACTTCGTAATGACCTCTCCTCCCTACTGGAATCTCAAGGACTATGGCCATCCTGGCCAGATCGGAGCCGAAAGTTATCACGAGTACTTGGACCGCCTCAGCCGTGTGTGGGAGGAGTGTTACCGTGTGGCTAGGCCGGGCGCCGTATTCGTGCTCAATGTGGGTAACAGGCGCGTTAAGAAGAAGTTCTATCCGATCGCCATCGATATTGCTTCGCGGATGACGGGTTGGGAACTTTGGGATCAGGTCGTCTGGTATATCCCTAACGCACTGCCACAGCCAAATGCATACCGCGAGCGTCTGCTCGACAATAAGTTTGAGAATCTGCTCGTCTTCACGAAAGACGGGTCCACGGACTACACCTTCCACAAGCCACGGGTACCGCAGAAATATGCAACCGCAGACCCTCGCGTGGGAAACAAGAATCCTCGGGGTCGCTGCGTTGGGAATGTGATCCGCATCCCGGCATATCGCCCTCCAAACGTGCGGGATCTCGGCTATCACGTGGCGGCCTATCCGGAGGAACTAGTCGCCTTCATGCTCGAGTGCTACACGGACCCGGGAGACACCGTGTTGGACCCCTTCGTTGGCTCCGGCACCACGCTGAAGGTTGCTCGACACATGGGCAGGGCGGGGGTCGGTGTTGAGCTCAACCCCGACTTCGCAGAGCTCATCAAGAACCGGATCGATGAGGGCTTCGAAGTTCCCGACTGGAAGAGCCTGGACATCCTCCACTCCGCCACAAACGTCCCGGGCATGCAAGGCACGCGGAAGATCCATCTCCTACGAGAGCGGTCTACCTCGGGCCTTGGTGGCGAGGCGCTGGACCTGGGCCTAGAGACCGCGAACTAGCACGGCTTCCCCCGCGTCAACGGTCATCGCAGGGTCGGCGTCTGCGCGGAAATCTGCGTCAAGCACAACGACCTCGATGTAGTTTCGACCCCATCGATCGAGGAATTGACGATGGATATCTATGTGTTCCTGAGGCAAGGCGACGGTGAGTGGTCGTTCGAGGCGGGCGGCCGCAACTACGGCGATCTTCCAAATGGTTGAGAACTGAGCAAATTCATCCGTATGGGTAAGTGCGCTGCTCAGGCCCGCCGAATTGCTGTAGAAACCGACCCCGTCGACTATCGCGAAGAGAGTGGGCCGTTCAGAGGCGGCAGAGAACTTGCGTTCCAGCATCTGGCGCGCCTCTTCGATCTCGAGCGCAACCTTTGACTCGCCAAACTGGCCGATGTTGGCAGTCTGAACAGTGGCCTTCACGACGAGGACCGGTTCGGAAACGCTCGGAACCACGATGTCGAATGAGATGCCTTCTATCCGACAATCAGGACATGTCGGCTTGTCTACCTTGCCTGACGGTTCGACCTCAAAACCAAGGTCGAAGAGCATGACCGCGACGCGGTGCTCGGCCTCGTGGCCCTGCAACTTTGCTCGCTCCTGGCGGATCCACCCGGGGTAGGTCGCTTGATTCAGGGCTTGCAGAAGAAGTTCTCGTTGCGCACGCTCCAGTTGGGTGAGTGGCTCAAGGACGGTCCGAAGTTTGCGAGCCAGGTAGGGTCCGGCGATCGCCCAGATCTCGTCCCGGCGGATCACGCCCGCGGGCTTCGAGGGGACTCGGAGGCCCAGAGTCGAGCTTGCAGCCTTGAGATCCGTGATGATCTTGTTCCGCGTCAAGCCAACGACCTGCATCACCGAGTCGATCAAACTTGGTTGCGTAGCGAGATCGTGGCGCAGTTGTGCAGCGATTTGCTTGTCGTCATCTCCGAGTTCAAGCCGCTCGATCACGTTTCCCAGAATCCAGAGCTCCCTGGTGTCCAAGTCTCGTCTGACGTCGAACGACATTTGAAACGGGTCGGTTGTGTGGTCCCACACGTGGCTGCGATACTCTTCAAGTTCCGGGCCACCGCCTACAACACTCATGGTTGATTCATAGCAGATGTTTGCAGCGGGCAAAGTCGGCGAGCTGATCGAATACCCACATCAGGACTTCTTGGGCGCGGTCCCGCGGACTCGTGCAGCGGGGAATCGCGAGCGGGAGTCGGTCAGTTTTGCCGGAGCCGCAGACGCGATGTCGATGCCCAGGACGTCCGCGAGGCGGAGCAGGTAGATGAGCACATCGCTCAACTCCTCCGCCGCACGCCGCTTGCGCTCGGGCTTGTCGAACTCGTCGACGGCGCCATCGGCCGGGATCCATTGAAAGAGCTCTGCGAGTTCGCCAACCTCACCTACGAGCGCAAGGATTAGCGACTTAGGGTCGTGAAAATTCTCCCAGTCGCGCTCGACAGCGAAGTCACGGATCTCTGCCGTGAGTTGACGTAGCGAGTCGATCTCTGTCATGCCATCAGCCTTCCACGAGGTGGGCAAAGTAGCGCCGCAGGTGTGCCCGAAGGCCAGGGTCAACGACGTATACGTAAGTTCCGCGCACGCCGCGCGTCAGCAACACGTTGTACACGTTCTTCACCATTGCAAGAACCTCACTGTCTGAGTAAGTGAGTCCCCGCAGGTTGTTCGCAGCCTTGCCCTTGGTGTCGAAGTAATTCGACCGGTTGAGCGCGATCCGGCCGGTGGTCCGGTCAAGGTAGAGCTCGGGGCCGACGATGACGCCCGCGTAGTTGAGGTCGTACCCCTGCACCGTGTGGATCGACCCGACCTCGTGGATCGACGTGGGGGAGTTGATCCAGTCCGTAGCCGCGCGATTCCAACACAGCCGAAGGCCGTCAATTTCGATGTCCCATACCGACGCGTCGGCTGGTTTGCCCTTCGATACCCACTTCCAGCCGTACCCGGCCACCAGTCGTGCCAAGCCGGTTTCGCTCTCGCGAGCGAGTATCTGCTCATACATCGTGTCGGCGCGGTCGAAGAATCGCAGATCGTATCCGCCGAACATGCCGGGTCTGGCGGGGCCGAGGTCGTCCAGCAGTGCGCGAGCGAACGCGAGGTAGCCCTCCCCGCCCGCCACTCGCATCTGCGAGCGAAGTCGATACCGGCGCTCGGCGTCTCGTGCGAGTTCGCGCAACTTGGTGAGGCTGGCGCTTGGCACGTCTGCCGGGCGAACGCCCTGGCCTTCATCTAGGAGAAACACTTGGTGCCTACTGTGGCGCACGATCCAGTCAACTTGGGTGAGTTCCTTCCAGTCCTCACCATCACGTGCGAGTCGCTGGCTAATCTCGCGGAACGCTGCGGTGAGGGTGCCCATCGATTGGGCGGCGTATTGGGTGAGCCGGTGCGTCTCATCGACGATGAGCAGGTCGTACGGGACGTCCGACTTGGCGACTTCATACGGCGTCAGAACCATGTCTTCGCGGAGTCCCGGTGTCCGCTTGAACACGTTCTTGACGGACTTCCGCAATGACTGCTGGGGTACCACCAGCCCTATCCGAGAGCCAACGAGCAACTCTGGATAGCCCTCCGCGAAATAGATCGAGAACGGGGTGTCAGACTCGCCAGTGTCGGCGTCATTACGCGCACGTATGTCTGCGATGAGCTTCAGCAGGTAGATCGCGACGATGGTTTTGCCCGTGCCTGGCTCGCCCTCAACCACGGCCGTCGACTCCCGGCCCGCGTAAAGGTTAGCAAAGAGGCCCTCGAGAATGTCCTCAATCACGGCCTCTTGATCGCTGTTGAGCGCTTTGAAGGGCGACAATTTGTACAAGTCACTGTTCACGATCTCGGGAATGCGCTTGTCGAAGAGTCCTTCACTGCGAAGCTGCTCGAAGATCTGGGCGAACTGCTGGCGGTAGGCATCTCGCTGAAAGTAGTTCGCCTCAGTGACGCCGTCATTGCGATTGAGCACTTTGAAGCGTCCGTCCCCCGAGAACATGCGGATGAGGAACGACTCGAGATCGAGACATACCGACTTGTTGAAGGTATCGTCCAGAATGATCCTGAACTCCTTGAGTCGGCCCTTCTCGGGGGTCTCAAGGTGTTGCCGCATGCGGGCCTGTGCGTTAACCGTCTCGCCGACGTAGACCTCGGAATCGGAGTTGATGGTGTACACCACGGGCCAGTTCCGGTGCCGATCGGTCGAGTCACTCCAAGTGCTGAGGGCCGACGCTGTGAACGGGCGCTGCTCGATGTGAACAGCTTGGTCAGACGTGGCCCGTTCAGCGTCCATGTAAAGAGGTTACCGGCAACGGTTCACCGGCAACCGTTCGTGAGGTCCACGGCCGAAAACTCGATATCACTGCCAAGCATCGATGGGGTTGCTCTCGAACCTGGCGAGTAGAGCCACGTTCGCCGAGGCCGCTTCAAAGAGGGCACCGCGCCAGTTGTTCGGATGCGCTTCGAACTCGGCCGCTGCGGTCTCTGCGACAAATGACGCGGCCCCAGTCAAGTCCCCGGCGAAACTGCGAAGTATGGCCTGTAGGAAGGCAATCTCGACCGATGAATGCTTGGCCAGGCGGTCTCCGAGTTGCAAACGCTCGAAGTTGTGGATGATGCTCTCGGCGATCTCAGACGGAAATCTATGGTCGGGTTGCGCGTAGAACGTGACGGCTAAGGCGGGTTCAGAAGAGACGGTGGCGTATAGCCAACGTCCAATCGGAGGCATCGCGTATGGGTGCATGCTCGCGCCCGTTTTGCTAGATTTCTCCTTTGAGTTCCAAGTGTTGTTACAAACATGGCAACTCGGGACGAGGTTCCAAGGCTCGATTGCGAGTTGCGCGAAGCGCTGTTTGGGCGCGAAGTGGTCTAGAGATGAAGCGTCGGTGAAGAAGCAGTAGACGCATCTCCCGCGAGGTGCGCTAGCCAGCAACGCATTGTAGAGCGGCCGCGCCGGGGATGTGTTCTTGGCTAGGCGGTTGTCGTACAGCCAGCGAAGCTCATCGGCAGATAGCGAGGAATCAACCAGGTAGTCCTCGTCGAGACTCCCGAGGGTTCCGTCGATAGCCATTCGTTGATAAGTGGCGCTATTTGCTTCCAACGCGTGGATGCTCGCGCGTAGCCTCTCGCGGAGATCTTCATCACGAAGACCGTTGGCGCACGCTAAGGCCACGTCGCGCGCGGTCGCGGTGGGTGGCTCAGCGGCCCACATGGCGAGACTCGTCGCGCGTGTTCATCATGATGCGTAGTAGCGCGCGACCTTCGCTCCCCAACTGGCCGTCCAAGGCGTCGAGTGCGGCTTCATAAGAGGGCTGTGACAGAGCTAATTCCGCGATCATCTTGTGAAAACCAGTTGCGGCGACTTCGAGGCCGAAGACATCGTCGGTGAGCCGGCCCACATTCTCGCCGAAGGTTTCCCTTACAGGTCGCTCGGCGGTAGCTTCATTGCCCACTCGCCTTAGTTGCCACACGCATGATCGCGGCACCTCCTGCAGCACAACGGGCGAGTGAGTTGCGACGATAGCGACGCCATTGCGGTTCGTCAGGAGGTCGCTTAGCGTTCGCACGAACGCGGACAAGAGCGGGGGGTGGAGATGTGCCTCGGGTTCGTCGAGCAGCACCAGGGTCTTCTCGCCCACCGTCTCGACGAGGCGGAGAACGGTCAGGAGCACGATCTTGTGTCCCGAACTCAGTCGCCTGAAGAGTTCAGGATTGGTGTCCAGGAACTCCTCCTCCGTTAGCTCGATCAACCGATCGCGGAAGCCAATCATCGCGAAGACGGGGTCGCCCTCGAGCAGAGAGAGAGCACGCTCAAGGCGCTGTCTGCGTGCACCTATGAGGCAACTCTTGGTTGCGAGCGTCATCTCGGACGACAGCGCGGCCGGGTCCTTTAGAGCTGGTTGGCCATTTGCGGCAGGGCGCTTCTTCTTGAGTCCGACGTAGTGGTAGGACGGGCCAACTGACCGATTTTGCGGAATGGCAAGAGGCTCGAAGGAATCGAAGGCGCTGAACGAGACGGAGACGACGTTCGCAATCTCATCGGCGCCGCCAACGTTGTATTCAAGTGGCGCTGCTCCGGGCGCCACACCGATCACGGCAGCGGCGACTGAGTTCAGGAGCGTGCTCTTGCCGACGCCATTTCTACCTATTAGGACATGAATGTTCGTTGGCGGCCTGGAGGCTGGCTCGACGGAGAATTCGAGCGGAACTTTCAGGTTTGAAGCCGAATACTCAATCAGGAACGGCGTGAGAGCCGCGCCGCCACGCGCAATTCGAGCGAACTGATGCTCCAGAGTCTTGAGCGGCACCTCTCGCAGTAGCGAAACGCCCGTTACGGGCTCTTCTAGCGCACGCTCGCGCAGGTCTTCGTCGAAGGCAATGTCGCGCATCGCGCGGAGGAAACGATCTCTCGTCTCCATGCCGAGGCGGTTCAGCGTCTCGTAATACGACGGGTCCTGCCCAAGAGAGAATAGTTTGTCCGGTAGCCGCGAGAACGAGGGGGGCACGGCGGGCCTGCGAAATCCCGTCACGGCCTCACTAGAACTGGGAGCTCCCCGCAAACCGAACTCCCCGATCTTGAGTGTGCCTAAGTCGTGAGTGGTACCCCGATTGTCGACGTACTTGGCCGAGAACAGCGTCTCAAACTTGAACCAGTCGTCCCAACCCAGGTGCCGCAGGTAGCAGCAATCGCTGTCCATGCCCGCGAAGGCCTCTCCTCGCGCGGCGACGACAAACTTCATGGTGAAGATCCTAGTGATAGGGGCAACGCCCGTCGAGGGTGCCCAGCGACGCCGTGGGCGATTGTGGAATCGACAATCGCCGTTGCGTCGGGACGCCATGTGAGCGGCCCATGTGCGATCGACCGTCAGCGACGATGTTCCGATGGCCCGGTCAGACCGGGCGTACGTGAGTGGCCCTGCCTCATCCACCAAGAGCGAGGCCCCGCGACCAAACAGCCGCGGGGCCCCTCCCTCAGACCAGTTCCAGCTCAGCTCACTTCTTCTTGAGCGTCACCTTCACTGTCTTGCTGACAACGCCGCCGTACTGGTTCGTGAACGTGTACTTCACCGACACAGTCAGCTTTTTCTTCGCCTCCAGCACCTTGGCCTGAGCCGCGGTCAACTTGATCGGCACCTTGATGGTCTGAGCCTTGGTGGAAGCCACCGTGGCCTTCGCAATCTTGGAGCCGGTCGCCACGACCTTGCCCTTGCCGTTGACGGTCACAGCGACCGACGCCGTGCCCGCCGTGGTGTTCAGCGTCGCCTTGCCAACCTTGACGGTGGGCTTGGTCTGCTTGAACGTGACCGACGCCGTGGTCGCCACCACCTGGCCGTCACCATTCGTGAAGGTGAAGGTCACGGTCGTCTTGTACGACCCCTTCGATGCCAGCACCTTGGCCTGAGCCGAGGTCGGCTTGAGCGGCACCGTCACAGTGCCGGCCTCGGCAACAGCGACAGTCGAAGCCACCAGCCCCGCACCAGCAGCCGCCACGGAGCCAGCGCCGTTTACGGTGACGGCCACGGAGGTCGATCCCGTCTTCACCACGTTGGTCACCGCACCAGCGGCAACGGTCGGAAGGGTTTGCGTAGGTGACCTGGGCCTCAACAGCGGCCACCTTGCCCAGCGCATCGGTGAACGTCACCGTGATCGCCGCACTGAAGGTGCCGGTCTTGTTGAGCTCAGCCAGAGCGTCGGCCATGAGGGCAACAGGCACAACAACCTCGCCAGCGGCGTCAGCCACCACCGAAGTTCCCTCGACGTCGTCACCGGTCAACTCGAGCGTTCCCGCCTTGTTGACCGTCGCCGTGATCTCAGCGGTAGCCGCACCCAGCGGCGCCACCAGATCACTGAGCTCCACGGAAGGCAGGCTCTCCACCGGCAGCTCAACCGCAGCCGTCGTAGTCACGCGACCAAGAGCGTCGGTCACCACCGCAGAGACAGCAAGCGACGTGCCCTCAACCTCCGTGGGAACCTCCCATGACAAGCGGTACGGCGCCTCACTCAGCGTCTCCACAGTTTCACCGTTGACCAGCAGCTTCACCGTCTTGACGGCAAAGTCGTCACTGGCCTTGACCAGCGGCCGCAGAGTGTCGCCCACCTCAATCAGCGAGGCAGCATCGGGGTCCACCACGCTCGCGACGGGCGCCGCGTCCGCAATAGCCCCAACACCGGACGGCACAGACCCAGGCACGGAGGAGGCACGGCAGTGGATGCCATGAGTGCCGTACAGAGCGATACGAGAGTCACACGCGCCCACGGACGCCGGAGTGAGTGTTGCATCGGGTCTCCAGTCGGTGGGGTTCGTGGATGGAGCGCACGGCGGTCGCCATGCTGTGCCGAACTTAGGGATGCCGAGTTTCCGGGACATGGCCCCGAGTTTCCACGAGGTGAACCGCAGAAAAACACTGTGATTTTGTCATGTATCAGGGGTCTTGCGTGAGCCGAGCCTGAGCGGCACGCGATGTCACACCCCAGCCATAGCGTGGGGCCCATGGATGACTCAAAGATCCCAGAGCAGGTGAGGGAGCCGTTTCCCGAACTCGCGCGGCTGCAGCGGCTCAACGCTGCCGAAGACCCTGAGTTGGTCGTGGCCCTCGCGAACCAGCACAACTACTGCGCGCGTTGGTACTGCGGGCAAGATCGTGTCGACGACGCTATGCCGCACTTCAAGGCTGCGGTGGACGTCATGCGTGATGGCATCGCGCGATTTGACCTTGGGCACCACGCGCACGAGGTCATGGACATGGCCTTCAGCAACTACGCCACGTACCTCATGTACATGCGCGAGCCGGCGATGGCGCTCGAGATCTACACGGAGGCGATCGCGCACCTTGACGCGCACGCGGGTGAGCCGATCGACCAGCCGCTGTACCGCGGGATCCTCGCGCACGGCCGCAGCAACGCACTAGAGGAGTTGGGGCGTCACGAGGAGGCGCTCGCGGATCGCGTTGAAGCGCTCGCGCAGTTCTCGGTGACGGAGGACAGCGAGTACGTTCCGGACTTCCACCACCTGGTAATGCCGCGACTCCTGGAGCAGGCAGAGGACAGCATTCGGCTCATCGGCGAGTGACGCGCGGCATGATGGGGTCATGGCCAGCGAACACGTGACCTTGGGGGAGGAGATACCGGACGACGCTCTGCGTGAAGCAGTCGCTCAGGTCGCCTCCGGTCGCGTTACGCCAGAGCAGGCGTGGCTGAACCTGAAGTCTCGCCGGGCAGCAAAGCCTCGCCCCGAGTTCGACGATCAATTTGCGGACCTGCTGCCGTACCTGTCCCGGGATGCGCGCCACGGCTCCAAGTACCCCTACGACAACGCGGGGATGGGCTGGCGCCGCTCTGACGTCATCGCGGATGACCTCCACGCTGCGGGCCTGCGCGCGGACATCGACTCCGGCCTCCAGCCAACTCCCGCAGGGTTCCAGGCGGTGGGCGCCATCACGGATGCTCGCGACGTCCCCGGCTGGTCAGCATTGGCGGAAGTCTTCCTCTTCCACGGCAGCTACTTCCCGGTACTCACCGATCCGGACCTCGACGCCGAACTCAAGAACTACCTCGCCGCCGTCTCTCGCGCAGAAATCAGCATTGCCGACTACCGGCGGCAGGAGCGTCGGCTCTTGGATCTGGACCGCCGCTGATTTCTCACGAGGAAATCGAAACCTTTCGAAATCCCTGGTCAGGATGCATTTGGCCCGCTAACATCCCCCGCATGACTTCACTGCCCTTGACCTTCCGCACCACCCGGTTCTATGCCTACCTGCTGCTTGCATGGACGCTCATCCAGGCCGTGGGAACAGGGATTGTTCTGGGAAACCTTAACGCCACGATTGACGGCGCGTGGATCGACAACGAATATGTCGAAGAATCCGTGTTCAACACGGGATTCTTCTTTGTGGGCCTCATTGCAGGTGTCCTCGCGACGGTGCCGTTTTGGGCCGTGCTGGGCATTAGCCAGCACCTGGCTCACGGTCTCGCCTGGGTGCACCTTGACATCGCGGACCTTCGTGAGCGAGTCGCCACCACGCAGGTCGCGGTGGGTGCCGCGCCGGTTGAGGAGGAGGCCGCGAAGCCCGCGCCCACTCCCGTGCTCGATGCCACGGCGCTTGAGGCGCTGGGCCACGTGCTGCAGTCAGAGTCGACGCGCAAGCAGGCGAACCAGACCCGCCGCATCTACGGAAGGGACGCCGCCGCCGGTTACCTCACCAAGAAGGCGCACGAACTTGGCTACCTGAACATCACCTTCACTAAGGAAGACCTGCCGGACAAGTTCTAGCCAGCAGCAACAAAGAAGCGCGCCGCACCAGGTTCACTGCCCGGTGCGGCGCGCTTTCTTATGTCGACTAGACCTGCGGCACTCCCGCGAGCGACTCCGTCAGCGCCTCCTCAGACAGCGCGTCGTCAGACAGCGAGCCGCTGAGGAACTGCTCGTACGCGCCAAGCTCGAGCAGGCCGTGACCAGACAGGCCGATCACGATGACCCGCTCCTCGCCAAGCTCCTTCGCCTCAAGCGCCTCGCGGCGAGCCTGAGCAAGAGCGTGTGAAGACTCGGGCGCGGGAACGATGCCCTGCGTGCGAGCGAACTCGACGCCAGCCTCGAAGCACTCGTTCTGCGGCAGCGCCACGGCGCCGATCAGCCCCTCGTGCACCGCGTGCGAGACCAGCGGCGCCATGCCGTGGTAGCGCAGGCCGCCCGCGTGAATGGGTGACGGCACAAAGTCGTGGCCCAGCGTGTACATCTTCATGAGCGGCGTCATGCCCGCGGTGTCGCCAAAGTCGTAGCGGTACTCGCCTCGCGTGATCGTGGGGCACGAGGCGGGCTCGACGGCCACGATCCGAGTGCCCGCACCGTTCGTGAGGTTCTCACGCAGGAACGGGAAGGCGAGGCCCGCGAAGTTGGAGCCACCGCCAGCGCAGCCGAGCACCACGTCCGGCGCACCCTCGCCAGCCTTGGCGAGCTGCTTGAGCGCCTCTTCGCCGATGACCGTCTGGTGCAGCAGCACGTGGTTCAGCACGGAGCCAAGGGCGTACTTCGCCTCGGGATCCTGCGCGGCCACCTCGACCGCCTCGGAGATCGCGATGCCGAGCGAGCCGGGGTGACCCTCAGGGAACGCCTTGCCAGCCTCTGTGAGGCGAGAGGGCGAGCGGTGCACCTTGCCGCCAAACACCTCGATAAGGGTCCGACGCTGCGGCTTGCCGTCGTACGAGACGCCCACCTGCCACACCTCGCACTCGGCATCGAACAGCGAGCACGCATAGCTCAGCGCGGTGCCCCACTGGCCCGCGCCGGTCTCGGTGGTAAGGCGGCGGATGCCGTTCTTCACGTTGTAGTACACCTGGGGCACCGCGGTGTTGACCTTGTGCGACCCAGCCGGGGAGACGCCCTCGTACTTGTAGTAAATGCGAGCCGGCGTTCCGAGCTTGGCCTCCCAGCGTCGGGCCCTGTAAAGCGGCGACGGGCGGTACTGGGCGTACACGTCCAAGACGGGCTGCGGGATCTCGATGTACCGCTCCTGCGAGACCTCCTGCAGGATCAGCTCCATGGGGAACAGCGGCGCCAGATCCTCCGGCCCCACGGGCTCACGAGTGCCCGGGTGCAGCGGCGGCGGAGGGGGTGTGGGCAGGTCCGCCATGATGTTGTACCAGTGCGTTACCTGCTCGTCGGGGTCGAGGGTGTACACCACCTGCTCGTTGCTCATCGCTGCTCCTTTGCGGCCTTGGTTGGAACTCTTGGCGCAAGCGTAATGGCTTGAGGGGCATGCCCGACGCTATGGCCGGGTTGGCACCGCAGCTACACGTAGGCGACGGGCTTGGTGGCGGCCGACGTCTTGGTCACAGTGGTCCAACCGGTCTTCACTCCCTTGACCTTCACGGTGATGGGAACGCCGCCTTCAGCCTCTGTTAGCAGGAGTGTTGGTTCCGTGGCACCGGGGATCGCGATGCCGTCCGCGTACCACTGATACGTGAATGTGGTGCCCGTGGTCCAGGTGCCGCGGCTGACCGTGAGGGTGCTGCCCACCTTGGTGGTGCCGGTGATCTTGGGGGTGGCCGTCTTGAGGACGCCGAGGCTCGGGGAGGTCTTGGTCTTGGTGGTGTAGGCGGTCTTCTTGCCCGTCACCTTGACCGTGATCTTCTTGCCCGCCTGAGCGCTCTTGACCGTGAAGGACTTGCCCGTGGCGCCCTTGATGACCTTGCCGTTCGCGTACCACTTGTAGGTGAGCTTGGTGCCAGAGGTCCACGTGCCGACCTTCGCCGTGAGCTTCTTGCCCACTACCGCGGAGCCGGAGATCGTGGGCGTGGGCGCGGTGAGTGTGCCCTTGGCGATCTTGAGTGCGCTCGTGGTCTTGGTGACCGTTTTGAGGCGAGAGTGCTTGGCGGTGACCTTGAGCGAGATCTTCTTGCCCAGTTGCGACGCCTTGGGTGTGTAGGTCTTGCCCGTAGCGCCCTTGATGGCCTTGCCGTTGAGCAGCCACTGATAGCTCACCTTGGCGCCGGCCACGAACTCGCCAACGTTGGGAGTGAGCTTGGTGCCCACGCGAGCTGTGCCGGACAGCTTGGGCGACTTGATGGTCATCGCGCCGCCGGAGGTCACGACGCGGCCCGCGGAGGACTTGGTGAACGCCTTGTAGCCGTACGCGGTAGAGGTCACCGCAATGGTGATCGAGCTGCCGTAGTACTTCTTGGTGATCACCCACGTGGGAGCGGTGGCACCGGGGATGGCCTTGCCATCCGCACGCCACTGATACGAGACGGTCTCTGCGATGGGCGCGGTGGCTCCCGCGCTCGCGGTGAGGGTCTGGCCCACCTTCATGGTGCCGCTGATGACGGGGGCGAGCGTCGAGGTCATCGTGCCCGGCTCAACCACCATCCCGAACGAGCTCTGCGAAAGGGAACCGAGTGCCCACGTGGCCGACACTTGGACACTGAGGGTCTTGCCCAGGTCCGACAGCGTCGGCGTGTAGGTGTTGGTGGTGGCGCCAGAGATGTTGGTGCCGTTGAGCTTCCACTGATAGGTGACTGTCGCGCCCGACGGAACGGTCGCTGAAGGCGTCACCTTGATGGCCTTGCCCACCGCCGGGATCGCGCTCAGTGAGGGGTTCGCGGCGCCCACAGTGACGGCTGCCGAGGTCACCTGCTTGGGCAGGTAGCCGGAGCGGGCCGCCGTCACGGTCACCTTGAGCGACTTGCCGACGTCGGCGGACTTGGGTGTGTACGTGGAGCCGCCGGCAACGCGAGTGCCTCCCACGTACCAGTCGTAGATCAAGCCGACGTCGGATGGCGTGGTGCTGCCGATGGTGGGGGCCACCGGAGTGCCCACCACCGCCGCGCCGAGCGTGGGCGCAGGAATGGAAATAGTGGAGAAGGTGGAGCCGGAGGCGAGGGTGCGCACATTGATCGTGGCCGTTGCTCCCACGCTGCCCACCGTGATCATCAGCCGGCCGTTGTCCGAGATGAAGAACTCATTGGCGAACAGGCCAGGGCCGTAGACCTTCGAATGCGTCGAGTAGCGGGTGGGCACGAAGGTGGTCTGGCTGCGATCGGGGCTGGTGCCGTTGTTGACCTTCACTACGCGCACCACGGGCAGCTGGCCCTGCTGGGCCGCGTAGGTGTTCGCGTCAGTGGTGGGGTGGCGGAACTCGACGTAGTAGACCGCGCTGCCGGAGGTGATCTTGACACCCTTGAGGCCAGTGCCGCCCACCGGACTCAAGGTGTAGTTGTTGTTGACCACGCCCGTGACATTCGCGATCTCGTTCGTGTCGAGCGTGCCAAGCCAGTCGCGACGGTAGATGTCGAGCTTGGGGATCGTGACATTGGGGATGCCGATGCCCATCACCGAGTGGCGGTCCTCATAGGGCAGCTGGGGGCAGTTCGAGACCTCGGAGAACAGGCCGACGTTGATGGTGCAGCCGGAGGTCTTCATGCCGTTCGCATGCTCAAGGCCCAGGTTGTGTCCCAGCTCATGCGCGACGACGAAGGGCGTTGCCGAGCGGCCCGCGGCAGAGCCGACGAGGTCGTCCTGGACGACCATCCAGCCGCCCCAGTCCAGTCCATTGCCCAGGGTGCCGACGGCGGCCTTGGCGTCGTTGCGGCACTCGCCGAACATCAGCAGGTGCTCGACGTTGCCGGACGTCCAGTCCTTGACGTAGTAGTCCCACGTGCGGCCCGACTGAATCTTCTTGGCCGCCTCGTTGGCCCATGCGAAGTCGTCAGCAGAGTTGCACTTGAGGGTCGAGGAGTAGCGCACGATCTTGCGGACGTTGAAGCCGCCGAAGGCGCCGCCTGTGTTAGCCACCCAGTAGTCACTGACCTGCTGCACCCACGTCTGAATCTGCGAGTTGCTCGGCTGGGTGTAGCCCGTGTTGGAATTGGTGTTCACCGCGATGTCGAGCTGGCGCACCTTGCCGTAGGACTTGGCGCCGGTCTGAGCCGGCGGCGCCTCGGCGATGATGCTCGAGGACAGCAGGGTGTGAGGTTCGGTGCTGGTCTCTGACTCGAGGATCGTGGCGCGAATCAAATCGCCCGGGTCGAGCGACTCGATGCGGGCTCCCTCGATCGGATAGGTCTCACCAGATTCGGTGACAATGACGGCTGGGGTGTTCGTAGCGTCGGCCAGGAGCGTGACCGTTCCGTCGATGGTGAGGATCTCCGGGTCTTGGTCTGCTGCTGCCGGGATGGCCGCAAGTGCCATTCCCAATGCCAAGACGCCTGCTACGTACGGTCGTGCCCCCACGGTGCCTCCTCAGTGCGACACGCACGTGCCGACACGTGAGGGTACCAAGGCCAGGTGGTGTCGCCCTAGCGCTTGATGAGGCGTGTGGGTGATTCCACTCGCAGACGCATGCGCAGGCCGCGCATCGAGGCGCCGCGCATGGTCCACACCAGGGTGGCGGCCGCGATCGAGACCACGAGCGAGGCGACGGGGAGCCACGCGGCGCCGGCAGCGGCGAGCAGGGCGGAACCGCCGAGTGAGCCGCTCGCGTTGCCTGCCGAGAAGGCGGTGGCGTAGATGCCATTCGCGGTGTCCGTGGAGCCGGGGGCGTGGCGGATGGCCCACATGACCATGGACGCGACCAGCACGGACGTCGAAAGCCCTTGCAGGATGACGCACAGCACCAGCACGGGCTTGAAGTGGCCAAGGGTCGACATGAGCGCCCAGAGGGTCACGAAGCAGGCGAGGCCGAACGCGACGGTCTTGACCGGGTAGCGGTCAACGAAGCGGCCCACCGCATACATCGCAGCCACGCCGGACATGCCGCCGATCAGCAGGAGGGTGGGCACGGCGGACTTCGAGAAGCCCGCGACACCCGTGGCGAACGGGGTGATGAAGGTCCAGGTGATGGCCTGCGCCACGATCGTGAGGGCGCAGACGATGAGGACGCGCACAAAGATCGGCATCGAGGGGATGAGGCCGCGGGCGGCGGTGCCGTGCTCGGCGCGGAAGCTGGGCATGAGGAAGAAGATTCCTGCCGCGACAGCCAGGGCAAGGCCGATGAGCACCCAGTACGGAGCGCGCCAGCCGGCGTGCTGCGCGAGGAAGGTGACGAGTGGAAGGCCGATGATGCCCGAGAGTGAGCCGCCGAGCAGCAGGCGAGAGACGGACTTGCCGCGCTCCTTGGAGGTGAACATGCCGGCGACGGTGGGGGTGACGATCGCCCAGAAGGCCGCGTGGCCGGCGCCGGAGACTGCGCGGCCGATGAGCAGCGCCGCGAAACTCTGCGCGGTCGCGACCAGCGTCATGCCGACGACGAGCGCGAGCACCGTGCCGGTGAGCACAGACCGGCGGGGGAGTCGCTTGAGCAGGAGTGCTGCAGGGAAGGACAGCACCATGTTGACGATCGCGAAGACCGTGGTCATGAGGCCGATGGCTGCCTCGGAGCGGTTCATGTCCTCCGCCATGAGCGAGATGACTCCCATGACGGAGGTTTCGTTCGCCGAGAACGTGAACGCCGCAATGGCAAGGATCACCAGGACGATCACCGCGCGGCGGTGAGGCATCGGAGGAGCCTTGTCCTCATCGGAGTAGACCGCGACCTCGGTGACGCCGGGGACGGCCGAAACCGCAGCGTCGGGCACGGAACCCGGGGAGGGAGACATGGGCGAGGGCACAGCAGACCAATCCAAGTTGTAGGGGGGACCAGAGCGAGCGCTCCGCCTGGCACAATGGTACGGCAGTTCTTACCGGATGGTAAGCGGTCTATGGTGGTCAAGGTGGGCGGCTGTCAACGGCGACGGTCGCCCCGCTTAGGAGGAGGTTTGATGTTCACGGGATTGTCGCGAGAGATCTGCGAGAACGCTTGGGCGATGATCGAGCCCGGGCTCACTCGCGGCGCTGATCTTGGCCTCCTGAACGGCTACGAGGGATCGCTTGTGGTGCTGGATCCCGCGGCGGGAGACGGCTCGATTCTGTTCACCGCGCACCCCGGCGGTCGCGTGCACGAGAAGACGCTGGGCTACGCCACGGCCAAGGCCGCTGTCGCGTTCCGCACCGGCCGCGACACCTCCACGCTGCGCACCCACTACCCGCACCTGTACCGCGAGGGCGACATCATCTACCCCGGCGGCGTGGTGCGTGACGGGCTCGTTGTCGCGTACTCCGGTGTGCAGGGCGAGATCGACGAGATGGTCGCCGAGTGGTTTGTGGCGGCGGTGCGCGCCCTGGCACGGCTCGAGTTCATAGCGCCCGAGGGTCCGGACTCGCAGCCCACGCCATACATCGGC
>CALALQ010000102.1 GCA_937925595.1 uncultured Demequina sp. | reverse complement strand
ACTGCGCAACAGCTGGCTTCTGCACCACATCAACAACAACGTTCCGCCTCAGATCTTGCGGGAGGTATCGGGCATCGTCGACTACCAGACCCTGATGCGGTACTACGCACACGCCGAACGACGCAGCGTCGCCGACTACTACGACCTGCTCACGGGCACGCCACTGTGATGAGCCTTGTCCTCGGCCTTCCCGACCGATGGCCGGTCGGTCCTGAAGCGGTTGGGCAGCCATTCCCTTGGGGGTCGTCCGAGGAGGCGTGCGCAACGCCACGCCGCGCGTCGGACGTGTTGTCGATGAGTCGGCGGAAGTGAGCTTCCCCCGGTTCGTAGCGTGGCGCCACGACCGAAAGGACTGGCTATGGGACCAGAACCACCGCCCGCGACGGAGACTCACTTAGATTGCCAGGCCGATGTCCCGGAGCTCGCGAAGACAAGCACTGCGTCGTACCGCTCGACAGGGTCGGCTGCCTACTGGGACGTGGTGGAACCGGTGGTTACGGCCGCGGTCGATCGCGCTGCGCGCGTTACAGGCAGGCCAGCTCGAGCGCTTTTCCCGATCGCCACCGCTTTCGTGGTGTGGGCATGGCAGACGAAGGCGGTGGAGCTTGCCGTGCCCCGCATGTTCCGCAAGCACCTCGTGGAGGAGTTCGCCCACCGTGGGATGACCGAATACTCCCGCGGAAGCCGCGCCACCTATCGCTCGGCGCTCAACGCCATGGTCTCCGCCCTCACACCCCCCAGCGATGCGTCCTTCCCGATTCCGCGTTCTGAACCCACCCCTCCGTACTCTGCCTCCGAGATCAATGCGTTGCTGTCGTGGGCCAACGCGCAGCCCTCGGCGTCTCGCCGTGAGGACGCTCGGGTTCTCCTCACGCTGGGGTGCGGGGCCGGGCTTGCTACGCGCGAACTCCTGAGTCTCCGCGTCGAAGACGTCTTCGTATCGCCGGAATCAGTACAGGTCATGGTCTGGAGCGACCGTCCCCGCCTCGTCCCGGTCCTGAACGAATGGGACGGACCACTCCGCACCGCCGTCGACGCACCACCACACACCCTGGTGTTCAGGCCCGGGCGAACGACGATTCGCGCCGCGCAAGTCACAGACTTCCTGCATCGCGGCCACCAGACACACCTCGACGTGAGGCCGGCGAGGATGCGGACAACCTGGATACTCGCGCATCTGAGCGCCGGCACCCCTCCGCGTGACCTCCTTCGCATCGCGGGTTTGGAAAACCTCGCCGCCC
>CALALQ010000101.1 GCA_937925595.1 uncultured Demequina sp. | reverse complement strand
GTCTACAAGTCCGGCCGCACGCACCTCATGGACGCGACTCCTGTCACCCTTGGCCAGGAGTTCGGCGGCTACGCGGCCGCCATTCGCAACGGCATCGAGCGCATCAACGCCGCCCTCCCCCGCGTCGCCGAGGTTCCCCTTGGCGGCACCGCGGTCGGCACGGGCATCAACACCCCCAAGGGCTTCCCGCAGCGCGTCATCACCCTGCTCGCCGAAGACACCGGGCTTCCCATCACCGAGGCCCGCGACCACTTCGAGGCGCAGTCGGCGCGCGACGGGCTCGTCGAGGTCTCCGGCGCGCTGCGAACCATCGCGGTGAGCCTCACCAAGATCTGCAATGACCTGCGCTGGATGGGCTCCGGACCCAACACGGGTCTCGGCGAGATTGCACTCCCGGACCTGCAGCCGGGATCGAGCATCATGCCCGGCAAGGTCAATCCGGTGGTTCCCGAGGCCGTCCTCATGGTCTGTGCGCGCGTCGTGGGCAATGACGCGACGGTGGCCTGGGCCGGAGCGTCGGGCTCGTTCGAACTCAATGTGCAGATCCCGGTGATGGCGCTCGGCGTGCTCGAGTCCACGAGACTGCTCGCAAGCTCCGCTCGCGTGCTCGCGACCAAGACCGTCGACGGCATCACGGCCAACGTCGAGCGTGCTCGATTCCTCGCCGAGGCCAGCCCCAGCATCGTTACCCCCCTCAACCGGGTAATCGGCTACGAGAACGCCGCGAAGATCGCCAAGCATGCGGTGAAGGCTGGCCTCACGGTCCGCGAGGCAACGATCGACCTGGGCTTCGTGGAGCGCGGCGAGATCAGCCTCGAGCAGCTCGACGCATTGCTTGACGTCACCACGATGGTCGGTCGCTGAACCTCCTTGCCCAGGGGGAACACAGCGCACCACATCGCGGTTGTCGCTGATAGGAGGCAAGCATGACCACCAAGGTTCTGATACTTGGCGGCGGATACGTGGGCCTGTATACGGCGCTGACGCTTCGCAAGAAGGTGCGAGCGGATGTCGACATCACGGTCGTCGACCGCCGGCCGTACATGACGTATCAACCGTTCCTTCCGGAAGCCGCCGCGGCATCCATCGCCCCCAGCCACGTCATCGTGCCGCTGCGCAGAGAGCTGCATGACGTGAAGGTGGTCCAAGCGCAGGTCACGGGCATTGACCACGCTGCCCGCGTGGTGACGGCCTCCACCGACTTTGGCGACGAGCTGCACCTCGACTATGACGACGTGGTCATCGCGCTCGGGTCCGTGCCGCGCACGCTTCCCATCCCCGGTCTTGCCGAGTTCGGCATTGGCTTCAAGTGGGTGGAAGAGGCGATCTCCGTGCGCAACGCGGTCCTCGGTCGCATCGCTCGCGCGGCAAGCACCGACGACCCCAATCTTCGCCGACGCCTGCTCACGTTCGTGTTCGTCGGCGGCGGTTTCGCGGGCGTGGAGGCCTTCGCCGAGACGGAAGACATGGCGCGCGCTGCACTGCGGTACTACCCGGAACTGTCGCCTTCCGACCTGCGCTTCGTCATGGTCGAGGCGGCCACGCGCATCCTGCCCGAGATGGGCGACGAGATGGGCGGCTACACGCTTGAGGTCCTGCGCAAGCGCGGCATGGAGATCTACCTCTCCACTCGCCTCGAGAGCTGCATCGACGGCCACATCGTCCTCAGCGACGGCCAGGAGTTCGAGGCGGACACCCTGGTGTGGACAGCGGGAGTCAAGCCCAATCCCGTCATTGCGCAGTCAGATCTGCCCACCGGCCCTCGTGGCCACGTGAGTTCCAGCCCGACGCTGCAGGTAGTCGACGCCGACGGCACCGTGGTGCCGGGAGCCTGGGCGGCTGGCGACTGTGCACAGGTACCTGACCTGTCGAAGGGCGTCGGACCCGATGGACAGCAGGCGTGGTGCGCCCCGTCAGCGCAGCACGCGGTGCGTCAGGCGCGACTGCTTGGCAAGAACATCGCAGCGCATCTGGACGGCAAGAAGCTGCGAGAGTACCGCCACAAGCACCTCGGCACCGTCGCGTCGCTCGGCCTCAACAAGGGCGTCGCACAGATCGTGGGCATCAAGCTCAGGGGCTGGCCCGCGTGGTTCATGCACCGGACCTATCACATGCTCCAGATCCCCAGCTTCAACAAGAAGGCGCGGGTCGTCATGGACTGGACCACCGCCCTGTTCTTCCGCCGCGAACTGGTGTCGCTCGGGCGAATCCATGCCCCGCGCGAGGCCTTCGTGGAGGCGGCAACGGAACCCGCCCCAGCGTCGGCCGGCCGCAAGACTCCGGCGAAGAAGAAGGCGACAAAGAAGACCAGCTGAGCCGCGTCCCGGCGGTGCTTCGCCACCCTTTGGGAAGAGATGGGGACGCTGTGGGTATCCACTCCTAACAGGCTGCGCGGTGGCGATCCGATGGTGGCTCACCGCCATAACGTGAGAGGGTTACCAGATGCGAGCGGCCTCAGACGCGCTGCGAGTCGCGATTGTGACGCCCCAGGAGGTGGTCGCTCGCGGCCTTGTCGCCATGCTCGCCGACTACCCAGATCGCCTGGTAGTCGCCACATTGGCCTCTGCTCGCAGCCAAGCCAAGGGCATCGACGTGATCATCTACGACACCCTTGGGCTGTTCAACACCGATGACAGCGAGCTGCGTCACTTGGTGCAGGACACCAAGGCCGTGGTGCTGCTGCTGTCGAGGGATACCAGACCGGATCTCCGGGCGCGAGCAATGGGCCTTGGCGCTGTGACGTGGGTGCCGATGAACATTCGCGCTGCGGACCTGGTCGATGCGGTGGAGATCGCGGCGGCTCGCCGCGCAACGCCACCCCCAGACAACATGGAGCCGCATCCCGCGGGACTCACGGCGCGGCAGGTCGAGGTGCTCTCGCTCATAGGACAGGGAATGTCCAACGACGCGATCTCCGCCGCGCTGTTCATCAGCCCTAACACCCTGAAGTCGTACATCCGCGATGCGTACAAGCGAATCGGCGTCTCGACCCGCAGCCAGGCCGTCATCTGGGCCATCTCTGCGGGCCTTGCAAAGGAGCCAGGGCCGGGTCTCGCTCCCCCAAGGAGCACCACCCTTTAGGGTGTACGCGACTCCCATCTTTCCCCACCCTTAAGGGTGGGATTTGCTAGATAAAGTGGAAGTAAAATTCCTCTACCTGTTCTTGTTGAGGCATGAACACACGAGAAATCTCGCAGGCCTCCAGCCACGAGCTGGACAGCCAGCAAGCGCTAGTCGAGCAGCACCTTGATCTCGCACACCGCCTTGCCCGCAAGTACTCGAATTATGGGGCAAGCGCCGACGATGCACGGCAGGCAGCAGCGGTCGGTCTTGTCAAGGCTGCACGGCGATACGACCCCGACCTGGGTGTGCCTTTTGTGGCATACGCCATCCCCACCATCCTTGGTGAGCTCCGCCGCTTTGTGCGGGACTGCGCCTGGACGGTGCGGCCCCCTCGCTCCCTCCAGGAGGCGAGTCTCGAAATGCGTGCGGTCCGCGAGGACCTCAGCGCAAACCTGTCCCGCGAGCCCCGGGACGCCGAGGTCGCGAAGGCTACGGGCCAGTCTGAGGCGTACGTCCGCAAGGTGCGTGCCCTCGGCAGCTGCATGAATCCAGACATCCTCGATGACGCCACCTCAGCCGCCGTCGACGATGCAGAGGCCATGGTCACCAGGCTCGCTATCGACAGCGCCGTCGAGAAGTTGGCGCCGGCCGACCGTAAGCTCGTGCACCTGCGATTTCACCAGGATCTGACTCAGGCGCAGATCGCCGAGCACTGCGGCACCTCGCAGGCTCAGGTGTCTCGCTCCCTGACTCGGATCGTCGGTCAGCTCCGCGGCGAGCTCAACGACCTGGACATGGCCGCGTAGAGAGTTCCTTCCACAACAGAATCCCTCCCAGACAGAAACCCCGCCGGGTCGCGCCGGCGGGGTTTCTGTGTGTCTGGGGTTCAGTGGTGAGTGGGGCGGTGCACGGGGTGCGGGTTCCAGTGCGCCCACTGGAACCGGCAACGCAGAAGCCCCGCCAGGTCGCGCTGGCGGGGCCGATGCGGGGTCCGGCTAGAGACCCGGGGTGGGCGTCGTGTCGTCGTCGCTGCCCAGGCTGTCGTTGGCCCGGAACTCGTTCTCTGACTGGACGCCGTCGATGCCGTATGAGTCGGCGGGTCGCTGCTGAGATTCGGCCTCACGCGCCGTGCCGAACCGGTCGGCCGCGCTCAGTCCCCCCTGGAGACCGAGCTGGCTGTCACCCTCGGGCGCCACGCCTTCGCTCGCCATCCCACCGTTGGCCATGCCTCCGGTCGCCATGCCGTCATCGGTGACGGTGCCGTTGTGGATCTCGCCGCGCCACTCGCCGGTCTCCTGGCCGGCGCGCGATTCGATGAACTCCTTGAAGCGACGCATGTCGCCAGCGACTCGCGCCTCGATGATGCCGACCTTGTCGCCGACGTTCTCGACGAAGCCCTCGGGGTCGACGTTCATCTCCGCGGTGATCTGAGTGTGCTCGGGGCCGATCTCCCGGAAGGTGACCCTTCCGGCGAAGTCGGGGCCGTCCGTGGAATGCCACGCGATGACCTCGTCAGGGCGCTGCTCCGTGATGACGGCGTCAAACTCGCGCACCACGGGGCCGATCTTCGTGACCCAGTGAAGCTTCTCGTCGGTAAGCTGCTCGACCTGCTCGACGCCCTCCATGAACTTGGGGAAGGTCTCGAACTGCGTCCACTGGTTGTAAGCGGTCTCGAGGTCGACTCCAACATCGACGGATTCGGTGATGGTTCCCATCGCGATCACTCCTTTCGTATGTCGTTTCGTCCTGGTCTGGACACTTGGGAGATACCCCTGAGGTGCCCTTCTATCCGCTCCCTTCGCGCTCCCCGCACGGCCGGATACGAACGGATGAGCCGGGGTAACCACCGAGAGTCGAGTAGATCCAACGGCGGCTATCTGAAGGGAGCGAGTCATGCCTCAGAAGACCTGGAGCAAGAAGCGCGAACGGCAGTACAAGCACATCAAGGAGGGCCTCGTCGATCGCGGCGAGAGCACCGACACCGCTGAGGAGATCGCGGCACGCACCGTCAACAAGGAGCGCGCCCGCCACGGAGAATCCACGACCGCGAGCCGCACGTCGCTCAAGGACATGTCGTCCTCGAAGCGTGGCGGACAGCGCAGCCACAAGGGCGCCGGCGGTCGCACGCGAGCGCAACTCTACGAAGAGGCCAAGCGCAAGAACATCGAGGGCCGCTCGTACATGAACAAGGCACAACTCGAGAAGGCGGTAGACAAGTGACGACCACCCAGGCATTCCCCGTCCAGCAGCAGGAGCCCCCCGGCCTGACGGATCTCATGGACCCGAGGCCCGATCACGGCGAGGAGTCGTATGTGGGAAGCGGCAAGCTCGTTGGTCGACGCGCCCTCATCACGGGTGGCGACTCCGGGATTGGCCGCGCCATCGCGATCGCCTTCGCTCGCGAGGGCGCCGATGTCGCCATCACCTTCCTCCCCGAGGAGGTGCCGGACGCTCATGAGACCGGGACGCTCGTGCGCGCCGAGGATCGCACGTGCCTGACCATTGAGGCCGACCTGCGCTCCAGCGAGGCGTGCGATGAGGTCATCGCAAGCACCGTCGAGGGCCTTGGCGGTCTCGACATCCTCGTGAACAACGCAGCCTTCCAAATGGGGCGCGGTGACGGCCTTGCTGACGCGAGCGACGAGCGCATGGAGCGCATCGTCACCACCAACCTGCTGTCCGTGATGTGGCTGACTCGCGCCGCACTCCCC
The DNA here is from genome assembly GCA_937925595.1 of uncultured Demequina sp. The sequence goes on along the minus strand of CALALQ010000101.1, from coordinate 34,117 downwards.
CACCTCAAGGAGGGCGCGAGCATCATCAACACGTCATCAATCCAGGCGTATGACCCCACCACCACGCTCATTGAGTACGCCGCAACCAAGGCGGCGCTCAACAACTTCACGGTGAACCTCGCTGCCGACCTTGGACCCAAGGGAATCCGCGTCAACGCCGTAGCGCCAGGGCCGATCTGGACGCCGCTCCAGCCGGCCACGCAGCCTCCGGAAAAGATCAAGACGTTCGGGCAGGACACTCCCCTTGGCCGGGCTGGGCAGCCTGCGGAGGTCGCGCCGGCATTCGTGTTCCTCGCCTCGGAAGCCGACGCGAGTTACGTCTCCGGCACCGTCCTGGGGGTCACTGGAGGGCGTGCCGTCTTCTAGACGGGCCGACGCTGGGTTCAGGACCCGGCGACCGTTGGCTCTGGGTTGGGGCCAAGACAGCAGTCGACGGGACAGACATCCTGCCAAGGGCCCAAGGCCGTCAGCGCGGCGCGGGGCGCTCCCTCGGTGCGCTCGCGGATGAGGTCCACGAGCCCGGCCACGAACTGCGGGTCGATACCTGCGGTGGGGACACGCACCATCGGGACACCGCGCTCCCTGGCAGTCAGGGCCGCCTCGTTGTCGAGGTGCCACTGCACTTCCATGTGATCGGAGACAAATCCAAGAGGAGAGACGACGAGTCCAGAGGTGCCCTCTGGCACAGCGCGAATGGCCTCGTTGATGTCCGGTTGGAGCCACGGCTGTGCCGGCGGTCCGGATCGCGATTGGAACGCCAGCGACCACGGCACATCGCCACACTCTGGACGGAAGGAGTCCATGATGAGCGCGGCAACCTCTCGAAGCTGCGCGCCATACCAGCCGCCCTCGCCTGCCGGCCCAGCCTGTCCTGACGGAAGCGACTCGCGTGGCCCGGAGGCCTCCGCAGCGGACACGGGAATGGAGTGCGCGGAGAAGATCACGTGGGGCGAGGACCCGGCTCCAGCATCGGCCAGTTGGCGCAAGCCCCCCAGGACCGCAGCGGCGTTGGACCCAACGAAACCGGGATGATCAAAGTACTGACGCACCTTGTCGACGACAAGATCTCGCTCGAGCCCGGTCTCCGCGAGCGCCTGCGCGAGGTCCTCGCGGTAGGCGCGGCAGCCGCTGTAGGAGGAGAACGCGCTCGTGACCAGCACCAAGACGCGCCGGTGACCGTGGGCGTGAAGCTCGCGCAGAGCGTCGGCGAAATATGGCGCCCAGAAGCGATTGCCCAGGTACACGGGAAGCGCCAGCCCGCGAGCGTCAAGCTCCGCCGCAAGCGCGGCCTGGAGCGCGCGATTCTGCGCGTTGATGGGGCTGACCCCACCAAAGTGGCGATAGTGGTGGGCGGCGACTTCGAGGCGCTCCGGGGGGATGTCGCGGCCCCTGGTCACGTTGCGAAGAAAGGGGAGGACGTCCTCAGCACGCTCAGGGCCGCCAAAGCCCGCCAGCAGTATGCAGTCATAGCCAGCGGGTGGGCGCACCCGCGAGGACGCCGCTAGCGGTGGTGCCTGGGTCACAGGCCCAGTCTGGTGCTCCACTAGGCGAGCGACAAGAAGACCTTCTCGAGACGGTCAAGATTTGCCCGGCGAGGGTCGCCCTCTGGTGAGTCGAGGCACTCGCGCAGGCCGTGCGAGATGATCAGGAAGCCGGCCCGGTCAATGGCCTTGGAAGCCGCCGCAAGCTGAGTCACCGTGGCTTCGCAGTCCTCGCCGGACTCCACCATGCGGATCACGGCGTCGAGCTGGCCGCGTGCGCGCTTGAGCCGGTTGACCGCAGACGCGGTGGTGGCCGATGTCGAAATGTCTGTCATGCCCTTGCCTCCCTGGCCACTGCGCTCAGCGGCGGCGCAGCCATGGGAAGACACTACGCGGAGGGGCATCGTCGTGACCTTCGCACCACTCGTGCGCTGGCACCTGTCGCCGCACGGAATCCACGTGCTGGCCGCAGCCGCTCCACGTGGTTTTGCCGCAGATGCCGCACGCTGCCGGTGAACACATACTCAGTCTCCTTCTGGGAAGTCAGTCGCGGACTGCAGCCGCGTATATGCAATACTATACCCCCAGGGGTATTCGGAACACCACGAAGAGGAGCAGGAGATGGCCAAGACCGTCATCGTTGGCGGCGTAGCGGCAGGCATGAGCACGGCGACCAGACTTCGCAGGCTCGATGAATCCGCCCAGATCGTCGTTCTCGAGGCGGGCAGCCACGTCTCGTTCGCAAACTGCGGGCTTCCCTACTACGTGGGCGGAGTGATCGAGGAGCGTGACTCTCTCCTGCTGCAGACGCCGCAAAGCCTGGCTGCACGGTTTGGGCTCGACGTCAGGGTGAACACCAGGGCGCTGTCGATCGACCCCCACGCACGCACCGTGCTCATCTGCGCGCCGGACGGCTCGCAGTACACCGAGCACTACGACTCGCTTGTCCTCGCGCCCGGCGCTCGCCCTGCGGTCCCCATGGTGTCCGGAGCCGAACGCGCGCTGACCCTGCGGGACATCGCCGACGTCGATCGCCTTTCCCACGCGATAGAGGCCGCCTCAACCGCCGTGATCCTTGGAGCCGGGTTTGTGGGATTGGAGCTCGCGGAGAACCTGGTCCGCAAAGGACTGCAGGTGACCGTCGTCGAGCTCGCCCCCCAAGTGTTGGGCGCTCTCGACGCCGAACTCGCGGTGCGCATTCACGACGCGCTGACGGGCGCTGGCGTCGCAGTGCACACCGGCGCTCGAGTGGACAGCATCAGCGCAACGCACGCGAACATCGTCACTGCGGACGGCCAAGCGCTCAGCGTTCCCGCGGACGTGGTGATCGCGGCAATAGGCGTCAGGCCAGACTCACAGCTTGCGGTGCACGCCGGCGTGGAGGTGAACTCCGCAGGCGCGATCGTCACCGATGGCGCCGGCCGCACGAGCGTTCCCGGCATCTTCGCGGCGGGCGACGTGGCAGCGAAGACCGACGCCGTGAGCGGCTCCGAACGATCCATCCCCTTGGCAAATCTTGCCAATCGCGAGGGCCGCAGGGTCGCCGACGCGATCGCCGGGCGCGAGCCGTCACCTCGCGCCAGCATGGGAACGGCGATCGTGTCCGTCTTTGGCGTGGTCGCCGCGATCGTTGGGGCCAACGAGCGCATTCTGGCTCAGTCAGGGCGCTCGCTTCGCGTGATCCACTCCCATCCGCTGGACCATGCGGGCTACTACCCTGGCGCCACCCAGATGGCGCTCAAACTCATCGTGGACGCGGACACGGATCAGATCCTCGGCGCGCAGGCCGTAGGCGGCGCGGGCGTGGACAAGCGCATCGACGTGATTGCCACCGCAATGGCCGGTGGATTGCGCGCAAGCGACCTCGCGGACCTTGAGCTCGCCTACGCGCCGGAATTTGGCAGCGCGAAGGATCCCGTCAACATGCTGGGCTATATCGCACAGAACGCGCTGAGCGGCCTGTCGCCAACGGTGCAGTGGAATGAGCTCTCTGCCCTCGAGCCTGCCGCGATCATCGACGTGCGCAGCCCTCAAGAGCACGCGCGCGGCACCGTCGACGGATCCGTCAACATCCCCCTTGACGAACTCCGGTCACGTCACACGGAGCTCCCAGAGCAGGGCCGCATCGTTGTTCACTGTCAGGTGGGCCAGCGCGGACATTCGGCTACGCGTCTGCTGCGCCAACTCGGGTACGACGCGGTGAATCTTGACGGCGGCTGGCTCACCTATCGCGACGGACTCCGTTCAACGATCGCGTCTCGCGCGAGCTAGTCCCACGGCGCTGGGGCGCTCGCGATATTCGCGAGCCCAGAGCGCCCCGCGGCACTTCCCACCAGGTAGAGCCCTGGCGCGGGACTCAGGTTCTCGACGCTCGTTGGGGCAGAGTCATGCCACATCGAGGTTGCTTGAGCCCGCACGTTGGCCTCCGTGAGGGCCACGCCAAGCAGGCGAGACGCGTCCTGGACCGCGAGCGCGGCCAGGTTCTCGCCAGGTTCTCCCGATGCGGGCTCTTCCAATGCGGACTCTCCCACTGCATAACTCAGGCGCACGACATGACGGTTGCCTGCCTCCCGCGCCAGCCACGGCCACTTGGCCGTGGAGTGCGTCAGTGCCTTCGCTCGCGTCACGCCCTCCAGTGCGAGCACGCCGGTGCCCCGTGGCGCGCCCGCGAGGTGGGGCGCGCTGAGCACCAGGGTGACCACGGCTGTCTGTCGCGGCTCATACGGGGGGAGGTTGGGGATAAGGGGGGCGGCGTCGGACAGTGGGGTGGCGATAACCACCCGGTCCGCGACCACCTTTCCCCCGCCCGCCGTGATGTGCCACGCGCCATCGTCGAAGGTGAGGCGCTCCGCGGCGGCAGAGGTGACGATGCGGCCGCCCGCGGCCCGCACCGCATCCGCGAGCGCGGCCGTGAGACGCCACATGCCTCCCTCGATGCCCTGCACGGCAGAGCCGGCGGGCGACAGGGTGCGCTTGCGGTCAGCGAGGTGGAGGAGGGAGCCGACCTCCCGCAGCTCCTCAGGAAGGGCGGGGTCGATGTCGCGCAGCGGCAGCTGATCGATGTTTCGCGCGTACACGCCCTGCAGCACCGGGGTGACGAGGGACTGGGCGATCTCATCTCCGAGGCGCACCCGGACCAACGCGCCGATCGTCACGTCGTCTGCGATCTCGCCGAGCGGGCGGTGCGGCTCAAGCGACGCGTGAACCGCGGCGGCGTTGCCGATGATCCTGCGCACGTCCTTGTCGAGCGGGCGGGTGGGAATGCCGAGCCAGCCGGTCGCGGGCAGGGGGTAGGCGCGGCCGGGTGCCACCACCCAGGCAGGGTGGGAGGCGGGATTGACCACGGTGAGGCCCAGCTCCCTCGCGAGCTCCGCCACCTTGCCGCCGCGCGTCGCAAAGGATTCGGCACCCGCGTCGAGCGTGAGTCCGTCCAGTTTTAGGGGTGAGACGCGCCCGCCCACCGCCGGGGACGCTTCGAGAACCGTGACCGCGTCGCCGCGCGAGAGCAGATCGCGAGCGGCAAGCAGTCCCGCGGGCCCAGCGCCGATCACGACGGAGCGCGTGTCAACCATGGGCATGCACGTGCTCGACGATGCGGTGGAGGACGTCCGGATCGGCATCCGGGGGAACGCCGTGGCCCAGGTTCACGACGTGACCGGGAGCGGACTCGCCGCGGCGCAGGACGTCGTCGACGTGCTCGCGCAGAGTCTCCCACGGTGCCCCCAGGTACGCGGGATCGACGTTGCCCTGCAGTGGGGTCTTGCTCCCCAGGAGCCGCGACGCCTCATCGAGGGGGAGGCGATAGTCCACTCCCAGCACCGTCGCCCCAGCGCGAGCCATGGGGCGCAGCAGATGCGAACCGTGGGCAGCAAAGTGCACCCGCGGGACGGGCAGGTCGCTCACGGCATCCAGCGCCGCCGTGGACCACGGCGCACAGAACTGCTCGTACGTGGCCTCGCTCAGGGAGCCAGCCCACGAGTCGAACAGCTGCACCGCTGAGGCTCCGGCGAGCACCTGGGCGCGCAGGAACCGGCCCGACGCTGCGGCAGCCCACTCGGCAAGCGCCGCCCAGACCTGGGGCTGGGCTGCCATGAGGCGGCGGGCACCCAGATGGTCGCGGCTCGCTCTTCCGTCCACCATGTAGGCGGCGAGGGTGAACGGCGCCCCTGCGAAACCGATGAGCGGGGTGCCCCCGAGCCGCTCGACGGTGAGCGCGACCGCCTCGCGAATGGGCTCAAGCGCCGCGTCAAAGGAGTCATCGAGCGCGGGCAGCGCCTCCACGTCCGCCATGGTCTCGATGGGCCGCGCGAACACCGGGCCCACACCAGGCTCGAGCGACACCTCGACGCCCGCGAGCGCCATGGGCACCACGATGTCGCTGAAGAAGATCGCGGCGTCCACTCCGTAGCGCCGCACCGGCTGCAGCGTGATTTCCGCGGCAAGCTCGGGAGTCACGCACGCCTCGAGCATCGCGTTGCCGTGACGCGCTGCCCGGTACTCGGGCAGCGACCGCCCCGCCTGACGCATGAACCACACGGGCCTGCGCGAGGGAGAGGCGCCGCTGAAGGCCGCCAGCAGCGGAGCGTCGGCCAGAATGCCCGTGCTGAGCGGATGGGTGGCTGGCAGACCGGACATACGTCGATTCTGCCCCGTATTTCCCACATGCCAGAATGGGCGCGTGGTCCTCGTGAGCTTTGTGGCCTCCCACCGCAATCGCGACCTCGCCCTCCTTGAACAGTTGAGCGTTGGCGCGGAGTCGCTCGGTGCGACGGTCGCAAGCACCCCGAAGGTTGCCGGCGCCGTGGTGCTGCCTACGTGCAACCGCTTCGAGGTGTACGTCGACGCGGATGACGCCGCAGCCGCTCGCGCCGCGGTGATCGACGCGCTGGCCGGGACATCGCCCCTGGAGCCCGACGCGATCGACGCCGCTCTCGAGACATTCGAGGGCGATGACGCCGTGCGCCACCTCATGTTCGTGGCCGCGGGCCTTGAGTCGATGGTCGTTGGCGAGCGTGAGATCTCCGGCCAGGTGCGCCGCGCCCACGCCGACGCTCGCGAACAGGATGCGCTGAGCCCCCGCCTCGATCGCCTCTTCCAGGCAGCGCTGCGCACCTCTCGCGTTGTCGCGGCATCGACGGGCCTTGGCACCTCCGGACGCTCGGTGGTCTCGGTCGCCCTGGATCTGGCCGACGCTAAGGTCACCTGGCCGGGCGCGCGCGTCGTGGTCATCGGCACCGGTTCGCTCGCCGACGCTGCGGTGGGGGCGATGCGCGGGCGAGGGGCGACGATCGTTGGCGTGCACTCCCCGTCCGGGCGGGCGGCCGAGTTCGTGGCTGCTCACGGCCTTGATGCGCTGACCGAGGCCCAGCTGGTCGATGCGGTGCGCGGCGCCGACGTGGTGATTGCGTGCTCCGGCGGCGAGGGAATGGTGCTCACGGCGGACGCGGTGCGCAGCGCGCGCTCAGGGGTTGAGGCGCCGCTCACGGTCGTGGACCTTGCTCTCGAGCGAGACGTGGACCCCCAGGTGCGGGAGCTCCCTGGGGTGTTCGTCGTGGACCTCGAGACCGTTGGCGCAAAGGCTCCGGAGGAGTCCGTCACCGCGATCGATGCTGCGCGGGCCATCGTCGCGCACTCTGTGGCGCGCTTCGACGACACCTCCCGATCGCTTGACCCCGCCGTCGTGGCGCTGCGAGAGCACGTCTTTGGACTGCTCGAGCGAGAGGTCGCCCGCTTGCGCCCCGGTCCCGGAGCGGATGCGGAGACCGTCGCCAAGGCCGATGCCGCCGAGTCCGCGCTGCGTCACTTCGCCAAGATCCTGCTCCACGAGCCGACCGTCCGCGCCCGGGAGCACGCCGAGGCCGGCCAGGCCGAACGCTATATCGACGCCATCACCACGCTCTACGGCATCGACGTCGCCGCATCGCACGATGCCCACCCGGCCACAGATCTCCCGGAGGACGGCGACTGACTGGTCCCAGCGTCGGGCCGGCTAAAGGTCCAGCCGCTCAAGCATGTCCGTCACGAGGGCGGCGACCGCAGAACGCTCAGACCGCTCAAGCGTGATGTGCGCGAACAGCGGGTGACCCTTGAGAGCCTCAATGACCGCGGCGATCCCGTCGTGACGGCCAACGCGCAGATTGTCGCGCTGGGCCACATCGTGAGTGAGCACCACGCGAGAGTCCTGGCCGATGCGGCTCAGCATCGTCAGCAGCACGTTGCGCTCAAGCGACTGGGCCTCATCCACGATGACGAAGGCGTCATGGAGGGAGCGGCCCCGGATGTGGGTCAGCGGCAGCACCTCGAGCATGCCGCGGGCCATGACCTCTTCCACCACCTCGGAGCTCACCATGGCGCCAAGGGTGTCGAAGACCGCCTGCGCCCAGGGGTTCATCTTCTCCATCGCATCGCCGGGCAGGTAGCCAAGGTCCTGGCCGCCCACCGCGTACAGCGGACGGAAGACCATGATCTTCTTGTGCTGGCGGCGCTCCATGACGGCCTCAAGTCCCGCGCACAGCGCGAGCGCTGACTTGCCGGTTCCCGCGCGGCCACCCATCGACACGATGCCAACGGACTCGTCCAGGAGGAGGTCGATCGCGATGCGCTGCTCGGCGCTGCGCCCGTGCACGCCGAAGACCTCCTGGTCTCCCCGCACGAGGCGAATCGCGCCGTCCTCAGTGAGGCGGCCCAGCGCGGAGCCGCGGCCGGAATGAATGACCAGGCCGGTGTGCACCGGCAGCGACCGCAGATCCTCTCCACACTCCGCGGCGGTGAGGGCGCCAAGTGACTCGTGCTCCCACAACTCGGCCATCTGCTCATCGGTGAGCTGGATCTCGCGCATGCCGGTCCAGCCGGAGTCAATCGCGAGCTCCGCGCGGTACTCCTCCGCGTCGATGCCGAGCGCGGAGGCCTTGACGCGCATCGGCAGGTCCTTGGACACCACCGTCACGTCGTGGCCCTCTGCGCGCAGGTTGGCTGCCACCGCGAGGATGCGCGTGTCGTTGTCGCCAAGCCGGAAGCCCGACGGCAGCACCTCTTGATCGGTGTGGTTGAGCTCAACCCTGACGGAGCCGCCCACCTCATTCACCGTGACCGGCTCGTCGAGCTTGCCGTGAACCACGCGCAGGTCGTCGAGCATCCGCAGCGCGGAGCGCGCGAAGTAGCCCAACTCGGGGTGATGCCGTTTCGCCTCGAGCTCCGTGATGACCACCACTGGCAGTACCACCGCATGCTCCGCGAAGCGCTTGATGGCTCGCGGGTCCGACAGCAGCACTGACGTGTCGAGCACGTAAGTTTTCACTGCGAGAGGGGTGGCGACTTCAGTGGCGGTGGTGCTGGCGGTCTTTGTCACGCGGGGCTCCCAGCGGTTGAGGCCGCAGGGCGCCAATCGCCCTGCGGCGATTGTCAGGCCAAGACCAGGTAGGTCCGGCGTAGTGCACTTCCCACAAGGCCGACGGTAAACCCGCTGATCACGCGCTCGGCCTGCCGACACGCCGCACGCAACGGAACCGTAACGCGCGCCCGGGAGTGTCGATCAGGCGCCCACAGCGTCGGCCCGGCACCGGCACGCCCGACGCTGGGTCACCTTCCCAGGCGGCGCTCCCTCTGTGCGTAGTCGCGCAGGGCGCGCAGGAAGTCCACGCGGCGGAAGTCGGGCCAATAGGCCTCGCAGAAGTAGAACTCGGAGTGGGCGCTCTGCCACAACAGGAAGCCGCCGAGCCGCTGCTCGCCGGAGGTGCGGATCACGAGTTCGGGGTCTGGCTGTCCCTTCGTGTACAGGTGCTCAGCGATGGCCTCGACGGTGATCTCCTTCGCGGCCTGCTCGAGGCTCGTGCCGGCGTCCACGCAGGACCGCAGGTACGCGCGCACGGCTTCGGCGATCTCGTGGCGGCCACCGTAGCCCACCGCGACGTTCACGTGCAGGGCCTTGGAGGCGGCGGTGGAGGCGACGGCGCGAGCGATCCTTGCCGCAGCGTCGGGCGGCAGAAGGGACGCGTCGCCCACGTGCTGGAGCCGCCAGCGCCCGTCGGCAGCAAGCTTCTCCACCGCGTCGCAGATGATTCCGAGCAGGTTGTCGAGCTCCTGGGGATCACGAGCGAGGTTGTCGGTGGAGAGCATCCACAGCGTCACGACCTCGACGCCGGCCTCCGCGGACCACTCGAGCACCTCGGTGATCTTGTCCGCGCCCTTGCGATGGCCGGTGGCAGTGGACTCACCGGCCTGGCGCGCCCAGCGCCGATTGCCGTCGAGAATGACGCCGATATGCGCGGGAACCGTCCCCGCCGCCTTGATGTCACGAGCGAGTCCCCGCTCGTAAACGCCATAGAGGAGCGAATTGAGTCCCAATTCACATCCCTCCTGGCCGCGGTAGCCGGGCTGGGGTTGACGGCCCGACGCTGTAGTCGCCAACGCTACTACCGCCCCGTAACCTACGGTATCGTAGGTTTATGGCCGAGAACCTTCCGGACCCAGCAAAGCCGCTGCTGCGCGGCTGGCTGCACCTGGGTGCCGCACCCATCGCTCTCATCGCGGGCATGGCGCTCATTGTGTGGGCACCCACGCTCCCCGGGCGCATCTCCGCGGCCATCTTCACGCTCAGTGCCGTCCTCCTCTTTGGCACCTCCGCCGTGTACCACCGTGGCAACTGGTCGCCCAAGGCCAAGGCAGTGCTGCGGCGCATGGACCACGCAAACATCTTCATCATCATCGCGGGAACGTACACGCCCCTCACCGTGCTCCTGCTGGAGGGAACGCAGCGCACCGTCGTGCTGTCGCTCGTGTGGGGAGGCGCTTTCCTCGGCGTGCTGTTCCGCGTGCTGTGGGTGGGAGCGCCGCGCTGGCTCTACGTGCCCATGTACGTAGCGCTGGGATGGGTCGCGGTCGGCTACTTGAAGCCGTTCTATGAGGCAGGCGGTCTCGCGGTGGTGCTGCTGATCGGCGCTGGCGGCCTCTGCTACACGGTTGGTGCCGTGATCTATGGCACAAAGTGGCCTCGCGGATCAGAGCGCTACTTCGGCTTCCACGAGATCTTCCACGCGCTAACGATCGGTGGATTCGTCTGCCACTTCATCGCCTGCGCCCTTGTCATCTTCAACGCCGCCTGACGCAGCGCCCTCGTGGGGAGCGGGATGAGTGCGCACCTTGCGCAGGTGCTTGCTGAGTGAGCGGAACAGCAGGATCCCGGCTGCCACCAGCCCAAAGGTGATCACAAACGCCAAGAAGCCGGGACCCCCGGTGAACGACGACGTCATGTGACCTCCTTTTCGAGGACTATCCTGCCTCACTGTGAGCACCCTTGACGACGAGACGGCCGACTCCCCCCGCGGGACGAGCCGCCGCGCCAAGATTTGGGGCTGGGCAGGGGTTGCCGTACTCGTGGTGATCGCCAGCTGGTTCGGATGGGGATTCGCTCAGCAGCCGGTGCGCTGGAAGGAAGTCGGGTTCGACATCTCCTCGCCCACCGAGGCCCAGGCGACGTTCGACGTGTACATCTACGAGGACGTCGATGTCGAGTGCCACGTGCGGGCACTGAACAAGAGCTACGCGGAGGTAGGGCTCACGTCCGTCACGGTGCGGCGCGCTGACGGTCCGCAGCAGCGCATCACCGTGGACTTCGCCACGACGGAACTCGCCACGACGGCCGTCGTGAAGTACTGCCAGCCCGTCAAGTAGCGCTTCGCATCCTGCGTGTCGATGGCGCCCGGATTCCGTGACGCCGTGCGCGCTGCGTGTCGATTCGGGTCGCTTTGCGCCCGGTGAACCGCGTGCGGGAGGCACTGGGTGCCCAAGCGTCCTACGTGACCGCAATCGACACGCAGGGCGCCTGAGCACGCGAGAACCGGGCGTAACCGACACGTGGGGGCCAACACGGGGTTTGGGCCGCCACAATGACCCTTGATACCCTTGCGCATCCACATTTGAGGAGCACAACCGTGACCGATACCACCGCCAATTGGCTGACCCAGGAGGCGTACGACCGCCTGCAGGCCGAGTACGACGAACTGGTTAACGTTGGGCGTGCCGCGATCGCCAAGGAGATCGACGAGCGCCGCCAGGAGGGCGACCTCAAGGAGAACGGCGGCTACCACGCCGCCCGTGACGAGCAGGCGAAGATGGAGGCGCGCATTCAGGAGCTGCGCCACAAGCTCGCCACCGCGGTCGTCGGCGAGGCCGTCTTCGACGGCACCATCTCCGCGGGCACCGTCGTGACGGCCTCCGTCGCTGGCCGCGAGATGCGCTTCCTGGTTGGCTCTCGCGAGATCGCCGAGGGCACGGACATCGACGTCTTCAGCGCGCAGTCGCCGCTGGGCGCCGCCGTGCTCGGCAAGTCCCAGGGCGACGAGACCTCGTACACCGCTCCCAACGGCAAGGAGATCGAGGTCAAGATCCTCGCCGCGGAGCCCTTCAAGGGCTAAGTCAGTTCGTCTGGACCGGGAGCCTCGAGGCGCTCGAGGTAGCGCGCCATCTGCGACGCCGGGATCTCAAAGCCTCCCGGCGGCAGGTGGCGATTGCGCTCCTCGAGCCGCCTGAACAGTTCATCGGGCGCGACGTCCATGTAGTGCAGCCGGAACCCCACGCCCAGAGCTGCGGCACGCGCACGGAAGTCATCCCGTTCCGACCGCGACCAGAAGCCGAAGTCCAGAATGACATCGGTGCCCCGCGCGAGCACTTGCTGTGCCAGGTCCCACATGATCCGCTCGATCGCGTCATGGCGGCGATCGTGTTCGGGGTCGAGTGCGTCTTGGCCGAACAGCTCAACGTGCCATGCGTCAGGAGTGAGCACGAGCGCATCCTGCTGCTGCGCGAGGGTCCGCGCGTAGACAGTCTTGCCGCTGCATGGCAGGCCCATCATGAGGTGAAGTGTCGTCACGCCGCGTCCCTCGTCAGCAGCACGGCGACCTCGTAATGGTCCGTGTGCGGGAACATGTCGAGCAGCCTCGCCTCGACGGGCGTGAGCGACGGCATCGCTGCCAAGTCGGCGGCAAGTGACGTCGCGTTGCAGCTTGAATAGACCACGCTTGGCACGCCCGACGCTTCAAGCCAGCTCGCGAGCGCCTCGCCTATCCCCCGCCGCGGCGGATTGACGATCACCAGCTCCGGTGGCGCGGGCTGGCTCTGCGCCCACTGGGTCGCGTCCGCCGCGATGAAGGTCGCGTCGAACCCCAGGTCACGCGCCGAGCGTTGCGCCGACGCGACGGCAGCCTCCGAGGTCTCGACCCCCGTAACCTCGCGTCCACTGACCGCGGCGTGCAGCGCGAAGCCTCCCACACCGCAGTAGAGGTCCCACAGCGACGCGGGGTTGATGCGCTCGATCCACTCCGTGACCTGGCGGTACAGCGCTGCGGCGACGTCGGTGTTGGTCTGGAAGAAGCTCTGCGGCTGCAGGTGCAGGTCGATGTCGTTGACGGTCATCGTGAGGGAGTCCGACTCAGTGAGGACGATCTCCCGCTCCCCCTCGAGCACCGCTCGGTGCTCCGGAAGCACGTTCACCGACACCACCGCGGCCTGCGGCAGTCGCTCAAGCAACCATGGGAGGTGCTTCTTGATCCGCGCGAGAGACTCGGTGGAGCGCAGCACGAACCGCACCATCAGCTCCCCGCTCGGCGCGATCGTCACGATGATGTTCTTGAGCTCGCCCCTGCGCAGCGGGACGCTGTACGGCTCGATCATCGCGAGGGTGATGAACTCGGTGAGCGGAGCGAAGGCGACGGCTAGATCCGGTGGGTACAGCGGGCACTCGGCTAGATCGATGCCGTGACCGTCGGGACCGAGGATCCCCAGCGTCGGCGCGGCTATTGTGCCGCCCACGACCATCTTGGCCTTGTTGCGGAATCCCGCCTCCGGGCCGACCACCGACGGAAGCCACTGCGGCACGGAGACCAGGTCGCGAACCCTCTGCTCCTTGCCGCTCACCTGCACCGGATGCGGCAGCTCGATGAGGGTGCAGGAGCGGCAGCGCTCGGCGACGTAATACGAACAGAGCATTACGCAGGCTCGAGGGCCGGATCGTCCAGCTCGTCCTCATCGTCTTCTTCGCCCGGTGCCGGAGCCTCGGGATCGCGCAGCTTGGTGATGAACGTCGTGATGAACGAGATGAACGGCACGGCGATGACCGCGCCCACGAAGCCAGCGAGGAGCGTTCCGGCAGAGACGGACAGCAGGATGACGATGGGATGCAGCGAGGCGGCCTTGCCGAACATCAGGGGGTACAGGATCGAGCCTTCAAGCTGCTGCACCACGATCACGATGCCGAGCATGATGAGCGCTTTGGTCCAGCCGCCGTCGACGAGCGCAACCAAGACGGCGATGGCGCCGGAGATGGCCGCACCGAACATGGGCACGAACGAGAACAGGAACACCAGGATCGCGATGGGGATCACGAGCGGAATGCCAAGGATCCATGCGCCGATGCCAATGCCAACGGCGTCGATGAGCGCCACGAATGCGCTGGTGCGCGCGTAGCGCCCCAGCGTGCCCCAAGCGGCGGTGCCGGCAAGGTCAACGCGCTCGGCGTTGGTGCCCGTGGTGCTCTTGACGACCCACCACCACATGAGGCGGCCATCCTTGAGGAAGAAGAACAGCGCAAGCAGTGCGATGACCGTCCCCGCAAGGACGGAGCCGATGGTCGAGGTCACGGAAAGGGCGCCGCTGGCGAGACCGGTCCAGTTGTTTTGGAGCAGGCCCTGGGCGCGCTCAGACAGGTTGTCGATCTGCGCCTGGTCCACGTGGAAGGGGCCGTCAACAAGCCAGTCGAGGAAGGTGTTGAAGCCCTCGATCGCCTGATCGCGCAAGTCGTTGAAGCCAGCCGCGATAGTTCCGCCGGCCGCCGTGAGCAGGCCAAGCACCAGCACGATGAGCGTGACAAGCACGATCGCGGCGCCCGCCGCCCGGGGGATGCGAAGCTTCTCCATCCTCGTCACGAGGTGCTCAAGGGGCGCGGCGATGATGAGCGCGATCACCATCGGCAGGAGGATCGGCGACAGCGTCGCGAACACCGACACCAGGAAGAACGCAACCACGCCGATCACGATGACCCGCCACGACCACGCGGCGGTGATCACCAGGCCGTACGGAACGGAACCCGCAGGTGCCCCGTCCGCACCATCGACGGATCGCTTGGGACGAAGTCTGAGGCGCGCCATACCGCGAGCCTATCCCCAGCGTCGGGCGGGAACGCGGAACATCCCCCTGCGTGGAGGCGTTGTCTTGCCGGAGGTGCCGACATGTTTGGGATTGGCATAGACAAGCAGAAGATGGTCGAGCGCGCGGATGCGATGCCGGGCCGCAGCGAGAAGATGCAGGTGTCGCCGCTGCACGTGGTCCTCGGCACGCCGCTCGAGGGCCCGTACCCGGAGGGCTCGGAGACCATCTACTTCGCGATGGGATGCTTCTGGGGAGCCGAGCGGATCTTCTGGCAGACGCCGGGAGTGTTCGTGACGGCCGTTGGCTACATGGGAGGATGGACGCCCAACCCCAACTACGTCGAGACGTGCACGGCGCAGACCGGCCACACTGAGACCGTCAAGGTGGTCTACAAGCCCGACGAAGTCTCGCTCGAGACGCTGCTCAAGGAGTTCTGGGAGAACCACGACCCCACCACGTGGGCGCGACAGGGCGGGGACATCGGCACGCAGTACCGATCCGCGATCTTCGCTACGACGCCCGAGCAGCTCGCGGCGGCCGCGGCCAGCCGGGACAAGTACCAGGCGCTGCTCACCGAGAAGGGTTTTGGCGAGATCACCACGGAGATCTCCCTCGCGGCCGACGCCGGCGACGGTCAGTTCTATCTCGCCGAGGACTACCACCAGGGGTACCTGTACAAGAACCCCAGCGGCTACTGCAACCACGGGTTCTGCCAGGTCGCGTACGCGTAAGCGGGGACCGCGCCGCCGCGCGGCACCGTGCGGGACCTGCGTCCGCACGGCAAATCGCGTTCGGCGCACGCCCGGGCGGCCCGACGCTGCGGAGAGTCCACGCGCCCGTCACCATTTGCCGTGCGGACGCAGGCAGGGGCCGGGGCCGGACGCGGGTCTACACCTCTACCTGACGCTCGACTCCGTCCACGGTCTCGATGAGGCCGCGGCGGCGCAGATCCGCGAGGTACTTCTGCATGCCGCGCTCTCCCTTGCCGCGGAACAGCGGCATGAGCCGGGGCAGCGCATTCGGCATGAGCATCGCGGTCTTCACGAGCCACGACTCGCTGACCTTGGGGTAGACCTCGATGCGGCGCTTGTCGAGCACCGTGAGCATGGCGCGAGCCACCTGGTCGGGCGTTTGCGGCGGGTCCTGGAACTGCAGCGCATTGCCGCCCTCAAGCGCCTCTTGGCGCAGCATGCGCGTATCCGTCGCTGACGGCAGCACGGATCCCGCGATGATGCCCTTGTTCCGCAGGTCCAGGGCGATCGACAGCATTGCGCCTCGCAACCCGAACTTCGACGCCGTGTAGATGGGCGTCTCCCCCAGCGGGAAGATGCCGCCAAGCGACACGGTGGTGACGATCCGCGGATCCGGCGCCGCACGCAGCAGGTCTATCGCGAGGCGCGTGAGCACGAGCGGAGAGTGCAGGTTCACGAGAAGCTCGAGCTCAATCGACTCCACCGACCGCTCATCGAAGCGCTCCGCGGAGGTCATGCCCACGTTGTTCACGAGCACGTCAATGCGCCCGTGCTCCTCGCCAATCGCGGCGAGGATCCGCTCCACGTCAGCGCGCGACGTGAGGTCGCCAACCAGCACCGAATGCCGATCCGCGCCGCCCGCAAGGGACTCGACGACCCTTGCCGCGGCGTCGGGCCGGATGTCCACAAGCACCAGGCGAGCCCCGCGCTCAGCCGCGCGTTCTGCAAATGCTGAGCCAATGCCGCCGCCACCGCCGGTGACGACGACGACGCGGTCGGTCAGGTCATAGCGCGCACCCATCAGTGGCTCCCCTTGGGGATCGCCCAGCCCATGCGCTTACCCACCTTGAAGATGTACTTGGTGATCGCGACCCCATCCACGTAGCCCTTGTGGCGCGGCGAGTCGACGAACTTGATGCCGCGCGAAAGGTCGGGCTCGTCGGTCTGGATGCACTGCTCGAACTCCGCCCACTTCTCCGGACGCTCGGTGCGGTCGGCGATGTGCTGGGCGACCATCGCGGACAGCTGCGACATGAGCAGGTACGCCGCGCCGTTTGTCTCGACAAAGCCGATGCCGTACAGGCCGGTGTGACGCGAGAACGCTGTGAGGTACATGTGGTCGGGGTGCTGCTCGGAACCCATGAGGTCCTGCGCATACGGCACCGCGTGCTTGTAGCCGGTGGCGAGCAGAATGAGATCCACCTCAACGCTGCTGCCGTCCTTGAAGGTGACCGTCGTGCCCTCCGCCGACGCGATGTCTGGCTTGGCCTTGATCTCGCCATGCTGCAGATAGTGCAGCAGCTGCGTGTTGAGCGTGGGATGGGTCTCAAAGAGCTTGTGGTCCGGCTTGGGGAGGCCAAGGCGGGTGAGGTCGCCGTTGAGCAGACGGAGCATCTTGCCGAACAGCCACTGCTCAAGCCACATCGGCAGCGTGGGACCGCCGTCCGCGAAGACGTCCGACGGCATGCCGAAGATGTGCTTGGGAATGAACCAGTAGCCGCGGCGCACGGAGATGTACGCCTCGTCGGCGTTGCGCGCCGCATCGCAGGCGATGTCGCAGCCCGAGTTGCCGGCGCCCACCACGAGCACTCGCTTTCCCTTGAACTCCTCGGGTGAGCGGTACGAGACGGTGTGGCGCACCTCTCCCGTGAAGCCAGGGATCTCCGGGGCGTTGGGAACCCATTGGACGCCCGACGCGATGATCACGTTCTCGTGTTCCGTCGCCTTGCCGCCCTTGCGGGTGACGCGATAGCCGCCATCCTCGAGCTTCTCGACACGCTCCACCTCGGTGCCGAACTCGATGCCGTCTCGCAGCCCGTAGTGGACGGCGAAGGCGCGGATGTACGCGAGGATCTGCCGGTGGCTGGGGTAGTCCGGGTAATCGTCCGGCATGGGGAAATCGGAGAAGCCAGAAAGCGTCTTCGATGAGATGAAGTGCGCGGACTCGTACATGGGCGAGCCGGGGGCGTCGATGTCCCACAGGCCGCCCACATCCTGGTTGCGCTCGATGTGGGTATAGGGAAGGCCGCGCTCCTTGAGGGCGCGCGCGGCGGCCAGTCCTCCGGGGCCGGCGCCGATGATGCACGTGTCGCGCATGTGACTCCTCGTCATTGAGAGTGCCCCCTCAGCACGTGAGGATTCTATGGGCGACTCCCGCCCCCAGTGTGCTGGTCAGCGTGTCAGATTTCGCACAAGCTCCCACTGCTTGACGCCCTGGTGGCCCGCGCCGCCTTCGTGCCCGTTGAAGTCGTAGACGGTGATGTCCTTGTCTCCCGCATACCAGTTGTAGGCGGCAAACACCGTGGAGGGCGGGCAGATCTCATCAAACAGGCCGACGCTGAACAGGGCCCGCGCCGACGCTCGCTTGGCGAAGTTGACACAGTCGAAATAGCTGAGGGTGCGGAAGGCCTGTTCCGAGTTGTCGCGGTGGATGGCGAAGTAGCGGCGCAGCTCGCCGAAGGGGTCGGCGTCAGTGATGTAGATGGCGCGCTCGAAGTTGCACATGAAGGGCACGTCCGGCATCACGGCGGCGAGGTCGGGGACCAGGCCCGCGACGGCGAGGGTCATTGCCCCACCCTGGGAGCCGCCGACGACAAAGGTCTGCGAGGCGTTCACGCCGTCGAGGGTGCGCGCGGACTCAACGCAGCGAACCGCGTCGGTGAACAAACGGCGGTAGTAGTAGTCCTGGGGACGCTCGATGCCACGCGTCATCTCGCCAGGCAGCGAGGGTCCGGTGGATCCCACGTCTGGCGTGTCGCCGCCGTTTCCCCATGACGAGCCCTGGCCGCGGTTGTCCATCATCACGTGGGCGTAGCCGGCCGAGGGCCAGAACGTGTGCTCGAAGGGCAGACCGCGTCCACCGCCGTAACCGTGGAACTGCACCACCACCGGCAGCGCCGCAGAGGTGTTCGCGGGACGGGAGTACCACGCCTTGATGGGCTGACCTCCAAAGCCGGGGAAGGTCATGTCAAAGATCTCCACGCCCGGCAGAGCGTGCACCAGCTCAAGCGTGACCTCGCCGCCAGCGGCGCGGGATTCGTCGAGAGTGCGCTGCCAGAACTCGTCGAAGTCCGCAGGTTCGGCGACGTCCGGGCGGTAGGCGCGGAGCTCGCTCAGCGGAAGGTCGAACTGCGGCATCACTAGCCTCCGATGTTGAAGAGGATGAAGTTGATGATGCTGGCGACGGTGAGGAACACGATGATTGCGGCGCCGATGTAGACCTGTTTGGGGAAGCGTCGGAACGGCTCGGCCCACGTGCGCGCCGCGAGGAACGCTGCGGCGACTGCGGTGCCCATGAACACCGCCGCGCGCACGCGGAACGCGGAGGGGCCATCG
Organism: uncultured Demequina sp.; assembly: GCA_937925595.1. The sequence continues at coordinate 15,189 of CALALQ010000101.1, read as the reverse complement.
AAGGCGGTGATGATGAACCAGCTCCAGCCCCAGCCCACGAGGAAGCCCCCGAGCACAAAGGCAAGTTCCGGCAGTCCCTTGCGCCAGCTGGCTGTGATGCGATGGATGAGGATGGCGGGGATCAGCGCGAACAGACCACCGATGACTACCGGGGCGGCCATCGCGATCCACACGTTGATGGCCCCCGCAACGATCGTCACCGGGAGCATGAACAACAGGACCGTGCCAATGCCGATCACGGTCGCCGACAGCATCAGCGACGCAGGCTTGACGTCAGCCTTCTGAGCTGCTTTGGCACGCTCAGCCGCACGTTGTTCTGCGGCGTCGTCGGGCCACTCGAACTCGTATGGGTCGTCTGCGGGAGTGATCTCCCGCTTGTCCTCGGTCACGGGCTAGTCGCGACCCTGCAGGATCGCGATGATGCGCAGGAACTCGATGTACAGCCACACGAGCGTGAGGATCAGGCCGAACGCGGCCTTCCACTCGACGTGCTCCGGGGCGCGGTTCTTGACGGCGTTCTCGATGAAGTCGAAGTCCGCGATGAGGGACACGCACGCGAGGATCACCGCGAAGGCACCGAGAGCCACGCCAAGCGGCACCGGGCCAAGCATGACCTCAGAGCGCAGGCCCCATGCGGCGTTCGAGTCGCTGAAGATCATGTAGCCCAAGTTCACGAGCGAGAACGCCAGGTAGGAGATGCCACCGATCAGGAGGAACTTGCGCATCTTGCTCGTGTAGCGCACCTTGCCGGAGCGGTACAGGTACAGGCACACGGCGAACGTGATGAACGTCGCGAGCAGCGCCTGGACGCCGGGTCCAGGTCCTGTCCAGCGCTCGACAAACGAGGTGATCGCACCAAGGAAGTAGCCCTCGGCGATCGCATAGATCGCGATGAGCGCGGGGTTCGCCTTCTTCTGGAAGATGATGACGAGGCTCAGCACAAAGCCGACGATCGCGCCCGCCCACATGGCGGCGTAGTTGGGGAACAGCACGCCGGGGACAGCGGCGAGGCCCACGAGGAGTGCGATGAGCGCGGTCTTGGTGATGGTGCCCTCGTAGGTCATCACGCCAGGACGCTGCGGCTCGGCATCGGGCAGGTTGAACTGCGCCTCGAGTGCCTCCGCGCTCACCGGCGCATTCATCTGCGCGAACGTGGCGTTCGGCTTGAACTCTTTGCCTGAACTGAACACAGGGCTGGCCACAATGCCTCCTTGAATGGGTTTCGCCAATCATACCGGCGCACAATGAGGGCATGCTTTCGCGTCACGCACAGGTGCTCGCGCTGCGCTGGGTGGCCGTCGCGGCGCTCGGCGAGTATGGCCTCAGCGAGGGAACGCTCCATTTCCTGACGCACGGCGAGAACACCACGTGGCGCCATGACGGCCCTCGCGGCTCGCACCTCGTCAGAGTGCACCGCCCCCAGCGTCACGGCCGCGGCGACCCCGAAGCCCCCATTCGCTCGGAGCTCGCGTGGCTCAGCGCGATCCGAGAGGAAACCGACCTCCTGGTTCCGCGGCCCGTGGCCACTCCCGACGGCCGCACCACGGTGGTCGCCACGGTTGGCGACCTCACTCGTGTGGTCTCCGTCCTCGAGTGGACTCCCGGACGCATCGTGGGTGGTTCGGCGCGGCCGGTGCACCTCAGGCGCCTGGGCACGGCCATGGCGAGACTCCATGGCCACGCCGATGCCTGGAAGCGACCTGAGGGCTTCACCCGGATTCACTGGGATCGCGAGGGATTCCTCGGCAATGCGATGGTCTACGGCAAGCTCGCCGCCGCGGACGTATGGCCGCTGTTCCCACCAGACCTGCGCAAGCGCTTTGAGGCGGTCGCCGAGCGCATGGGACCGCTGCTCGACAGCGACCCGGACACGGGCCTCATCCACGCCGACCTGCACCTCAGCAATGCCGTCTTCAACCGCGACACCGTCGCACTCATCGACTTCGATGACAGTGGATTCGGCCCTCGCATCTACGAGCTCGCCGTCGCGCTGTGGAGCCGGCGCCATCGCGACGAGTATGCGCCGTTCCGCGACGCCCTCGTCGACAGTTACCTCAGCGAACGCGAGTTGGACGTCACCCACCTCGACGACTGCATCGCGCTCCGGCAGCTGGCATTCGAGCTGTGGTTCACGGGCATGGCTGGCGTGAACCCCGAGTTCGCCGCCGAACTCGACAACACCCACGAATGGTCGCACCAGATACTCGACGCAGTGGGCTATTAGCTCGGCACGGCGCGCAGTGCCCCCGGCGGGGCTCGAACCCGCACTGTGCCGATTTTAAGTCGGCTGCCTCTGCCGATTGGGCTACGGGGGCAGCCTTAGCCTACTGAGGCGATCGACAGCGCGATTCCGTCGAGGATGTCGTGTTCGCTTGTGGTCACCGTGGTCAGGTTCCCGCCCGACGCTGCGACGGCTTCAGCGACCGCCGTCACGACCTCTCGCCACACCAGGGCGCCCGCACCGATCGCCTCGACGCGACCCGGGTGCATGAAGGGCATGGCGGCCCTGTCCTCGTGGCTGGCGGCGATGAGCGCATTGCACGAGTCGATGACCTGCTGGACCGTGAGGGTCGCGCCATGGATGGCGACGGGATCGTACGCGGGAAGGTCAAGAGCATGGGCGGTGACCGTGGTGATCGAGCCCGCGACACCAATGAGGGTGCGCGCCTCGCCGAGCGAAACTGTTCCCTGTGCCACGGCGAGGGCCTCGCGAACGTCAGCCACAGCGTCGGCCTGTTGCTGGGCTGTTGGTGGGTTGGCGGTCAGGTGACGTTCCGTGAGGCGGACGCAGCCAACGTCCATCGAGTACGCCGCGTCCAGGGTGTCGCCGCCGAGCGCGAGCTCCGTGGAGCCGCCGCCAAGGTCAACGACGAGGAACGGCGCCGGGGCACCCGTCACCGCGGACACCACGCCGTTGAAGCTCAACGAGGCCTCCTCGTGGCCGCTGATGACCTGGGGGGTCACGCCCAGGCGCTCTCGCACGCCCTCGAGGAACCTCTCGCGGTTGCGGGCGTCACGCGTTGCGGAGGTGGCCACGAAGCGCACGCGCTCCACTCCCAGTTCGCGGCACGTTGCGGCGTAGTCGTCGAGGGCCGCGAAGGTGCGGACCAGGGCCTCCTCAGCGAACTCCCCTGTCCGGTCGACGCCCTGTCCAAGTCGCACCACGCGCATCTCGCGCACCAGGTCCGTGAGCTGTCCGTCAGCGACGTCCGCGACCAGCAGACGAATGGAGTTGGTCCCGCAGTCGATTGCCGCGACTCGCGTCATGAAGGTCCCTTCCTCAGTTGCGCTCAGTTGCCGGCGCCGGGTGATTCGCACGTGCAGCGATCGATGCGCCACTCGTCGCCAATCAACTCAAGCGCCTCGTCGCCAAACGGGTTCACGCCGGGCCCTGCAGCGAGCGCATGGCCAACGAGCACGTGAAGACACTTGACGCGATCGGGCATGCCACCGGCGCTCACGCCGTGAATCTCCGGCACATCACCCAGCTGGTAGCGCTCCTCGAGATATGCCTCGTGCGCCGCTCGGTACGCCGCCGCGAGCTCCTCGTCCTCCGCGAGTCGCGCCTGCATTTCGCGCATCGTCCCCACGGCCTCAAGTGTCGACACTGCCGCCACCGCGCCCGGGTGCGTCAGGTAGTACTGCGTGGGGAAAGGGGTGCCGTCAGGAAGTCGCGGCGCGGTGCGCACGACTGCCGGGTTGCCGCACACGCAGCGCGCAGCGATGGCAAGCACGCCGCGAGGTTCGCGGCCCAACTGGGTGTGGAGCACCTCAAGATCGGCGTCAGTCGCGGGGGTCAGGGGCACCCCAGCATCCTAGGGCGCGAGCGGCTACGGTGCGGACTCGCCCTTCGCCTCCCCTGAGGCCTCGGCGTCGTCTCCCGACGCTCCACCCGCCTCCTCAATCGACTCCCACAGCGTGGAATACCAGGGGTTCCTCACCGTGGTGTCGGGGGCGTGGAAGGCACCCTGGTCCTCTTCCTTCGCGGCCTCGACGAGCTCCGGGTCCACGACACGGTACGGCGTCTCGCCAGGGAACACGTAGCCGAGCCGCTCGCGCGCCTGGGCCACCACAAACGCATCGTCTTCCCACCGCTCGAGATCATCGCTCAGGGCCGTCACCTGCCGCTGCGCCGCATCGCGTTCAGCACGCAGCTCACGAAGGTTCTCCTGCTGCGCAAAGTACACGCGCAGCGACGGCAGCAGCACCGCGAGCGCGAGCACAATGACGATCGCGAGAACGCCCGTGCGCCAGCTCAGCGCTCCCGCAAAGGAGCCGCGAGCGCCCGCCGCCTCAATTCGTGGCTTGGGTTCCGCCGCCCTGCGGCTCGAACCGGTGCGGGCACCAGGGCGAGTGTTCGCTGCCTGGGGGCGCGAGCGTCGGGCCGGCTTGGGAACCCCGGCCGACGGGGTGGCTGGCACCCTGCCCGGCGTCACCGGACGCTTGGTCTGGCCGGTGGATTTCTTGCCTGCCCCCGGACGCCCAGAAGGGCGCGGAGCACCGGGACGCTTGGGGGCAGACATGCCCTCATTGTCCCAGCGAGCCGCGCCCTTCTGAGGCTTAGCCGCCGCGAGTCGCTGAGTTACGCGAACTTGCGCGGGAACGCCGACTTGCCGGCGTAGACAGCTGCGTCGTCGAGGTCCTCCTCGATGCGGAGCAGCTGGTTGTACTTGTTGATGCGCTCGCCACGAGCGGTGGCACCGGTCTTGATCTGGCCAGCGTTGTAGGCGACGGACAGGTCGGCGATTGTGGTGTCCTCGGTCTCACCGGAGCGGTGCGAGACCATCGCAGTGAAGCCGGCGCGCTGGGCGAGGGCGACAGCGTCGGAGGTCTCGGAGAGGGTGCCGATCTGGTTGACCTTCACCAGCAGCGAGTTCGCAGCCTTCTCCTCGATGCCCTTCTTGAGGCGCACGGGGTTGGTCACGAACAGGTCGTCGCCAACGATCTGCACCTTGTCGCCGATCTCGGACACGAGCTGGCTCCAGGTGCCCCACTCGTCCTCGCTCAGCGGGTCCTCGATGGACACGAGCGGGTAGTCGGAGACGAGCTGCGCGTAGTACGCGATCATCTCTTCGGGGCTGTGGGGACGGCCCTCGAACTGGTATGCGCCGTCCTTGAAGAACTCGGTGGACGCGACATCGAGGGCGAGCGCGACGTCGTCACCGGGCGTGAAGCCGGCCTTTTCGATCGCGACGATGATGAGGTCGAGCGCCTCACGGTTGGAGTCGAGGTTGGGCGCGAAGCCGCCCTCGTCGCCAAGGCCCGTGGACAGGCCGCGCTCCTTGAGCACGGACTTGAGGGCGTGGTACACCTCGGCACCCGTACGCAGCGCCTCGCGGAAGGAACTGGCGCCAACGGGGGCGATCATGAACTCCTGAACGTCGACGTTGGAGTCGGCGTGCGAGCCGCCGTTGACGATGTTCATCATCGGAACAGGAAGAACGTGAGCGTTCGGGCCGCCAACGTAGCGGTACAGGGGAAGGTCGGCGCTGTCAGCTGCGGCCTTCGCCACAGCGAGCGAGACGCCAAGAATGGCGTTCGCGCCAAGCTTGCCCTTGTTGTCGGTGCCGTCGAGGTCGATCATGATCTTGTCGATCAGTCGCTGCTCGCTCGCGTCGAGGCCAACGACCTCAGGGGCGATGACGTCGATCACCGCGTCAACGGCGCCCTCGACGCCCTTGCCCAGGTAGCGACCCTTGTCGCCGTCGCGGCGCTCGACTGCCTCGAATGCTCCGGTGGAGGCACCCGACGGGACCGCCGCACGTGCGAACGTGCCGTCCTCCAGGGCCACTTCTACCTCAACAGTGGGGTTGCCGCGCGAGTCGAGAATCTCGCGGGCGCCTACGGCCTCGATGCTGGCCATGATGCTCCTTGGATTGGTGGATTTTGGGGAGGGATCAGGCAACTGTGCCTGAGGTTCCTTGACGAGTCTAGTCACCCAGGCACAGGGGTGCGGCGCGACGAAGGTCCCCTCCGCGGGCGTGCTCTAGGCGCGCCTGCGCATGACGAGCAGCGCCACTCCCAGCAGCACCAGTGCCATGGCGATTCCCAGTGGCAGCACAGTGTCCATACCGGTGTCGCCAAGCCAGTCGTCGTCCTGGTCATCGGCCGGGGTCACCTCGATGTCGATGTCAGCGGTGAGGCCTGTCGACAGCTGGGTAACCGTGATGACATGCGCAGAGGCATGCGGGAAGGTCACTGTCACCGTTCCGTCCTGGATGTCGATCTCGTCGATGTCGACGCTCGAGGTCGCCACTAGGTCTGACGCCGGAACGGGGGTGGAGTGGCCGAGCGAGTCCCTCACCACAACCTGCGCCGTGGTCGCGCCATAGGGCTCTGCGCTGAAGCTGGCCGCACCGTCCCCGCCGCCGGCTGCACCAGCGAGCCAGTATTGCTGCGTGGGCAGTCCTGCCTGGAATGAGGCTCCCAGTACGGGGCGTCGGTCCACTCCCAGTAGATCGGCCCGTCGTCGTCCGCGTGCGCCGGTGCCGCAGCGAGGAAGCCGCCTGTCGCGGCAAGCACGAGCGCGCCCATCAGCGCGATGAAACGGCGGGAAAATGGATTGCGCAGCGCACGCTCGTCGAGCATGGCCAGTCCCCTCAGCCGGTGGCCCATTTTGCATGACCAGGCGTGACGTGGGTCACAAACTACTATGGTCGCGGCCACAGGGGAATGACTTGTGGAAGATTTCTCTCCCGACGCTGCGGCTGGCTAGCGGTCGAACCAGGGGCGGTCTGCGTCAACGAAGGCCGAGACGTTCTGAAACGCCGTGTATGAGAACTGGCCCAGCTGCTGGTCCTCCGCCGACTTCATGGCCGCCTGAATAGAGGTGAGCAGAGCATCGGTCGAGTACTCGCCCGAGCGAGGACTGATGTTCGCCTCCGCCGCGACCTTGTCGGAGATCTCCCTCACCGCGTTGAGCGTGGGGTCGTTGTAGGCGACGACCATGAGCGCGATGATGCCCTGCGTCGCAAGGATCGTCTCTTCGCTGGCCTTGCCCTGCTGGCCCTTGAAGATGATCCACTGATCGGCAAACTGCTTCGCGGTGGCGCGCGTCACGGGATAGCCCTGATCCTTCGCAGCCGCAAGCAGGTCATCGCGAAGCAGCTCGATCGTGAGCACCTGGCGACGGTTCGCGGTGTCCTGACCCATCGTGTCGTTGAGCCACGCCTGGTACGTCGCGTCGACGTCGGCGTTGGTGATGACGGTCTTGCCGTAGTTGGCGGCGACTCCGGGGGCGCCGTCCTGTCCGGGAGGCGCGCAAGCGGTCAGGGTCAGCATGACGGCAGCTGCGCCGAGCACGGCGGCACGAGAACGCGTGAATCGCATGGACCACATCCTAATCGGGCCACATCGCGCTGAGGACGCCGCGCACCCAGTCCAGCACGGGCAGCCCTTCGACAGGGCTCCCACCCACTCGCGAGGTGCGCGGGGCTGGCACCAGCACCTGGCGCAGCGCGGGCTTGATGTGGGTGCCTGGATACAGGCGGTTGATGCGCATCGCTGCCGAGTCCGGCAGCTCGACGGGTGAGAAGCGGATGAAATTGCCCTGGCTCACCACGTCGTGCACTCCGTGGGCGCGGAGCTCGATGCGCAAAACCGCAACGGCCAGCAGATTCTCGACCACCTCCGGGAGCGTGCCGTACCGGTCCCCCAGCTCCTCCTGGATGGCGTCGAGCGTGGCCGTGTCCGCAGCGTCGGCGATCTTGCGATACGCCTCGAGCCGCAGTCGCTCGTGCTCGATGTACGACTCCGGAATGTGCGCGTCGATGGGCAGGTCCACAGTCATGGGCGCGCGCTCGGGCTCTCCCTCGCCGCGGAAGTCGGCGACTGCCTCTCCCACCATGCGGATGTACAGGTCGAAGCCGACTCCCTCGATATGGCCCGACTGCTCTCCGCCCAGCAGGTTGCCGGCACCGCGAATCTCGAGATCCTTCATCGCGACCGCAGCGCCGGAGCCCAAGTCCGTATGGGCCGCGATGGTCTGCAGGCGATCGTGGGCTGTCTCCGTGAGCGAACGGTCCGCCGGGTACAGGAAGTAGGCATACGCGCGATCGCGGCCGCGCCCCACGCGGCCGCGCAGCTGGTGCAGCTGAGACAGACCGAACGTGTCAGCGCGCTCCACAATCAACGTGTTCGCGTTGGAGATGTCGAGGCCCGTCTCCACGATCGTGGTGCACACCAGCACGTCGTAGCGCTTCTCGTAGTAGTCAACGATCACCTGCTCGAGCTGCTTCTCGCTCATCTGGCCGTGCGCCACGGCGATGCGCGCCTCCGGCACCAGGTCGCCCAGTTGCAGCGCTGCCCGAGTGATGGTCTTCACCGAGTTGTGGATGTAGAACACCTGGCCGTCACGGAGCAGCTCGCGGCGAATCGCGGCCGCCACTTGCGCATTCTCGTGAGGGCCCACGTAGGTGAGGATGGGGTGGCGGTCCTCAGGAGGCGTCGCAAGCGTGGACATCTCGCGAATGCCGGTGATCGCCATCTCGAGCGTGCGGGGAATGGGCGTCGCAGACATCGCGAGCACGTCCACGTCGGTGCGCAGCGCCTTGAGCGTCTCCTTGTGCTCGACGCCGAACCGCTGCTCTTCGTCGATGATCACCAGGCCCAGGTTCTTGAAGCGGACCTGTCCCGTGAGGATCCGGTGCGTGCCGATCACCAAGTCGATCGTGCCGTCCGCCAGGCCATCGACCACCTGCTTGGCCTCAGCGTCGGTCTGGAAGCGCGACAGCGCCGCGACCTTCACAGGGAAGGGCGCGAAGCGATCGCTGAACGTGTCGAAGTGCTGCTTGACCAGGAGCGTCGTGGGACATAGGAGGGCCACCTGCGTGCCGCCCTGGATCGCCTTGAATGCCGCGCGCACCGCGACCTCTGTCTTGCCGAATCCCACGTCGCCGCAGATCAGCCGGTCCATGGGCACAGGCTTCTCCATGTCCGCCTTGACCTCATCGATGGTGCTGAGCTGGTCCGGCGTCTCGACGTACGCGAACGCCTCCTCAAGCTCTCGCTGCCACGGGGTGTCCGGCGGGAACTCGCGTCCTTTGGTCGCCATGCGCGCGCTGTACAGGCGGATCAGTTCGCTCGCGATCTCCTTGACGGCCTTGCGCGCCTTGCCCTTGGTCTTGGCCCAATCGGCGCCGCCCATGCGGCTCACCGATGGCGTCTCTCCACCCACGTACTTGGTGACCAGGTCAAGCTGGTCAGTGGGCACTGAGAGGCGGTCTCCAGGGCCGCCGCGCTTGCTGGGCGCGTACTCAATGACGAGGTACTCGCGTTCCGTGCCGCGCACCGTGCGCTTAGTCAACTCGACGAACCGGCCGATGCCGTGGGTTTCATGCACCACGAAGTCGCCAGGGCGCAACTGGAGGGGATCAACGACATTGCGCCGACGGGTCGGCACCGCGACTTTGGGACCCGCGGCGTTGGCGGCGCGGCCCGTAAGGTCTGCCTCATTGATGACCATGAGCTTCGCGGCTGGAACCTGGAAACCGCGGCCGGTGACGTGGGGAACAATCGCAGCCACAGCGTCGGACATCTCGCCGACGCTGGGGACAACTCGAGCGGGAAGGCCCACCTGGGCGCTCTGCTCGGCAATGCGCGCGGCGGAACCGGTGCCGGCGGCCGTGATGATCACGCGCCAGCCGTCCGTGAGGCGCGCCTTCGCGTCGTTGAGAGCGGCCTCGATGCGCCCGCGGTGGTCGTCGAGAATGGTGAAGCCCGCATCGTCACCCGCCCCGAACGGGCCGATCGTGTGCCACTCCTGGCCGCGCTCGGCGGCGCGCTCGGAGACCTCGTCGAGCGCCGCGAAGGAGCCGTCAGACTCGGTGAGCGGAGAGTCGGCACCGGCTGTGGCGCTCACCCAGGCGGCGGACAGGAACTCGGCGGCCGTCTTGACGAGGTCCTCCGCACGGCGAGCGAGGCGCTCGGGTTCGACCGCGACGAAGCGCGCGTTCGTGGGCAGCACGTCTGGCAGCAGGTCGAGGTGGTCGACGAGCGCAGGGATGAGCGATTCCATGCCCTCTGCGTGATGGCCGTCGGCAATCTTGGTGAGGATCTCCGCGGCGGCGGGCGCCTCCGTGGCGAGGGCGGCTGCGCGGCCGCGCGCCTCGGGAGTGAGCAGAAGTTCGCGGCATGGCGGCGCCCACAGCACGGGAACCGGCTTGAGGGAACGCTGGTCAGCGACGGAGAACGCGCGAAGGGAGTCAACCTCGTCGCCGAAGAACTCGACGCGGATCGGATGGGGGTCCGTGGGCGCGAAGACGTCAACAATGCCGCCGCGCACGGCGAACTCGCCGCGCCTTTCAACCATGTCGACGCGTGTGTACGCGGCGCCCGCGAGGGCCTCCGTCAATTCGGTGAGGTCGATCTGATCCCCCACGGCGAGGCGCACGGGGACCATGTCCGCGAGGCCGGGAACGAGCGGCTGAAGCACTGCGCGCAGCGGAGCGACCACCACGCGGAGCGGGGCCAGGCCGGCCTCCTTCTCCACCTCTTGGGGGTGCACCAGGCGGCGGAGGGTGGCGATGCGCTGGGCAACGGTGTCGCTGCGAGGGCTCAGCCGCTCGTGTGGAAGCGTCTCCCACGACGGGAAGCGCGCGACGGTTCCAGGGTCGATGTACGCGCCGAGCGCCGCCTCAAGCGTCTCCGCGTCGTTGGAGGTGGCGACCACGGCGACGAGCGGAGCGTCGTCATCGGCGAGGCTTGCGACTATTGCGGGCGCCGCCACGGAGGGTGCGACAAGCTGGCTCGATCGCGGGATGTCGAGCGTAGGCAGAAGCGCCGCGAGTGGGCGCTCGACGTCAGTCACAACTCCTCCAGGGCATGCCAAAGAACCGGAAAAACCGGCAATGCCATCCTAAGCGCGGGCTGTGACACCAAGTTCCGCGCACCCCCGCCCTCTCCCCATGCTGGTTTAGGCAACTCACGTGCACTGTTTAGCGCCCGGACCCCAACTTTTAGGCACGTCAGTGCGACTTGTCGCGCGAGAGGCGCGGGATCACATTGCTCACCGCGCCGGGTGACTCACACCGCGCCGGGTGGCTCCCGCCGCGCCGGGCGGTTGCTGAGCGCGGCGAGTGCTTGCGCTCATGCAAAGTGCCAGTAGCGTGCCTAAACGGAGCGCATGAGCCCCGGGAAGTGCGTGTGAGTTGCCTAAACCGCAGGTGCGGTGCAGGTGCGGTGCTGGGGCGCGGCGGCTGGGGCGGGGCGGGCGGCTGAGTGCGGCCCACGTCAACTGGGGCTGTGCCACTTCTGCTGCGCGGCCTCAAGGCCCGACTCGAGCACCGCCTCCACAGCGTCCGCCGCGTCCACGATCAGCAGATCCAACTCCTTGCGCTCCGTCGAGGAGAACGGCTTGAGCACAAAGCTCGCGGCGTCCATGCGGCCCGGTGGGCGGCCAATGCCCACGCGAACCCGCACGTAGTCAGGGGTGCCGAGCGCCTTGGTGATGTCCTTGAGCCCGTTGTGGCCAGCGGATCCGCCGCCCCGCTTGAGCTTCACAGTTCCGAAGGGTATGTCGAGTTCGTCGTGGATGACGATGACGTCCCCAGGTGCCACGGACTGATACTTCGCGAGCGACGACACCGGGCCACCGGAGAGGTTCATGTAGGACATGGGGACAGCAACGATCACGGGCTCGCCCGCAATGCGAACGCTCGCCGCGCGCGTGCGCGTCTTGGAGTGCGGCTTGAGCGCGGCGGAGCCGCGGCGCGCCAACTCCTCGGCGACCATCGCGCCGACGTTGTGGCGGGTCGCCGCATACTCTTCGCCCGGGTTGCCCAGGCCAACGACGATGCTGCTCACGTGCTCATCTTCCCGGAGACGACGACGCCCGGCTCGCCAGAACATGGCGCGCCGGGCGATCGTCACGGGACTTACTCGGACTCTGCGGGAGCCTCGGCCTCAGCGGCGGGCGCGGCCTCGTCCTCAGCAGCCTCCTCGTCCTCCGCGGCAACGGCGGAGCGGGGCACGGAGATGTTGACGATGATCGCGGCGGGGTCGGTCACGAGCTCGGTGCCAGCAGGCAGCTCGATGTCGCCCGCAGTGACGTTGTGACCCTCCTCGAGACCGTCGATGTTCGCCTCAAACGCCTCGGGGATGTGGGTCGCCTCGACGATGACCTGCAGCGTGGAGTGGTCCTGCACGTGGATCGTGCCGGGAGCGGACTCGCCAACGACGTGCACAGGCACGTCAACGGTGATCTTCTCGCCCTTCTTCACGATGATGAGGTCAACGTGCTCGATGATGCGCTTGACCGGGTCGCGCTGGACGTCCTTGGCGATCGCCAGGGTCTCGTCGGAGCCGAGCTTGATCGTGAGCAGCGCGTTGGCGTGCTTCAGGGCAAGCGCGGTGTCGTGGGCAGGAAGGGTGACGTGCACGGGGTCCGTGCCGTGGCCGTAGATGACGGCGGGGACCTTGCCGGCTGCGCGGGCGCGGCGCGCGAAGCCCTTGCCGAACTCAGTGCGGGCCTCAGCGGTGAGCGTCAGAGCGTCAGACATCTGGATTCTCCTCGGTAGTGACGGATGGGGTCCAGGGCACAGGCAGGCACTCGCGCATCCGCCGCGTCGATAACGCCGGAGTCGTCAGACCCCCGCCTCGCCGAGGAACCTGACAATGTTACCCGAACACAGCGTCGGCCCGCGACCAAGGAGTGGAACACTGACCCCAACCTTTCCGAGGATGGTCAGTGGGTGCTCGCGATCAGCTCAAAGGCACAGCAGGCGCCGTACGAGTGCGCCTAGTCCCCTGATGTGAGACGCCCCGCTTGGCCACGTGCCGGGCAGGGCGCTTACGCGTTAGGAGTCAGACGTTGCCGTTGAACAGGCTCGTCACAGACCCGTCGTCGAACACTTCCTTCACCGCGCGAGCGATGAGCGGCGCGATCGAGAGGACCGTGAGGTTCTCGAAGCGCTTCTCCTCCTCGATCGGCAGCGTGTCGGTCACGATGACCTCCGAGATTCCGGAATCGCGCAGCCGCTCCACGGCGGGACCGGACAGGAGTCCGTGCGTGGCGGCCACGATCACGTCCTTGGCGCCGTTCTCGAACAGCGCCGCGGCCGCCTGAACGATCGTGCCGCCGGTGTCGATCATGTCGTCAACGAGCACACACGTGCGACCCTCGACCGAACCCACGAGCTCGTGGACCTTCACCTGGTTGGGAACAGACGGGTCGCGGCGCTTGTGAATGATCGCGAGCGGCGCACCCAAGTGGTCGGACCACTGGTCGGCGAGGCGCACGCGGCCGGCGTCGGGCGAGACGATCGTGAGGTTCGCGGGGTCGACACGGGTGCGCACGTACTGCGCAAGCATCGGCATGGCCCACAGGTGGTCAACGGGTCCGTCAAAGAAGCCCTGGATCTGCGCCGTGTGCAGGTCCACGGACATGATGCGGTCCGCGCCAGCGGTCTTGAACAGGTCAGCCATGAGGCGAGCGGAGATGGGCTCACGGCCGCGGTGCTTCTTGTCCTGACGTGCGTAGCCGTAGCAGGGCATGATCGCGGTGATGGAGCGGGCCGACGCGCGCTTGAGCGCGTCCACCATGATGAGCTGCTCCATGATCGCCTCGTTGATGGGTGCCGCGTGCGACTGCAGCACGAAGGTGTCGGCACCACGCACGCTCTCGCTGAAGCGCACATAGAGCTCGCCATTCGCGAAGGTGTACGCCGAGGTGGGCAGCACCTCGATGCCCAGCCCTTCGGCCACGGCCTCCGCAAGTTCGGGATGCGCGCGCCCTGCGACAAGAACAAGCTGGCGCTCGCTGGGGCTGGTGATGACGGCGCTCATGCGTCTCCCTTTTCTGGTGTTGTTGCCGAGTCACGTTCAAGGGCCGCACGGGCCGCTTCTGCAGAACGGGTGCCGTCGCGGCGGGAAAGCACCCAGCCGTCGATGTTCTGCTGCGGGGACAGGTTCCGCGCGAGAGCACCGGGAGCCACGTCTTTGCGGATGATCGCGCCGGCACCCGTGTAGGCGCCGTCGCCGATCGTCACGGGGGCGATGAGCGTGTTGTCGGAGCCGATGCGCACGTGGCTTCCCACGTTGGTGCTCGACTTCTCGACGCCGTCGTAGTTGACGAAGATCGTGGCGGCACCGATGTTCGAGTGCTCGCCAATCGTCGCGTCACCCACGTAGCTGAGGTGAGGCACCTTCGAGTGGTCGCCGATCTTCGCGTTCTTGGTCTCGACGAACGCGCCGATCTTGCCGTGCACCCCCAGCACCGTGCCCGGGCGCAGGTAGGAGAACGGGCCCACCACAGCGTCGGGCCCAATGACCGCGAGCTCGCCGTGGGTGCGCACCACTGTGGCGCCGGGGCCCACCTCAACGTCTTTGAGCGTGGAATCCGGGCCGACGCTGGCGCCGGCGGCCACTGTCGTCGCGCCGAGGAGTTGGGTTCCGGGAAGCACGGTGGTGTCGGGTTCGAGCGTGACGTCGGCGTCGATCCAGGTGGTCTCGGGATCCACGATCGTGACGCCGGCGCGCATCCAGCGCTCAAGAATCTGGCGGTTCAGTCGCTTGCCCGCTGCCGCGAGCTGGACGCGGTCGTTGACGCCCTCGGTGGCGTCAGCGTCGGGGGCCACAAAGGCGCCTACGCGGCCTCCAGCCTCGCGCACAATCTCGATGACGTCCGTGAGGTACATCTCGCGCTGGGCGTTGTCACGGCCCACGCTCGCGAGCGCATCGCGCAGCGCGGTGGCGTCGAAGGCGTAGATGCCGGCGTTGATCTCGTTGACAGCGAGTTCCGCATCGGAGGCGTCTTTGGCCTCGACGATGCGCAGCACGGCGCCGTCGGTGCCGCGGATGATGCGTCCGTAGGCGCCGGGTTCGCGCACTCGCGCGGTGAGCAGAGTGACGGCGTTGCGGGACTCCTCGTGCTCCTGCGCGAGCGCGGCGAGCAGCTCGCCCGTGACGAGCGGAACGTCTGCTGAGGTGACGACGACCACCCCGTGGAGCTGTGCGGCGCGCGCATCTTCCGGGCTGGCGCCTTTCGCGACGGCAGCGGCCATCGCTGCGGCGTCGAGGGTGCTCAGTCCGCAGTGGACGGCGCGACCGGTGCCTGGGATGTCGTCCTGGTCAGCGATGAGAACCGTGGGCTCGATGGCGGCGGCGTGGCTGGCGACGGCGTCACGCTCGTGGCGGACCACCACGGTGAGACGCTGCGGCTCGAGCTCGTTGGCCGCGACGATCGCGTGGTGC
>CALALQ010000100.1 GCA_937925595.1 uncultured Demequina sp. | reverse complement strand
AAGCCACGATCGCGCTGCCGGGTCGCGGCGGCGCGCGGTGCGAATGTCCTCGAGAGCGAGGGTCAGGAAGTTGGGGCGATCAGACATCAGGGCTCAGATCAGTCCATGAGGTCCGCGTACAGCACCGACGACAGGTAGCGCTCACCGAACGACGGAATGACCACGACGATGGTCTTGCCGGCGTTCTCGGGGCGGTTGGCCACCTGGATCGCCGCCGCGAGGGCCGCACCCGAGGAGATGCCGACGAGCAGGCCCTCCTGGCGAGCTGCCGCACGGGCCGTGGCGACCGCGGTCTCGGAGTCGATGTCGATGACCTCGTCGTAGATCTCGGTGTTGAGGATCTCGGGGACGAAGTTCGCGCCGATGCCCTGGATCTTGTGGGGGCCAGGCTGGCCGCCGTTGAGGATCGGTGACTCGGCAGGCTCGACGGCGATGATCTGCACCTCAGGCTTGCGCGACTTGAGCACCTCACCGACACCGGTGATGGTGCCGCCCGTGCCGATGCCGGCAACGACGATGTCTACGGCGCCGTCGGTGTCGTTCCAGATCTCCTCAGCGGTGGTCTTGCGGTGGATCTCGGGGTTCGCGACGTTGGCGAACTGGCGGGCCAGAATCGCGCCCTCGCGCTCCTCGGCGATCGTGTTCGCGGCCTCGACCGCGCCGCGCATGCCCTCGGGGCCGGGGGTCAGGATGAGCTCCGCACCAAAGGCGCGCAGCAGGGCGCGGCGCTCCTTGGACATCGTCTCGGGCATCGTCAGGACGACGTTGTAGCCGCGGGCGGCGCCCACGAAGGCGAGCGCGATGCCGGTGTTGCCGGAGGTCGCCTCGACGATCGTGCCGCCCGGCTTGAGCGAGCCGTCAGCCTCAGCCGCGTCGATGATCGCGACGCCGATGCGGTCCTTGACGGAGTTCGCCGGGTTGTAGAACTCGAGCTTGCCGAGCACCGTGGCACCAGCGCCAGCGGTGAGCTTGTTGATCTTGACGAGGGGAGTGTTGCCAATGAGAGCCGTGGCGTCCTCGTAAATGCGAGCCATGTGGATTTCCTTTGGTGTTGGTGGTGTCCCGGGCGCCCTAACGCCCGATTCGCTTCAGAGATTCCTGGGGGCGAGCGCTGACTTGTCGGTTCGTCACCGAACCAGGCCAGCGCTCTACAGACAGCAGCAGCACATGCCGCAGGGGATGCACATGGAAAGGGCGCGCTCGGGCGTCGAGGTGGCGTGACGCGCGATGCTCATGATGCCCAGCCTTTCCTGTGCAGGTTTGCCCAATCTAGCCGGGTTCCCAGGTGACGGGCAAGCAATGGCGAGCCAGCGTCGGCCGGTCTGCTGTTACTCAGAGACGCGAGCGGAAAGCACCTTGAGGCGCTGAACCGAGACGATCGTCGAGACCACCGTCGCAAGCACGAGCAGCACGATTGCAGGCACCAGCGGGAGGTCCGAGGCGATGGAGATCACGCTGTTGTCCTCGACAATCTGCTCCGCGGGAGCGAGTGCCCACTGACGCACGCTCACGGCGCGAACGCCGGGGACGTAGCCCGCAAGCGTTCCCTCCCACAGCATCGCGTAGATCAGGCCCACGATGATCGAGTTGCGGCTCACCACTCCGATCATGAAGAACACGGCGACATAGGCGATCGACGCGAGCGCCGAGGCGACACCCATCGACAGCGCGAGCTGCCCTTCCGCGTCGCCGGCGATCTGCGCGGCAACCACAATCGAGATCACGCTGAACGCGACGGCAACGGCCATGGCCACGATCAGCTTCGACAGCACGATGGTGCGCCGCGGAACCGGCTTCGCGAGCAGGTAGACGATCGAGCCGTCCTCGATCTCCGGGGCCACCGCCCCCGTGCCGACGAGGAGGCACATGATCGGCACCAGCGTGCCGAAGCCGAAATTGACGATCACGCCAGTGGCGGTGCCGACGTCGGCTCCCGAACCCCAGCGAGACAGTCCCGCGACGATCCACAGCAGCGCGGCCATCCCCACAAGGATCCACACGCGACGGCTGCCAAGCAGCGCTCGCAAGGTGAGGCGCATGATCACGACGTTCATTGGGTTCCTTCCCGCGTTCACCGCGCCACCAGGTAGGCGAAGACGCTCTCGAGCGACTCGTCTGCCGGGGTGACGTCGTGCAGCGCGATCCGGGCATCGCGAGCGATGCGCGGCAGGGCGTGCACAAAGCGGCCAAAGTCTGATGCCTGGATGCTGAGCACATCCGAGGTGAGGTTCACGGCGTCCGCGGAGCCGTCGGCGATGATCGCGGCGGCAAGCGCACGATTGTCGCTCGACGTCACCGTGTACTGGTGCGGCCGCTCCGTCATCAGTCGACGGATGCTGCGGAAGTCGCCGGATGCCGCCTGGCGACCCGCCACGATCACCTCGATGGTGCCGGCAACGTCCTCGACCTCTTCGAGGATGTGGCTGCTGAACAGCACCGTGTGGCCCTCGTCGCCAAGGCGCTGCAGCAGTTCGAGCAGGTGCAGTCGCTGGCGCGGGTCCATGCCGTTGAACGGCTCGTCGAGGAGCAGC
Organism: uncultured Demequina sp.; assembly: GCA_937925595.1. The sequence continues at coordinate 7,838 of CALALQ010000100.1, read as the reverse complement.
ACCTTGGGCTTGTGCACGAGCGCCGTCGCCATCTTGACGCGCTGCTTCATTCCTTTGGAGAACGTACCCACCTTGCGGTCGCGCGCCTCGATCAGCTCCACCTGCTCCAGTGCGGCAACGGTGGCCGACGCTGGGTCATCCACGCGGTGAAGCCTTGCGTTCGCGAGGACGAACTCGTAGGCCGTCATGGCGTCGAACATCGCCTCGGTCTCGGGGACCAGGCCGATCCCGCTGTAGAGCTCGGGGTTGCGCCACACCGGGACGCCATCGATCGTGACGGTGCCGGACGACGGCGGCAGGAAGCCGCCCATCATGCTCAACAGCGTGGACTTGCCGGCTCCATTGGGGCCGAGCAGGCCGGTCACGCCGGGGCCGATGCTCATGGTGACGTCGTTGACGGCAACCACGTTGCCGAACCAGCGGGAGACGCCGTGAAGTTCGATGGTGCTCATACGCCGCCCACCTTCTTGAATCGACGCAGCAGGATCGCGACGCAGCCGGTGACGACCACCAGCAGCACCGCCGAGTAGTAGACGGCACCAAGGGCTCCGTCTGGCTGCGAGTACAGGAACGTCGTGTCGACGCCCAGCCAAGCCGCACCGAGTCCGTCGACGAGCATGTACGGGTCAAGCACCGCGAAGTAGCTCGCCGCGGTCTCCGAGCTCTGCATGTCGACAACGCTGACAAGAACCGCGACAAAGCCGTTGAGCAGGATGAGCGTCGACAGCACTGCCGCGACACCAAGGCCCTTGCGCTTGGTGAACGAGGCGAGCACGAGCGAGATGGACGTGAGGAGGATCGACAGCACCGCAGCCATGAGCAGTCCCCCAAGCCAGCCGAAGATCGCGTCCTTCACGGAGAACTTCGCAAGCAGCGCGCCGATGAACAGGATCGTGACGGGCGTCGCGACGAAGATCCACACTGCAGCGGACAGGCCAAGGAGCTTGGCGTAGACGTAGTCCTGGCGGCGAATGGGGCGCGACAGGTACAGCGGCATGATGCCGTCGCGCAGGTCGCGCGACACCGCATATGGCGCGCGACCCGCGATGAACAGCGACACGACGAGCGAAATCGCCACGGGGTACATCGTGTAGCTGAGCGGCAGCTCCTCCGAGGCGGTGAGGATCGTGATCGCCACCATCACGAGTGACGGCAGCGCGAAGAGCACGATGAGCACCCACGGCATGATCTTGACCTTCGCGGGGCGGCCAAGGCCGAAGGATCCGCGCAGCGTCTCGTAGAACAGCGAGCGGAAGGCCCAGCCGCGTCCCAGGCGGGGACCGTCATAGTGCCGGAAGCCGATGTCGTGGATGACGCTGTCGGTGGCGACGCCGTCAGGAGTCACGGCGCTTTCTTGTGAGGTCATGACGCCACCTCCACGGGCGAGTCGTTGGTCGCGAAGATCTCTGACAGCTGGTGGCGCTTGCGCTGCAGGCGCACCAGCCCCACGCCCAGCTCGGCGACAGCGGCCACGACGGTGCCGGTGACGTCGTCATCGGTGAGCTCGACGGCGAAGCTGCCCTGGTTGCGGCCCTCGGCCACGGAGGCGCCGCCCTCGCGCAGCTTCGCGATCACAGCGTCGGCCCGGTCCGTCACCTCGACGAGCAGCGAGCCGGCGAACTGCGTGGCGTCCGCGGTAGAGGTGGAGCGCTGCAGCACGCCGCCATCGATGACGACGATGTGGTCGCTGATGCGCTCCAACTCGCCCAACAGGTGGCTCGTGACCACGACGGAGATGTCGAAGTCGCTGCTCACGCGGGAGATGAGGCCCAGCATGTCGTCGCGGCCGGCGGGGTCCAGGCCATTGGTGGGCTCGTCGAGGAACACCAGCTTGGGGTCGTGAACGAGCGCCTGCGCGAGCTTCACTCTCTGCTTCATGCCTGTCGAGTAGCCGCCGATCGGGCGATAGCGCTCTTCGTACAGGCCCACGTGGCGCAGCGTGTCCGCGGCGCGCTCGCGGGCGCTGTCAGCTGGCAGGCCGGACATTCTCGCCATGTGCACAAGGAACTCGGTTGCGGAGATGTCGAGCGGCAGGCACTCGCTCTCCGGCATGTAACCGACGACCTCGCGGATCTTGAGTCCATCTGTGAGGCAGTCGAAGCCCAGGATCGTCGCGCCGCCAGAGGTGGGCGAAAGGAGACCCAGGAGCATCTTGATGAGCGTCGACTTGCCGGCGCCATTCGCACCGACGAGGCCCACCACTCCGGACGGGAGCTCGACCGTGAGGTTCGAGACTGCGGTGACAGGACCGAACGACTTGGTCAGCCCTGATGTTGTGATTGTTGCCACGGCTTCGACCCTAGTTGGCGGCGGTTGGTCGCGACATGGGGGAATCCCCTGGTTTGACCCTCATCCTCGCGGCGAGTCACGTCAGGGCCCGCCCGACGCTGGGGCACCATGGGGATCGACGCACCTTGGGTGCGGTGTGAGGAGAGGTCATGGGCTGGTTCTCGCTCGCCAACGTCGACTGGGTTGGCGTGGCTGTGGCGACTCTCGCTGCATTCACGATCTCGTACCTCTGGTACCACCCCAGGGCGCTGGGCTGGGCGTGGGCTCGGCTCGCTGACGTTGAGGGCCGCGGACTCGTGGGAGTCACCGCCCAGCGGGTCGCAGTTGCTGTCATCACCTTTGCCCTGACGGCCGTGGTCTTCATGGTGGTTCAGGCCGAGTTGCTGATCGTGTCGATGGGCGGTGGACTCGCCTTTGGCGCCTTCCTTGGTGTGGTGCTGCGACTCACTTGGGAGGTGCTGCATCGCTCGCAAGAGGGCAGGCCGATCGGCGTGGGCGTCATCGATGGCGCGCATGACGTGCTGGCGCTCGCGGTCATAGGTGCCGTCGCAGGAGCGTTCCTGTAGCGTCGGATTCGAGGGGGCGGCGCAGGAGGCGCAATGGAGTGGCTGTCGTTCGCGGGGGTGAACTGGCTCGCGGTGGTGATCGCGTTCGTCGTCTCCTTCGCGTTTGGCTGGTGGTACTACTCGCCAGCTGGGGTGTGGAACGTCTGGAAGCGTGCCGCGAAGATCTCCGATGAGGGTCTCAATGACACGAGTACCGCCATCGCGTTCGGCGGCACGATCGTCGCGAATGCGCTCGGAGTGATCGTTCTCGCCCTGCTTATGGTGCAGCTCGAGGTGACGTCGTGGGCCGGGGGCCTGGTGTTGGGCGCGATCCTCGGCCTCGTCTACCGAGCGGGCGCTCACGCGATTCATAACGGGTTCGCCGCTCGCTCTGCCAAAGTCACTGCTCTTGATGGGATTCACGACACCGTGGCGCTTGCGCTCGCGGGCCTAGTGCTGGGACTGTTCTGACGTGCAGTTGGAAAGGGCTCGGGAGATAGCCGAGCTGGAGTTTGGTCTGAAGGTCGCTGAGTTCCGCCAGATGGGCGGAAACGAAGACCTCAACTTCTTGGTCATCGCTAAAGACGGCTCCAAGTGGGTGCTCAAGGCGTCGGCGACGCCGCGTGCCGAACTCGAGGCACAATCGGCTGCGCTGGAGTTCCTCACCGCAGCCGTCACCACGTTCGATGTGCCCCGCCCACGCGTCGCGATCGACGGCTCGTCCGTGATCGAGGTCGGGGGAAGCCACCCTTACGTGAGGGTGCTGTCGTTCGTCGAAGGCGAGATGAGCGTCGGCTCCCGCAAGATCATGCCGGGCATTGGTGCCGCGCTGGGTGCCGTGGCCGGCGAGATGGTCGCGAAGCTCGCGACGTTCTCCCATCCCGCGCTCGTGGGAGGAGGCGACTGGGACTTGCGTGAGGCGGCACGCGTCATCGGCGATGACGAAGCGCTGCAGGCACCCCTCAAGGCGAGCCTTAACCGCACCGCGAGGCTCAACCTGCCGGTGCAGGTGATTCACGGTGACCTCACAGAGGACAACGTGGTGCTCGGCTCCCATGGCGACTTTGGCGGCGTCATCGACTTCGGCGACCTGTCGCCCGGCTGGGCGGTGGCTGAGCTCGCGGTGAGCATCACGTCTTTGCTGCAGCATGACGGCTCGTTCATCGGCGAGGTGCTCGCTGCCGTCGCCGCGTTCCACGCTCGCCGGCCCCTGTCGCTTGACGAGGCGAAGGCCATCTGGCCGCTCGTGGTGCGCCGCGCGCTCGTGCTCGAGGCCGGCGCCAATCGCGTGCTCGCAGGCGATCCAGACAACGGCTACGCGCTCGCCCGCAGGCCGTTCGAGCGGCTGGTGCTCGCTCATGCGCTCGCTGTCGACTACGACCAGGTGGAGCTGCTGATCCTCGACGCGATCGGCATGCTGCCCAAGCCGCAGGCACGGCTCATGCCCATGATCGAGGGCCTTGGTGACGCTCCAGAGTGGGACCTGTCGGTGACCTCCCCGGTGCACGACGGGGGAGCGTGGGTCAACGAGCTCCCGCCGGCGCCGCTGGGCACGGTCACGAGGTATGGCCAGCCGATCCTCACGCCGGCCGCGGCGACCGCCGAGCTTCCGCGCACGGTTCCGCTCGGCATCCAAGCAAACGTCGCTCCCGGCACACCGATCTTCGCTCCCGCCGACATCCTGGTGCGCACCACCGCGCGCGGCAACATGGTGGCGGCCCTGGTCGAGGGCGGCTGGGTGCATGTTGGCGGCATCGAGGCAAGCGTCGAGTCCGGAGAGACCGTGGGCGCGGGAGTGCAGATCGGCGTCGCGAAGGGGCCCGTGTGGCTGCAGCTCAGCGCCTCCGCACCCAAGGCGCCGCGCTATGTGCGCCCCGGACTCGAGGAGCAGTGGGGACGCATCTGTCCCGACCCTTCGGCGCTGCTCGGTCGCAAGCCCTCCCCAGCGTCGGGCCGTGATGCGGAAGCCCTGGTTAAGGCGAGGGTCACGACGTTCGCACCCGTGCAGGAGCACTACTACGCGCATCCGCCGCAGATCGAGCGCGGCTGGCGGCACCATCTCATCGACGTCAACGGCCGCGGCTATCTCGACATGGTCAACAACGTCGCAATCCTTGGGCACGGAGAGCCTCGCCTCGCCGACGCAGCGGACGCGCAGCTGCGACGCCTCAACACGAACTCGCGATTCCACTACTCGGCACTCGTCGAGCTGTGCGAAGAGCTGACGGCGCGCACGCCAGAGGGCCTTGACCAGGTGCTGCTCGTCAACTCCGGCTCCGAGGCGGTGGACCTTGCGATGCGCCTGATTCGCACCGCGACGGCGCGTGAGGACGTGCTCGCGCTGACCGAGGCGTATCACGGCTGGACCGTGGGCGCGGATGCGATCTCCACGTCGATTGGCGACAACCCGCGAGCGCTCGAGACGCGGCCGTCCTGGGTGCACCTGCTGGATTCGCCCAATACGTATCGCGGCAAGTACACCGGTGAGGACGCGTGGAGGTACGCGGACGAGGCGGTGTCGCGCATCGAGGAGCTGGCGGCGGACGGGGTGTCGCTCGCTGGGCTCATCTGCGAGCCGATCTTCGGCAACGGCGGCGGCATCCTGCTGCCGGACGGCTACCTTGAGCGCGTCTACGCCGCTGTGCGAGCGGCAGGTGGCCTGTGTGTGAGCGACGAGGTGCAGGTCAGCTATGGCCGGCTTGGCAGGCACTTCTGGGGCTTCGAACAGCAGGGAGTGGTGCCGGACGTCATCGCGGTGGCGAAGGCGATGGGCAATGGTCACCCGCTGGGCGCGGTGATCACGACGCGCGAGATTGCCGAGGCGTTCGCTGCGGACGGGTCGTTCTTCTCGTCTGCGGGCGGCTCGCCCGTGAGCTGCGCCGTGGGCACCGCGGTGCTGCGGATTCTCGAGGAGGACCACCTGCAGGAGCGGGCCGACGCTGTGGGCACCCTGCTCGCCGACGGCCTGCGAGCGCTCGCGGAGCGCTGGCCCGCGCTGGGTGCGGTGCACGGCATGGGCCTGTACCTGGGCGTGGAGATCGTCCGTTACGGTCCGTCAGAACCCGACCCCGAGTTCGCTCGCGAGATTTGCGACGCGCTGCTCGACGAGGGCGTGATCGTGCAGCCCACCGGCGACCACAAGAACGTGCTGAAGATCAAGCCGCCGCTCACGATCGACGAGGAGGCCGTCGAGCGTTTCCTAGGCGCACTGGACCACGTGCTGACTATGGCCGACGCTCGTTCCCGGCTGTAGCGTCGGGCCGCCTCATCTCTTGAGCCAGGGCAGGGTTGGCCTGCTCATAGTTGGCGATGATCGTTTCCCTGACCTCGGCAGGCTTGTTCTGTGAGAGCTTGGCGCGGGCGTCGAAGCGGGTGACGCGCATGCGCAGGCCAACGGTGCCCTTGGCGATGCGGCGCGTGCCCACTGGGTCTTCGCTGAGGCTGCGGCCACCGGGGAAGTGCTGTTCGAAGTGGTCGGTGAGCAGTTCGAGCATCCGGTAGTTCTCCTCATCGCTGAGGAGCTCCGGAGTGCCGTAGAGGTGCGCGGTGACGTGGTTCCAGGTGGGGATGACATCGCCCTGCGCGTACCAGCTGGGCGAAACGTAGTCGTGAGGGCCTTGGATGATGACGAGGATCTCGTGCTGACCGAGCTCGTGCGAGACCTCATCGGGGCGGCCGAAGTGGCTGATGATCGTGAGGTCCTCTGCGGCCCCGTCGAGGATGACGGGGTAGTGACTTGCGACAAGGCCCGTGGAGGCGGGGGAGACGAAGGTGGCCCACGCGTTGCGGCGGATGAGGCGCTTGACCTCATTCACGTCCTCGACGATGTAGCGCGGTGTGTGGCGCATGGGGCTCCTCGGATGTCGTGTATTTGCTGCATTCGTCTCGGCGAGCGGCAAAGTGTCTTTCGCAGATGTTCCGCCGGGGTGTTAATCGTCTGGATCGTCCGTCAGGAAGTCGAGGAACCTGTCGCCCAACGGTGTGAGTGCGTGTCGCGTTGGGAGGTCCGTCGGTCCAATCCTGGTGACTCCGCCTCCACTGACCGTTCCGCGGAAGTCGGTCTTCGCTTCTAGGAGCCCCTCCGCAACAAGCACGCTGAGTTCTTCGGGTCGACCCGCCCAGGGGGCCTTACCCTCGTGCGGGGTACCGACGAGCCTCGCCGGAGAGAACTCGGCGAGTATACGAACGTGCACGACTTCGAGACGCATGACCATCCGCATGAAGCGATCTGACTCGGGGTGGTCAGGAGCCCGGGCGGCACCGTGCAACAGGGCGTCGGCAAGAAGCTTTCGTCGCTCCGATTCAGGCGTCGCGCCGTACTCACGCACGGCTCGCACGAACATCGCGCGCCCAGCTTCCGAGCCAAGGAGTTGGTCGCGGGCATGGTTCTCCACATTCATGCGAGCCGCAAGCTCGTCGAGACGTGCGTGAACGTCGCGTATCGCAGTGCGTGTCAGCTCGCCTTGAAGCATCGCACCCATGACGGGTCCGACGCCCGGGATGATGCTCGCGGCGCCCGCGAGAGCATCAAGGGCTAGTTGCCTGGTGTGATCTTGGCCGCTCGACCCGCTCATGCGAGCAGAGTACCCGCGCAGGATCCTATGGTTCGGTCATCCAGTGGAGCGGGCGACGGGAATCGAACCCGCGTAATCAGTTTGGAAGACTGAGGCTCTACCATTGAGCTACGCCCGCACTGCCGCTCGCGCGGCGGGTACTAGAGTAACGGAGCCTGCTAGGTGCGGGCCACCACCGGGGTGTAGCGCAGCTTGGTAGCGCATCTGCTTTGGGAGCAGAGGGTCGCAGGTTCAAATCCTGTCACCCCGACGAGTGAGCGAGGCCGCGAAGCCCCCAGGGCTTCAGCGGCCGAGCGCACGGGGAAGGGCTGAGCGTTCGCGAAGCGAACGCGATCACCCCGACGGGAGAAAGCCCCGGTAGATCTGCTGATCTGCCGGGCTTCGTCTTTGACCGGTATGTACGGAGGGCTCCGAAAGGGCTCCGTTTGCC
>CALALQ010000099.1 GCA_937925595.1 uncultured Demequina sp. | reverse complement strand
CCCCACCCCGCGCCACCCCCACCCCGCCCCGGGCCCGCTCCACCCCTGACCCGCTCCACCCTCACCCCCACCGTGAAATGGTGGATGCCGCTTGGTCTCACGCCCCAGAGTCGGCAGAATCCACCATCCAGGAGGATCGAGGCTGAAGACTCGGCAGAATCCACCATCTCGGTGGAGTGGGCGCGCGATGCGGCCGTGGCGTTTTGGACAGCGGCTCAGAGGCGGTAGAGTAGGTACCCGGTTCCGCGAGGAACCATTGGGGTATGGTGTAACTGGCAGCACGACTGATTCTGGTTCAGTTAGTTGAGGTTCGAATCCTTGTACCCCAGCTGCGAGGCCCGCTACGGCGGGCCTTCTTGCTTTTCCGGGCGGACCCCGGCGCAGCCTCGGACTTACCTTTGGTAACAAGCGGATAACAGATTCTGAGGCGCCTCCTGCGCCTCCTTTGCGCTCGCGACTCTTGAGCCACGCATTCACATGATCAAGGGAGTCGACATGCGCATCGTGAACTTCGCCGCCGCGGGAGTTGCCGCGGCCGTCCTGCTCGCCGGCTGCTCCACGGAGCCGGCCGCCGAGCCCACCTCCGCATCGCCATCGCCCACGCCCGCCTCCTCCGCGCCGGTGCCGTCGGACCCCAATGAGGCGCTGCAGTCCGGCGTGCAGTCGGGCGATGTCGACGCCGTGAACGCGGCGCTTGCCGCGGGCGCGGACCCCAACCTCGAGTTCGGCGCGGGCGTCACCGCTCTGATCGCGGCGATTCAGCGCGACGACGCCCAGCTGGTCGAGGCGATCATCGACGGGGGAGCAGACCTCGAATTGGCCAATCGCGAGAACCGCACTCCGCTGACGATCGCAGCGGGAATCGCGAGCGGCGAGGTGGTGCAGGTGCTGCTCGACGCAGGCGCCACAATCGAAGTGTTCTCGGACGACGTCTACAACGCGAGCCCGCTTCACGCGGCCGCCCAGGGTCGCAATCCGGAGGCGCTCAAGGTGCTTGTCACTTCCGGCGTCGACATCAATCTGGCAAACCCGGGCTACGGTGCCACCGCACTCCACGCCTGCGCATGGTGGAACTGTGTGGACTGCGCGACCGTACTGTACGAGGCAGGGGCTGATCTCTCGCTTCGCGAAGACGGGGGCGACACAGCCCTCACGGTCGCACGCAACCGGCATTCTGACGAGACCGCACTGTTCCTGGAAAGCGTTGGTGCTCCCGAGTAGACGCGGCGTGTGGCACCACTCCCCGCACTCCCCAGCCGCAGCGTCGGGCCTGATAATGGGGACTACGCCTCGCTTATCTTTCTCACACTGACATTTCAAATCTGCTGCCTTGATGCGTTAGGGTGACAAAGCCAACACGTCTCCTGGGGGTTATTCCATGCTTGAGCGCACTGCCGCGCCGGTGTCCATTACTCGCCGACTGATCGCGCTCGCAGCTTCCGTCGCTGTCGCTGTGGGAATGGTGGCGGTGGCTCCGGCCGCTGTTGCCGACGACGAGATTCGCACCATTTCCGGCACGTTCTCCGTTCCTGAAGTCGATCTGCCCGAGTTCTGGCAGGAAACCATCGTCATCTACGTCTATGACGAGAATGACAACTGGCAGGGATCTGCCCAAGTCGACTTCGATGCGATGACGTTCTTGAAGACGAATCTTGCGCCGGGCAAGTACCGCGTGGAATTCGCGGCCGGGACATATTGCGGTGGCGAGGGGCCCTGTGAACTCTCGGGCCTCATCGGCGGCTGGTATGGCGGCGGCGACCACGGCGTGCTCATCGACGTGACCGACGACGACGTCGCGAACCTCCATTAC
>CALALQ010000098.1 GCA_937925595.1 uncultured Demequina sp. | reverse complement strand
TCGCATTGGACCGAAGATCAAGCCGCGTTGGTCGACAACGACTGTGCGGCACAGAACTGGATGTACGCGAGCGCCGCCTACAATTCGACACCCAACGCTCTCCACTGGATCAACCTGCCGTGGGAATCCCCCTCTGTCATTGAATGCTTGCGTGAACGCGGGGACAAGGTAGACGCCTACGCCTCCGGCCTCGACATCAACATCATTGCGACGCAAGACGCACTCGCCCATGCCAACGACCCCGGCTACGTCATGTGCGACCCGTACACGCACTAACCAGTCGCGGCCCTCCTCCACACATTTTCAGAGGGGTCGGGGCGCTAGGGCTTGTCGGGGTGGTCCGCCGCACTGACGTCGTCGGCCATCTCGTCGAGGATGATCAGCTCGCCGTGCAGCCCGTCCGTGCGATACGCGGCCCTGCCCGCCATGTGGGCGGCGATGGGCTGCGTGAGCATCTGGAACACCACCACGAGCGAGGTGAGCGCAACCACCGGCCAGCTGGGAGAGCGCAGCACGATCGCCACACAGATCACGATGACGCCCAGCACCTGCGGCTTGGCGCCCGCGTGAAGGCGCTGCAGCGTGTCCGGGAAGCGCAGCAGGCCAACGGCCGCGGCGAGCGACATCATCGCCGCGAGCATCACCAGCGCGATGGCGAGCACGTCAAGAACGGGGCTCGCGCCAGGAGTCCAGCGCATCATGAGTCCTCCTCCTTCCGTGCAAGGAGGCGTGCGACGCTCACCGTGCCCACGATGGCGAACAGGGCCAAAGCGATGAGCACAGGCAGCAGCGTGGTGTCCTTATTCGCGACCATCCACAGTCCCATCCAGCACACGAGCGTGGCCGTGAAGACGTCCGCGGCCACCACGCGGTCCAGATTGGTGGGGCCGATGATGATGCGGATCAGGGCGGCAAGTCCCGCGACCCCGAACATGATCCCGGCTGCGAGCAGCAGTGCCGTCATCGCTCACCGCCCTTCTGAGACGCCATCTCTTCCTTAAGCGCCTGCAACTCCTCGCGGGACCCAACCGCGCGGATGATGCGCGCCTCGGTCGCAAGGATGTCTGCGCGGGCCTTCTCGATGTCCTTGTCGCTGTGCACGGAGAACACGTGCACGAACAGTGCATGCTTTTCGCGATCGACGTCGATAACGAGCGTGCCCGGCACCAGCGTTGACGCCTCCGCGGTCGCGGTGAGGACCAGGTCACTGCGCGTGCGCAGCTGGACTTCGATGATGGCCTCGTACCTCGAGTAGCCGATGCCGAACGCCTGCGCGGCGACGATGATCGAGGCGCGCGCGATGTCGAACAGCAGTCGCGCCACGAAGTAGATGAGCCGCAAAGGATTGACGCGGCCGGACACCTCGATGGGCGGCATGTAGTAGATCGTGGGGATAGCGACGCAGACCACCGCGCCGACCGCGAGATTGGTCCAGCTGAACTCGTCGCCCCACAGGAACACCCACAGCAGTAGAAGGGCGAACAGGAACGGGATCTGCTGCCGCAGCGCAAGGGCGCGAGCCCGGCGCCGGCGGGAACGGCTAGCCATCTCTCGCCTCCTCCGGAAGCACGTCGGCGATGCGCGCCTCACGGTCGCCGATCTCCTGTGCAGTGCGGTCACCCAGGCCAAACAGCGGTCCCGCGAACAGGGTGAGCCCCACCGTCACCGCAACCATCGCGGTGGTGGCGGCCACCATGAGCCGCGGGGTGGTGGACTGAGTACGGGGCTCGTCGTCGGCGTCGGGGTTCTCCACCAAGGTGTTGATGAGGAAGGACTCATAGCCCTCGTTCACCTCTTTGCGGGAGCGCCAGAACACCATGTTCCACACGCGCATGAGCGTGTACAGGGTGAGCAGTGACGTGAGCACCGCACCCGCGATCACCACCCACACGACCCAGCCGCCCACCTGGGCGCCCGCGACGAGCAAGCCCGCTTTGCCCACGAAGCCGGAGAACGGCGGGATGCCGCCAAGGTTGAGCGCGGGGATGAAGAACAGCACCGCCACCAGTGGCGTGGCTTTGAGCAGACCGGCGAGTTTGGAGATGGACGTGGATTCGCCGACGCGCTCCACCAGTCCCACGGCAAGGAACAGGGTGGTCTGCACGGTGATGTGGTGAACCACGTAATAGACGGTGGCGTTGAGGCCCAGCTGGGAGCTGAGCGCGATGCCAAAGATCATGTAGCCGATGTGGCTCACGAGCGTGAATGACAGCAGTCGTTTGATGTCCGCCTGCACGGATGCGCCAAGGATGCCGATGACCATCGTCAACAGCGCCACCCACATGAGCGGCACGCGCAGGTCGCCGCCTGGTGCGTCATCAGGGAACAGCAGCGTCTCCGTGCGGATGATCGCGTAGACACCCACCTTGGTCAGCAAGCCCGCGAAGACCGCGGTGACCGGAGCGGGCGCCGTGGGATAGGAGTCCGGCAGCCAGAACGACATCGGGAACAGTGCCGCTTTGATGGCGAAGCCCAGCAGGAGCATCACGTGGAGCAGCAGCGCGGTGCTGGGCGGCAGGTCGCCGATGCGCTCCGCGACCTGGGCCATATTGACCGTGCCGGTGGCGCCATAGACCATCGCGATTGCCGCGAGGAAGAACGTTGAGGACACGAGGCTCACGACGATGTACGTCACGCCCGCACGAATGCGCGAACCGGTCCCGCCAAGCGTGAGCAGCACATAACTCGCGGCGAGCAGTATCTCGAAGCCCACAAAGAGGTTGAAGAGGTCACCGGTGGTGAATGCCACCGCAAGTCCCGCGGACAGCATCAGATACGTCGGGTGGAAGATCGTCAGCGGCGTCTCTCGGTTGCCGTCGGCAATTCCCTGCCCCACGGCGTACACGAGAACCCCAAGCAGCACGATGCACGAGACCACAAGCATGATCGCGCTGAGCCGGTCCACCACGAGGGTGATGCCATATGGCGTCTGCCATGCGCCCACTTCGACAATCGCCGCACCGTTGCGGTCCACGTAGTACAGCAGCCACGCGGCCGCGAGCGTCATGAGCGAAAGCGTCGCGGTGCTGATCGCGACCTGGAACTTCTTGTACCGACCCATGGCAAGAGCCAGCGCGGCGCCAAGCAGCGGCAGCAGCACTACGAGCGGGGGAAGCACACGCGTCATGCCTCACCTCCCGGCTCTGCCTCGGGGGCCGGAGACAGCTCATCACTGGCGCCAACCGCCTCGACGATGGCCTCACCTTCAGCAGAGGCGCTGACGAAGATCTCGCCCGCGAGCTCCCTGTCTTCTTCGTGCTCGCGCACCAGGGTGTCGCCTTGGTCGCCAAGGCGTGCCAGCCACCACGACCGGTACAGCAGCGCGAGCAGGAACGCCGTGACACCAAAGTTGATGACGATGGCGGTGAGAATCAGCGCCTGCGGCAGCGGGTCCGAGAACGTCGCGGGATCCACTCCGTCTTCCATGATGGGCGCCCGTCCGGAGCGACCGCTCATGATGAGGATGAGCAGGTTGGTCGCGTTGCCGATGAGCAGGAAGCCGACGAGCACGCGC
>CALALQ010000097.1 GCA_937925595.1 uncultured Demequina sp. | reverse complement strand
GTAGATGACGAGGAACAGACCGATCCAGACGACATCGACGAAGTGCCAGTAGTACGAGACCACGATGGCGCTCGTCGCCTCGCGGTGACCGAACCGCTTGACCGCGAACACGCGGCCGATGACGAGGAGGAAGGCGATCAGACCGCCGGTCACGTGCAGGCCGTGGAAGCCGGTCGTGAGGTAGAACGCCGAGCCGTAGGCGTTGGAGTCGATCGCGATGCCCTCGGACACGAGCTGCGCGTACTCCCAGATCTGGCCCGAGACGAAGACCGCGCCCATGGCGAAGGTGAGGAAGAACCACTCGACCATGCCCCACTTGCCGACCTGGTACCACTTGCCCGTCATGTAGGGCTGCATGCGCTCAGCGGCGAAGACGCCGAACTGGCAGGTGAAGCTCGACGCCACGAGGATGATCGTGTTCGTCAGCGAGAACGGGAAGTTGAGGCGCTCGGCCTCGAAGTTCCAGAGCTCGGGGGATGTGGAGCGCAGCGTGAAGTAGATCGCGAACAGCCCAGCGAAGAACATCACCTCGCTGCCGAGCCAGACGATCGTGCCGACGGCGACAGTATTCGGACGCTTGATCAGCGGCGCGCTCGCCTGAGAAGTCAATGAGGTGCTCGTCACAATCACCCATTATGGCCGATTTGGGGGGTGAGTTTTCGTCATCGGTCGATCCCGTGTCGCTCTTGACAGCGGGGAGTGGCCGCGAGCGGGCTGTGGCGGCGCCGGGAATCCGCCGTGAATCCGGCCGATAGGATCTTCGGCATGACGTTCCAGCCCACTTGGCCCGACATTCTGACCTCGCTCATGAACGGTGACGACCTCAGCGTGTCGGATGCCGCGTGGAGCATGGAGCAGGTCATGACGGGCCGGGCGACGCCCGCGCAACTCGCCGCATTCCTGGTCGCGTTGCGCTTGAAGGGCGAGACCGTCGACGAGATCGTCGGGTTCCGCGACGCGATCCTCGAGCATGCGCTGCCGCTCCCGGTCGATGCCATGGCGCTCGACATCGTCGGCACCGGCGGCGATCGGTTCGGCACGGTGAACGTGTCGACGATGGCGTCCGTGGTCGCCGCGGCATCCGGCGTGCCGGTCCTGAAGCACGGCAACAAGGCCGCGAGCTCCGCGTCCGGCTCGTCCGATGTGCTGCGTGCGCTCGGACTCGACCTCACCCTCCCACCCGAGCGCGTCGCCGAGGTGTTCGCCGAGACCGGGATCAGCTTCGCGTTCGCCGCGGCCTTCCACCCGGGGTTCGCCAACGCGGGCCCGGTGCGGAGCGAGCTCGGCGTGCCGACCGTCTTCAACTTCCTCGGCCCGCTCTGCAATCCCGCGCGGCCCGAGGCATCCGCCGTGGGCGTGGCGCATCTCGACCGTGTGCCGCTCATGGTGGGGGTCTTCCAGACCCGCGGGGCCACTGCGCTCGTCTTCCGCGGGGACGACGGCCTCGACGAGCTCACGACGACGGGGCACAGCCACATCTGGGAGGTCTCGGGCGGGACGGTCAAGGAGCACGACCTCGATCCGCGCGAGCTCGGGATCCCCCGGGCGAGCATCGACGATCTCCAGGGCGGTGACGCCGACCACAACGCGCGCATCGTGCGCGAGGTGCTCGCAGGCGCCGAGGGACCGGTCCGTGACATCGTGCTGCTGAACGCCGCCGCGGGGCTGGTCTCCTACGACCTCGCGCGCGACCCCGCGCAGTTCCAGCGGCACATCCTCGATCGGTTCCGCGAGCAGCTCGCGGTGGCCGCCGAAGCGATCGACTCGGGCGCGGCCACCCGCAAGCTCGACGAGTGGATCGCGGCGACGCGCGCCTGACCGGCTGCGGTCGACCAGTGACGCAACGGATGCCTCGTGCCGAGCTCGGCACGAGGCATCCGTCGTCTAATCTTGCGATCTCAGCGCGTCAGCTGACGTCCTCGTCGACCCAGTCGAAGGTCTTGGTGACGGCCTTCTTCCAGAGCCGGATCTGGCGGTCGCGTTCCTCGGCCTCCATCTGCGGCTCCCAGCGGCGGTCCTCCTGCCAGTTCGCGCGCAGATCGTCGAGGTTCGCCCAGAACCCGACGGCGAGCCCGGCCGCGTAGGCGGCACCGAGCGCGGTGGTCTCCGCGACGACCGGTCGCACGACGGGCACCCCGAGGATGTCCGCCTGGAACTGCATGAGCGTGTTGTTCGCGATCATGCCGCCGTCGACCTTCAGCTCCGTGAGGTCGACACCCGAGTCGGCGTTCACCGCGTCGAGCACCTCACGGGTCTGGAAGGCGGTCGCCTCCAGTGCGGCCCGTGCGATGTGGCCCTTGTTCACGTACCGGGTGAGACCGACGAGCGCACCGCGCGCGTCGGGACGCCAGTACGGCGCGAACAGACCCGAGAACGCGGGGACGAAGTACGCGCCGCCGTTGTCCTCGACCGACTTGGCGAGCTCCTCGACCTCCGGCGCGCTGGAGAAGAGCCCGAGGTTGTCGCGCAGCCACTGGATGAGCGAGCCGGTCACCGCGATCGATCCCTCGAGCGCGTAGTGCGCCGGCTCGTCGCCCAACTTGTAGCCGAGCGTCGTGAGCAGGCCGTTCTTCGAGTGGATGATCTCCGTGTCGGTGTTGAAGATGAGGAAGTTGCCGGTGCCGTAGGTGTTCTTCGACTCGCCCTTGTCGAACGCAGCCTGGCCGAACGTCGCGGCCTGCTGGTCGCCGAGGATTCCCGCCACCGGGACCTCGCGGAGGAGGCTGGAGGACTCGACGGTGCCGTACACCTCCGAGGACGACCTGATCTCCGGCATCATCGAGCGCGGGACGCCGAAGATCTCGAGGATGTCGTCACGCCAGGACAGCGTCTCGAGGTCCATGAATAGGGTGCGGCTCGCGTTCGTCACGTCGGTGGCGTGCACGCCGCCGTCGGTGCCCCCCGTGAGGTTCCAAAGCACCCACGAGTCGGTCGTGCCGAACAGCAGGTCGCCGGCCTCGGCCTTCTCGCGCGCCCCCTCCACGTTCTCGAGGATCCAGACGATCTTCGTCCCCGAGAAGTACGTGGCGAGCGGCAGACCGACGTCCTGCTTGAACCGCTCGACGCCGCCGTCGGCGGCGAGGCGGTCGACGATCGGCTGGGTGCGGGTGTCCTGCCACACGATCGCGTTGTAGACCGGCTGCCCGGTGTTCTTGTCCCAGACGACGGCGGTCTCGCGCTGATTGGTGATGCCGACCGCGGCGATGTCGTGCCGGGTGAGGTCGGCCTTGCCGAGAGCCTGGCCGATCACCTCGCGGGTGTTGTTCCAGATCTCGAGCGCATCGTGCTCGACCCAGCCGGCTCGGGGGAAGATCTGCTCATGCTCGAGCTGACCGGTCGCAATGATCGAACCCTTCTTGTCGAAGATGATCGAGCGTGTGCTGGTGGTGCCCTGGTCGATCGCCAGGATGTAGTCGGCGGCCATGACTTCCTCTCATTCGTTTCGACGCCAGCCGTTCACGAACGACGCGGCGTCGATGGTGTTTCTGTTACCAACCTATGGGGGCATGGGAGTAGCAAGAAGGGCGGGGCTCGAGGCCCCGCCCTTCCGCTCAGCCGAGTACCGGGAGCAGCAGCAGGGCCGCCCACCCGGCGATGAGACCGCCGATGATCGGACCGACGACGGGGACCCACGAGTAGGACCAGTCGCTGGCGCCCTTGCCCTTGATCGGCAGGATGGCGTGCGCAATACGAGGGCCGAGGTCGCGGGCCGGGTTGATGGCGTACCCGGTCGGGCCACCGAGGGAGGCGCCGATACCGACCACCAGGAGGGCGACGGGCAGTGCGCCGAGTTCCGCCGGGGTCCGGCCGTAGGTGAACCCGAGGATGACGAAGACCAGCACGAACGTGCCGATGATCTCGGTCACGAGGTTCCAGCCGTAGGAGCGGATCGCCGGACCCGTCGAGAAGACGCCGAGCTTGTTGGCGGGCTCGGGCTCCTCGTCGAAGTGCTGCTTGTAGGCCAGCCAGGCGACGACCGCACCGATGATGGCACCGATGAGCTGCGCGCCGATGTAGGTGATGATCGACAGGAAGTCGATCGGGATGCCCGGCACGAACTCGGATTCACCCTGGCCCAGGCGGTTGACCGCGAGGCCGAGGGTGACGGCCGGGTTGATGTGCGCTCCTGACGCGTACGACACGGCCACACCGGCGAAGACCGCGAGGCCCCAGCCGAAGTTCACCATCAGGAAGCCGCCGTTGAAGCCCTTGTTCCGGATCAGGGCGACGTTTGCGACGACACCGCAACCCAGGAGCACCAGCATCGCTGTGCCGACCAACTCTGAAAGGAAAATGACGCCGAGATTCATCTCCACGAGGGTTCCATCCTCTCCATTGAGCTATGGGGTCTCCCACCACAGCGAGATATCGCCCACCATACTCAGCTGGACATCCGCTGGGAACAACCACGCCGAAGTCCGCCTCACGTGAAGAGATGTCTCCGCTTCGCCACTAGAA
>CALALQ010000096.1 GCA_937925595.1 uncultured Demequina sp. | reverse complement strand
CGATGACCCTGCCACGGGAGACGCCGCCCCGGCACAAGAACCGGCCAACCCGCAACAGACCGACATGCTGTGTCCGCGCGAAGAGACATACGAGCCGTCGCCAATACGCGCCTTCCTGCTCGCGCCGTCTCAGGAGTCATGATCGGCCCGATCTAGCTGCCGCCGTCACGCCGCCAGCGTGGCCGCGAAGCCCTTATGCGTGCGTTTAGGTCACGGCGGCGGTAGCAGTGGCGTCGCGCTCGACGCTGGTTGAGAAAGGGATTTACCTGGTCGGATGCGGTCTTGTGCCGCCGTGGCTTCCGGCCACGAACCCAACGGGCACTCTGATGGGAATCCCATGCTGGCGATGTGTGATGAGGGGCACCACGAGCGGTGTCGCGGGTGAGCGTGGAAGGCTGGTCGCTGTGACCATCGACGAAGCCCACCCCTCGGACTCGCGAGCCCAACGAGAAGCAGAGGCGACGATCATCGCGGCGCTCAGTGCGCAACTAGGTCAGCGGCTCGCAAAGACCTCAGTCCCGACGAGCAACGGCGGCCGAGTCGAACTCGATGGCGCCGCTGACGATCTCACGATCCTCGTTGAGGCCTATGCGCACCAAGGTGCACTCCGTGGTGGCCAGCCAAAGAAGCTTGCGACCGACGCTCTGAAGCTGACATGGATCGGGAGGCAGCTCGAGGCGAAGAGGCTGATACTCGCGGTGGCCGACGCGGAAGTGGAGTCCTACCTTCGGCGGCCGAAGGCATGGCTGACGCAGGCGCTGACCGACCTGGGGGTGGAGGTGATCCGTGTGGATCTCGATGACGCGACGGTGGACACCCTGCGCAACGCGCAAACTGTGCAGTTTCGATGACCGACCCGACGACTGAAGTCTCAGGTCGCAGGTCGACTGATTTCCGGGTCATCGCTCGCGCTGAGGCGCCGCGTCGCGTGCCCTCAGCGCGCAGTGATCTGGCGAAGGAACTCGATCACGGATCGGTTAGCACCCGAGGGTGATCCCGCAGCGAGAAGGGTGCTCGCCCCTGCAGTCGACGCGGGCGCTGACTATAGGCATATCGTTCCGCATGAAGGGGCTTCGCCGGAGCCTCTACGCGCGGTGGTACCCCGTCTCACGCAGTCTCCCGTTCTCTGAACGATCCCCATTTGCAGAACCTCGAGCAACGGTTGCGTGACTCATATCGGTTCTTCTATCCGGATGCGGGAGCGGACGGCTTCCAGCCAGATGTCGTCGACTATTTCTCTGCACTCCGAACGTTCATGGACATTGGATCAGGACTGGCGGGAACCGGATTCGACGACGCTCGTGAGCTGTTTCGGCTGTTGAAGCGCGGCATCGTTCATGTCCTTCTTCAGGACGCCCGTGGCATAGATGAAGCGCGGTTTGCGTCCAGTGAGTTTTCCGCCGACATGGTCCAGCCTGGACACATCATCATCACCTCCAACTGGGACACTTTGATCGAGCGCAATGCGGCGACTCACGGCATTCCACTGCGCCTCACGAGCCGCTCGCGGAAGTTCAGCGAAACGGAGGTGACGCTCCTGAAGCTTCATGGGTCCCTCGACTGGTGCCAGGTGCAATCTCGAGCGAGTGGATATCCCGACTCGGACTACGCCCACGTCGGCGAACTCCAGAACCCCAACCGTCCAAGGACCATGCGACCACCGACGGCGGCGGCGGCCCTGGCGCGAGTCCGATCGGATCTTGGTGACACCTGGGAAAAGGTGAAGGCGCGTGCTCGGGAACCGTGGATGGTGACGATGGTCACAGGTAAACAAGATGATCTAGGGCCGTTGCAGGACGTCTGGCGCGATGCCTACCGGCGCTAAGCCGGGCGGAGAAGCTCGAGATCATCGGCAACTCCATGCCACCGGACGACGTAGAGATTCGAACCATCCTTCGCGCGGGGGTTCAACGTGGAGGACACGGTCCGCAAATACTCGTTCGGAATCCGGCACCCGACGTTCACCATCGGGTCCGTGCGTACTTGGATCGACATGCGGATTCCGACTACATGCCGGTGTCGGTCTAATCGCCGAGGCCAAGTCGATCCTGGTCCGCAACTCCTCCGACGAGCCCGGTGCAGCCGCTACTGACGCTGGGTAACAGGCGAGGACTCCACGCGAAAAAGGTTGTGCTTGTGATCGTCCGCGACTCTTTCGCCGCGCAGGTTGAGGGTCCGTCTTCGCCCGCGCGTGCACTTCTCCCTGATCCGGACTGACGTCAGGCGTTCGCTACGTCCGTTTCGAGCCCAGTGGCGACGAACTCGATGGTGCGGGGTGTCAGTCTTCGTTGCCGAACGACGCGAGGTACTCTCGCCGCTCCGTCATCGCCTTGTGCGCCCCGTCGGTGCCGTTCTCGTACCCCTTGCAGGATGAGGACGTGTCCGGGTCTATGTCGAGCTGGTAGCGGATCTCCTGGGACGCCTTGGCGGCCTCATCGGTGTTCGGCCACTGGGTGTAATACGCGTCCTCGAAGGTCTTCGCGTTGGCAAGGTTGCTCCATGTGCTGGCGTCCGCGATGTACGCGTCACGGACGACCTGCACCTCTGCGGCGACCTTGTCCGGCCAGACGAAGTAGTCGTCGTCAACGACTTCGACGGCAGCACGCGCTATCCGCAGGCCCTCGGCCGCGAGCTTGTTGATCTTCTTCACGCTGGGGTTTCCGCCGTTGATGAACTCCCGCTCGTCCTCGTCGAAAAGGGCAGCGAGCCGCGACCCGATGTCGTTGCTCTGGCAGACGAAGTTGAGGTACATTTCCGCGGCCTGCTCGTCTGTCATCTCAACCGGTCCGACCGGGATTGTCGGTGTCGGCGACGGGGTGGCTGACGGCGATGCGGTTTCGCCCGTCTCGGCCGGTGCAGGTGCTTGGGCACTGGGCGTCTGCGCGCAGCCGGCGAGGGCGAGAGCAACGATCGCTACGGCGACCATAGAAGATGAGCGGGTTCTCATGCGCGTCACTGTAGCGGTGCCAGCGGACACCGGGAAGCGCGAGTAGCGCGGTCTGCACCCACGACGCTTCGCCGCAGGTGGTTAGAGCGAGGCTTTCGGGCAGGTGGAGGTTGTCGGAGAGCACCGCGTACTCCCGGGCGA
>CALALQ010000095.1 GCA_937925595.1 uncultured Demequina sp. | reverse complement strand
GGGCGGATGAGATCATGGGAGCCATCCACCAAGAAGTGGCATGGCGCATCGGTCGCATGAACCGTCGCGCGGACCAAGGCAACGCGCAGAACGCGTTCGATGACAAGTTCGGCACCAGTCAGACGGAGACCGTCATGGCGATGGCAGTGATCTGGAAGGATGGAGCGATATACCACGACGGCGGCAAGTACTGCGGGAGCGCAATGGAATGCTTCACAGGTGCCAAGTTCAAATTCGGGACGCGGACTGCAGGTCACACGGTGATCACGTCCGGGAACGCCTACTCGCCCGAGTTGCAGGCCCACGAGTACGCCCACGTGGCGGACTTCGAAGCGTCAGGGGGCCACAAGTTCTACGCCGACTATGCGGCGGGCTACGTGCAGGGGGCGGTGACCGCGCTCGCAAATCAAGATCAAATGATCGAGCAGTACGAGCGACTCTATCCAAGTGGCGACTCCGCCGTATGGTTCCTTAAGGTCGCATATGCTCTTTCGCCGAAGGAAGTCGCCGCTCGCAAGGCCGCGACCGAGGGGGCCGGATGATGTGGGCGAACTGGAGCACAAGGACCGGACCGGCTATTCCACCGCGGGGGGGAGGAAGGGGCCAGCCCCGGATAGGTTGGGCCGCCGCAGCGACTGTTGCCGCTCTTGTGGTGGCGAGTTGTGCCCCGGTGGAAACTTCATACGAGGTTCGGGTCACGAACGGATGCGATCGCCGGATCGAACTCGTGGTGACGGAGCCTTCTGGCCTGGCGCACCTGGACGAGTTGGCGCTGTACGCGACCGTTTACGAGCCGGGCCAGACGATTGCGACCTCGACAGTGGATGGCACCCATGATGTGCATGTTGTTGCCGGCGTTACCGAGCGTTCGCCCACGGTCCTTGCGACAATGGAGGTATCGGCGAGTACCCCGTCTGTCGCATTCACTGTCACGGGGGACGATTGCGCGGCGGCGACGATCTAGAGCGCTACGGCGTCGAGTAACTACCGCTTCCCGTCCCGCCGCTTCTGCTCGCGTAGCCGGCGCAGGTAGTCGAGGTATTCAGCCAGGCAGTACGCGACGGTGCGGCGTGGTCCCGGCGCGGCGACGTGGCGGTCACCGTTTTGGTGTGAGGGCGCACCGTCGGGCCAGCGGTTTGCCGCGATTAGCGGCACGAGTGCCACGGTGTATATGGGTGCGTGGGAGGCGACGGATCCGAATACTGGTGACGGCTCCAATGCTGATGTGACTGTCACGCGGTACTACTCGGCTGGTGGGGTGCAGTTGGCGTCGAAGTCCACGGGTGGGCCGACGTTGATCACGCTGGGTGATGTGCAGGGCAGTGCGCAGGTCACGGTGGACGCGACGGGTGCGGTCACGCGCAACGCGTACACCCCGTATGGCACCAAGCGGGCGGGGTCCAATGTTGCCTCGGCGCATGGCTGGCTGAATCAGATCGCCGACGCTGACACCGGGCTGACGTATTTGAACGCCCGGTATTACGACCCCGCGTTGGGCAGGTTCTTGTCGCCCGATCCGCTGATGAACCCGGGTGACCCGCGGACGTTGGACCCGTACCGGTACGCGGACAACAACCCGGTGGTGTACATGGATGCGACGGGACTTAATCCCAGTTGCGTTGGATTCTCTCTGACGAGTAGTTGCTGGACCGACTACATGCGCAGCTCGTCGCCAGGAGCACGGGCCCGACAGGCTCAGGTTGCCATAATCTCCAAAGCGGTCATCGCGAGTAGGCGGCCGGGGGGTGAGTTGTGGGCTTCGCCCCAGCGTCTAACTAGGGGACCTGCGGACCTGATCTTCTCCCGTGTCAAGAATGAAGCGAACTACCGCATCCAGAGGCTTGAGCGACGACAGTCGCAGTCTCTTGCCCAAAACCAGTTCGACGACGAGTCGGGTACGAGTTCCACCGAGATCGCCCACGCGATGGCCGCGATCTGGAAGGATGGCGCCGACCTTTACTCGAAGGGCGAACAATGTGGCAAGGTCATGGAGTGCTTCGCGGGGGCGGACTTCGACTTCGGCACGATGACTAAGGGTCACTCCGTCGTGAGCAAGCACTCGGCACTAGATCCAAAGTTGCAGCGGCACGAGGCCGTTCACGTCGCACAGTATGAGCGAACCGGTGGGCGTGCATTCTTTTGGAACTACGCTGGCGGGTATACGGCGCGCGTTCTCGAGGGCCTGCGGGTCCCAGGTGTCTGGGCGGCAGACGCGATCAGAGCCCGTGGGAACCTCGTCGAGAAAGTGAACCACTGGCCCTACAGCAACACGCCCGCAGAACTAGAAGCACACGCCGCAGAGTAAGAGTAACCCGGGTCGCCACAGGCGGGTAAGGATCAAGTTGATGAGGCCGAGATGGAAGTTGGTCAGCGCATTACTGGTCGGAGCGAGTTGTACTGCTTGTGCGGTTGGGGGGGACCCAGACTACTCGGTGACTGTCACAAGCGGGTGCAGGCACTCGGTTACGGTGGCGGTCGTGGGAGAACGCGAACTCCACGGAGACCCGTCGGTGATCGACTCATACCTAACGCAACTTGATCCCGGTGAGTCTATTGATATCGGCACCACGGAGGGCTCGAGTTACATCGTTGTGAAGGAGGCGAACGCGCCCGTCCAATCGATCATTGAGGTAGTTGTCTCACAGAGTGACCCGAACCCCCAACACGCGCTCACGCAGCCTGAGTGCGACGGTTTCGGATGACTCACGCGGCTGCGGACTGCGTCGCATGGCGGGGATGGGCGCCGCGGAGTCAGGCAACGATCCAGAAGATCGCGCCCGCGTACGGAACACAGAGAATGAGCACCATGCACACTGCTTTGTGCAGCCCGTGCACGGACGTCTCCGGGCGGTTCATCACGTCCGTGGCAACGAGGGACTGCGGGTTGTGGGGTGATGCCAGTTGCGGAGCCGTGGCGTTGGCCGTGACGATGTGAGGGTGTGAATAGTCGAATTAGCGGCTTGCCGCGATTAGAGGCACGAGTGCCACGGTGTATATGGGTGCGTGGGAGGCGACCGATCCGAATACTGGTGACGGCTCCGATGCTGATGTGACGCTCACGCGGTACTACTCGGCTGGTGGGGTGCAGCTGGCGTCGAAGTCCACGGGTGGGTCGACGGTGATCACGCTGGGTGATGTGCAGGGCAGTGCGCAGGTCACGGTGGACG
>CALALQ010000094.1 GCA_937925595.1 uncultured Demequina sp. | reverse complement strand
CCTCTGCGGCGCGGATGATGGAGGCCGCCGGGAACCCATTGATCTGTGGGTCGACGGGACCGAGCACTGCGTGCGGGCACATGACGATCTCGTCGGCGGCAAGCGCGATCAACGTGCCGCCGGACATGGCAAGGTGCGGAACGAACACAGTTGTCTTGGCCTTATGGAGCTTGAGTGCGCGCGCGATCTGGAGCGAGGCCACAACAAGGCCGCCAGGGGTATGAAGCACGAGATCGAGAGGTGTATCAGGATCCGTCATATGGATTGCCCGCATGACCTGCTCGGCGTCGTTCACGTCAATGTAGCGCATCAGTGGGAAGCCAAGCAGGCGCATCGTTTCCTGACGATGCACCAGAAGGATCACACGCGAGCCCCGCTTCTTCTCGATCTCGGCGATCTTGCGCTGACGCATCGCTCCCAGCATCCGCTGACTGATCACAGGCTGCAGGGAAACCAGAGCGATAAAAATCCAGAAGAGGTCGATGCTCGTGCTCTTGCGGTTCTGGAGGACGAACAGCGCGGCGAGCAGGACCAGGACGGCCGCGAGAACTCTGCGCGGAGTCACCTGGAACGAGCGTCGGGGCGCGGCGGAGCGCGTCTGTTTTGCCACGCCTCCATCGTCGCCCGTCCGCGGCACGATCGGCACCCCCGAACCGGGTTTTCACCCCGGGAGTTCGTTCATTTCCTCCGGAATCGCAACCCGGCGAGGAGCCCCCCGAGCAGACCCGCTCCGAGGAGTACGGCCCCGCGGCGCGCGTCGAAACCTTCGTGCACCTCGAGACGCGGAGTGATGACAGCTCCCGTGGGCGCGGGATGGTGTGCGAGTGCGAGGCTCGCGCGGGACGTCGCTGCGAACGCGGTGCAGAAGAGCACAAGACGAGCCGTGAGATTACCGAACACGAGAATGCCGAGAATGGGCCCGAAGGCGACGCCCGCCGGCCCGTTGAGCACCCGTTCGAGATAGATCGAACCGGTCTGCTTGAGCAGTTCGAAACCGATCCCGGCGATCACACCTGCGACGATCGCGCTGCGGAACGGGACCGGTTCGCGGGGCAGGCGCGCGATCACCCAGGTGAACACCAGGGCGGTCGCGGCCGTGGCCGTGATC
This sequence comes from uncultured Demequina sp., assembly GCA_937925595.1. The sequence continues at coordinate 959 of CALALQ010000094.1, read as the reverse complement.
AGTGCCAGGATCCGCAGAACCACGCCGATGCCGACGAGGTTCTCCATGTTGAGCAGCTCGACGATTCTGCGCGCGATCGGCCCGCTGCTCAGCGCCGAGAGCCCCAACGACACTGTCATCGCGAGCCCGAGACTGACGAGCGCGCCGCCGTCGCGCAGCTTGACCACGAAGAAGTTGCCCTTGTCGCGCGGGTGCTCCCACATGGCGGTGAGTGCTTCACGCAGATTCGTGATCCAGCCCAGGCCCGCATACGAGGCGGTGAGCAGACCGATGAGACCTACCGCGCCGCGGGATTCGATCGCCGAGTCGATCAGGCTCTGGACGGTGCCACCGAGCTGACCGGGGATGTTCTCGGAGATGATCTGCCGGATCTGGTCGAGCAGCTCGGGGCGACCGGCGAGCACGAAGCCGGCCAGCGAGAATACGACCATGATGATCGGGACGATGGCCAGCACCGTGAAGAAGGTCAGACCGGCCGCGTAGTAATCGCCTTTGTTCTCCTGATACCGCACCCCGGCCCGGAGGATGCGGTCGAGCACCGGATGGGCCGCGCGTTGACGCTCGAGAAATCCCGGCTTCTCGTCGGGTTCGCCGGCCATCCGGGTGCTCCTTCGTCTAGGTCCGCGGCAGGAAACCCACCTTGTCATAGACCTGCGCCAAGGTGCGGGATGCGACCTCGCGAGCGCGGTCCGCGCCGCCCGAGAGAATGCGGTTCAGTTCGGCCGGGTCGGCCAGGTACTCGTCGACCTTGGTGCGGATCGGCGTGACGAACTCGGTGAGAACCTCTGCGGTGTCGGCCTTCAGGTCGCCGTAGCCCTTGCCCTCGTAGCCGGCGACGAGCTCGTCGATACTGCGGCCCGACAGAGCCGACTGGATCGTGAGCAGGTTCGAGACCCCGGGCTTGTTCTCGCGGTCGAAACGGATCTCGCGCTCGTTGTCGGTCACCGCGGAGCGGATCT
>CALALQ010000093.1 GCA_937925595.1 uncultured Demequina sp. | reverse complement strand
GAGCACGACGAACCCGATTTCGACGCCAAGACGAAGATCGGTTTCCCCGTCATCCCCGAGTTCTCGCATATGCGGCGCGCCCGTTCGGATAACCCGGACGACCGGTTCTTCCGGCGCGCGTACAACTACGACGAATCACCGCTCGGCGACAGCGTGTCGAACTCCGGTCTGCTGTTCGCCGCGTTCCAGGCGGACGCCACCGCTCAGTTCGTGCCGATCCAGCAGCGACTCTCGGACCTCGACCTGCTGAACGAGTGGACCACGCCGATCGGGTCGGCCGTCTTCGCGGTCCCACCGGGATGCGCCGAAGGAGGCTTCATCGGCGAGACGCTGTACGCCTGAGTCGCGATGATCATGATCCCCGGACGGTAGCACGCTGGCGATTGTGCGTCGCAACACCGCGGGCGGCGAGCCAAACTGGCAATAGGTCAGCGTGCGATGTATAGTCATCGCATGCTGACCATTGCCTCTCGTCTCGATGTGATGAACAGGCTCGGCCGTGCGATGGCCGATCCCACTCGATCCCGCATCCTCCTGTCGCTGCTCGACGCTCCAAGCTATCCGGTTGTGTTGTCCCGGTCGCTGGAGCTGTCGCGGTCGAACGTCTCGAACCATCTGACCTGTCTCCGGGACTGCGGGATCGTGGTCGCCGAACCCGAGGGGCGGCAGACGCGATACGAGATCGCGGACCCGCATCTCTCTGCGGCGTTGAAGACGCTCGTTGACGTGACGCTCGCAGTCGACGAGAACGCTCCGTGCGTGGACGCCTCGTGCTCGGTGCCTGGATGCTGCGGGGCAGGAGTGGGCGCATGAGTGCGTCTTTGACCGCAGCGCGGCGTTCAACGCTTCATCGTCGCGTTCGCTTCATCGTCGGATTCACGATCTCCTATAACGTCATCGAGGCGATTGTGGCGATCTGGGCTGGTGCTCTCGCCTCGTCGGCAGCGCTGATCGGATTCGGTCTGGATTCGGTCGTCGAGGTGCTGTCGGCGGCGGCGATCGCGTGGCAGTTCACGAGGAAAGACCCCGAGCGCTGGGAGAAGGTCACGGTCCGGGCGATCGGTCTGGCGTTCTTCGCTCTCGCCGCCTACGTCACTGTCGATGCAGTGATGAGCCTGATCAGCCAGGAAGGACCGGAACACAGCCCGCTCGGACTGGGGATCACAGCCTTGAGCCTGATCATCATGCCGTTGCTCGCGTGGTTCGAGGTCCGCACGGGGCGAGAGCTCGATTCGAAGAGCGTGATGGCTGACGCGAAGCAGCTCATCCTGTGCATCTATCTTTCGGGGGCCGTGTTCATCGGGCTCGTTCTGAACAGCCTCTTCGGATGGTGGTGGGCTGACTCCGTTGCCGCGCTCGTTGTTGCCGTGCTCGCGATCCGTGAGGGACTCGAGGCGTGGCGAGGAGATGTTGAGTCGCCGTTCGAAATACTCGAAGATCTCGACGGCGACGACGACTGATCGGTCGTTACGCCGCCGACGCCCAGAGCCCCGCGAGGCGCTCGGCTGGCGTGTGCCAGTCGAGCGTCTTGCGCGGACGAGTGTTCAGTTCGTCAGCGATGGTCGCGAGCTGGTACGTATCGGAACAGCGGGATCGATGCTGGTGGCGGAGTACTGGCGCAAGGGCCCGTTGGTGTTCTCGCTGCTGCCGCCTTGCCAGGGCGACGCCGGATCGCATACGTAGACCGGCACTTGCGCTGGCTTCGGTGAACGCCCGGAGCCTCGCCGTCGCGCCACCCTGATCTCCCGAGCATGGTCGTCCTGTTGCTACGACCGACGGAACTCAAGGATGTGACCCGTTCGGGGGTCATTCATGTGCACTTCACCGACGGGTCGGGCCATGTTCACCGCAAGCCGATTGCCTGCAGAAGGCCGCCGACCGGCGACCGAGCCGAACGCGAAGGAACCCCTCCGATGACGCATCCGTTCACCCAGCGACGCGGCCGCCTGCTCGGCACCGCCTGCGCCGCACTGATCCTCACCGCCGTGGTCGGCGCGCCGGCCGCGGCGTTCGCCGCACCGACCG
>CALALQ010000092.1 GCA_937925595.1 uncultured Demequina sp. | reverse complement strand
GTGTCGGCGTCGCGGCCGTCGTTGTCGAGCGGGGCTGTCGTGGTGGTGTGCATGCCCTCGAGTCAAGCGTCGCGCGGTCGGGCGCGATGGTGGCTTGACGTCTCGTCATCGCGTCTGGGCGGGGATGCCGAAGGGGCCGCCCCGACGTGAGTCGGAACGGCCCCTTCGTGAAAGGCGTGTGCCTCAGGAGTGGTTCTCCTGGCGGGTGCGACGCACCTTGGCGCCCACGGCGATCGCGCCACCGGCGAGCACGAGGGCTCCGCCGCCGACCCAGATGCCGAGGAGCGATTCCGCGTCCATACCCGTGGCGGGGAGGGCGTTGCTGCCGCCGGCGTTGCTGCTGCCGCCGCCAGCCGCGCCGCCGCCGGTGCCTGCACCGCTCCCACCGCCGTTGTTCGCGGCGCGGGCGCCCGTCACCGCGAGGGTGTAGGTGCCGACCGGGTTGGCGGGGAGGGTGACCGTGGCCGTGGCCACGCCGTTGGCGTCGGCGACCTTAGTGACCGAGGCTGCCGTGACGGGCAGGTTGGCCGTCGCGATGTTGGCGCCGGTGACGCCCACACCCGAGAGGGTGAAGACGGTCTCGGCACCGGGCGTGAAGCCCGAGACCGGAACGGGGCCGTCGGAGGTGATGGTGAAGGTCTGGGTGTCGGGACCCGCCGGCACGTAGGCCTGGGCCACGGCGGGGGCTGCGAGGAGCAGCGCGCCCGCGATCGCGGCCGAGGCCGCTGCCTTGGTGAGGTGCTTCATGACTGCCTGCTTTCGAATCCGGGCTACCGGTAGTGGATGGTCCGCTCGTTCCCCGTGACCGTGGTGCGCAGATGGGGCCGAGAATGAAGCGGGTGCGTGTGTTGAGAGCCTTCCTGAGTATTGCCTAGGGATCCGCCCTTTAGCAAATCAATGCGGTTTCCGCGACGTAAACATTTCGCAAGCAGTCCGTCACGCGCGCGACGGGGGCGCATTTCGTCTCCACGCTCCGCATTGGATCGGGAATGCCGCGGAAACTGAGCCCTTCGAGTGGTCGCTCAGGGTTACTCCAGAGTCGCGACCGCGCGTGACTGGCACGAGGCACGCACCACGGGATCGAGGGCCGCGTCGGCGGTGGGCGTGACGAACGCCTCCGCCTCCGTTGCAGTGGATGCTCCCTGGACCACGACGTCGACGCCGATGGTCTGCTGTGGTGTCACGTCGACGCCGAAGGTCAGCACCGACCGTCCGTCGAAGGTGGCTCGGGCGAAGCTCGCGCCGTTCGTCGTCTGCGCCGAGACCAGGTCAAAACCCTCGGGAAGGTAGACGTTGCCGACCACTTTCGCCGTCCCCGGGGCCGTCCCGTATGCGGCGTTCCCGGTGATGTAGGTGGGCAGCGAGGTGGCGGCGTCGGCGGGGGCCGTGCTCGTGAGGTCGAGGTGAAGCGTGAGCTGTCGCGGGAGCAACGGGTTAGCGGACGGACACGAGGTCCACGCCAGCGACGTCTGAGGCGCGACGTAATAGCTCATCTTCGAGCCGGTGCCGTCGTTGAGGTAGACACCGAAGCGTGCTGTGCGCTCATCGGTGGAGGGCAGGGGGCCAGCGATCGTCGTTCCCGCGAGCACCGCCTGCTCATCGGCATCGGCGCTCCACATGAGGAGGCGGTGTTCGTTTCCGGCGCGGCTGAGGGCGGAGACGAAGCCGGAGGCGGACCCTCGCCCCTCGAGAAGCGCCTGGAAGACGGCACCGGTCGAGGCTGCGAAGAATGCGTCTTGCTGAGCGGGGTCGGGGTAGCGCGCGTAGACTCCGTTCATCAGAAGGTCCACGGTGTTGTCGGACGACAACTTTTCGCCGTCTGGAAGCGTGACGGGTCCGGTGGCGGAGAGAATGTAGGAGAGCACGACCGGGTCGATCGCGATCACGCCGTCGACGGATACGCCCGTCTTTTTCGCGAAGAATTCTTTCGCGAGAGGTCCGTCGATCGAGAAGTCGGGGATTTCGGTCAGGTTGTGGAAGTAGCGCGCGGGTCGTGTGCCGTAAATGTCTGTTATCTCCGCGGGCAGATCGACGACGGGCTGCGTGATGTCGCGCGAGAGTCCCGTAGCTGACTCCGTTCCACCGAGCGACACGGCTCCATTGTCGGTCGTCAGCACGATGGCGCTTCCCGAAATGCCGCCCAGAGATCGCCACTCCGCATTGTTTTGCACGAGCACGAGATATCGACGCTCGCCGTCTTGGCCGAGCATGGCGGGGAGGAGCTGCGCGGTGCGGGAGAGCGCGTCGATGAAGGTCGCGGAATTCGTGAACACCTCGCCCGCTTGATCGACGGCTCGACTCAAGACGCCGACGAGCGGCGTCCGGTCGATGTTCCGCACGGCGCCCGCAGCGTCCCTGGCCGGGTCGGCCGCGGTGCGCGCGGGCTCGGCGAGGCCACTCAGAGCGGTGGGGTCGAGACGCCCTCCGGTCGGCCGAAGGTTCTCCACGGATACGCCCTCGGCCGCTCGAGCGAGGGGGACGAAACTCTGCGTGAGGAGCTCGTCCGCAGACACGGTCACGGTGTGAAACGCGGCAAGCTGGGGGCCCACCCACGGCATCACCGAGGCGAGGCCCCAGATGGGGCCGGAGGTGAGACTGCGGGCCGCGGACGTCTCGTTGGCGAGCGTTTCGAGTTGTGCCACCGCCGACGCGGGGTCGGCCGTGACGGCGTCTATCGTGTCGGCGGCTCCGGACTGCACTCTGGACAGGTGCTGAAAGGCGAGCGCCCCCGTCACCGCCACCCAAACGGTCATGAGGAAGCCCAGGAGGAGCCCGCTCGCGACGACCCACGCCAGGACGCGACCTGCGACGAGCATCCGGGGTGGCAGAAACTGCGTTCCCGACACTAATCAGTCTCCTCGGGTCGCCTCGCGCGAGGTGCGGCGCGGCGAGAATCCGAGCTCCTCAATCGCGGCGGGCCCGGCGTCGTCCGCACCCTTCTTCTTGTTCGTACCACTTCGTTTCGCGGCCTTGCGGGCGCTCTTGGGAGTCTCTGCGGATTCGCGATAGCCGTATCCGTACCCGTAGCCATAGGCGGAGTAGTAGGAATCAGGACCGCGCGTGGGCACCATCGACATCACGAAACCCGCGAGCTTTGCTCCAACTGTCTGCAGGGCCTCCGTGGCGAGAGTGAGCTGATGACGTGTCGTCTTTCCGGCCGAAACCACCATCAGCGCCCCACTGGTCACACGGGCCAAGATCGCCGCGTCCGTGACCGGCAGCAAGGGGGGCGCATCGCAGAGGACGACATCGAAGTCTTTCTCGAACATCGTGATGAGGGTTCCCATCCGAGCGGAGCCGAGGAGTTCGCTCGGGTTCGGCGGGATCTTCCCTGCCGGTAGTACGTACAGGCTGCGGCCCCCCCACGGAAGCATCACATCGTTGACCTCGGCGCGGCCGATGAGCACATCTGTAAGGCCCGCCCCACCCTCGATGCCGAGGTACTCCGCAACCTTGGGCTTGCGAAGATCCGTGTCGAGGAGCGCCACACGTTTCCCGGCGTCGGCGAGCGCGATCGCGAGGTTGATGGTCGTGGTCGATTTGCCCTCACTGGGGATCGAACTCGTAACGACGAAGCTGGATCGCCCGCCCATGTCGAGGAACTGCAGGTTTGTTCGAAGCGCTCGGAAGGATTCCGCACGGGGGCTGAGCGGATCGACGTGGACGATCAAAGGGCGTTCTTTGGCCTTCGCGTCAAAGGCGATGGCACCGATGCCGGGGGACTTGGTGATTTGCTCGGCCACGCGGTTTGTGCGAACACGATTGTCGAGGCGGCTGCGGACCACGGACACGCCCGCACCAAGAGCGAGGCCGACGACTGTGCCGATTGCCAAGTTGACGGGGACATTAGGGCTCGAGGGCCTCAACGCAGGCTGAGCGTCTCTGACGCGTGACAGTCGAACGGGACTCGATCCGTCGCCTGCCTCGGGTTCGAGACGTGGAACCTCCAGCGCAAGGCTCTCCGCGATCGCATTTGCCAGGTCAGCAGCGTGAGCTGCGTTGGGGTCTGAGACGGTGATGGTGATAAGCGTCGAATTCAAGGCTGCGGCGGCGCTGACCACGTGAGCGAGGGAATCCGCAGTCGTGGAGAGACCGAGGTTCGCAATAACTGGATCGAGGATTGCCGGCGTCGTCGCCAACCCGACGTAGGTGTTGATCCGTGCTTGGGCGAAACTCGAGCCCTGCTGAAGTTCAGCTGCTGTGCTGCCGACCTGAGTGGAGACGAACACGGTGCTGGATGATTCATAGCTCGGTGTCCGCGTGAACGTATAAGCCGCGGAGGCGCCCAGACCGAGGAGGGTCAGAACGACGATCACGAGCAGGTTCTTGCGGAGAGTGCGGAGGAAGTCGCTGAGCTCCATGATGCCTTTCAAAAACGCGCCTACGACGGCGAGCGACCAGAGGCGCGGAATGCTCCACAGTCTGGCACATGAACTCTGCTCCTCCGTCACAACGACGTGTGCGTCGTGCCACGCGCCAGGTGTTGTGAAGGCCGCTTGTTGCGGACGGGTAAATTGACGGTCGTGAGCGGTGATCAGACCGACGGGTCGGTTTTCGTCAAGGAGGGCGGCGGTCGACGCGCCGTTGGCTCGTTCGAACCCCGCGGAGCAGGGGCGGCGGGAAATGATCGTCGACGCCGACGGGACGACTGGCGGCTCGGGGGCCGCTCTGTCCGACCATGGAATACGTTCGTTCTCTCCGCAGCTTTTTTGGGCGCCGGAATCGGACTGATCGTGAGTGTTGCTCTTTCCAGGGTCGCATTTGGGGGAGGGGTAGCTGCCTCGACCGTCGGCCTGTGGTCGGGTTTACTTCTCGCGACGATTTACGCGTTCAGACGTTCGCGACCGCGCAGACTTCTCCTGTTTCGGCCTATGGATATCCTGTGGGCGATCGGGCTGAGCGCGGTCCTCCGAATCTCGCAGGGATGGTTGAGCGCCGCCAACACGATGGTGTTTCCTGTGATTTCTGCTGACCTGGGATCTTTTCGAGGCGGCGTATTTCTGTCGACCGCCTTCTCGACCGCGATTGCGGGCCCCCTCATTGAGGAGTTCTTCTTCCGCGGGGTCGTTCTCATCTCGATCTACCAGCTCCTGCGTCGGAGTGTCGGCGTGATCGCGGCGGGGGTTACCGCGGTACTGGGTTCCAGCGCAGCCTTCGTCGCCCTTCATCTAGCGTTCAGCGAGCTGTCGCTTGCGGATGCCGTTCAGCTATTCGGCCTTGGTGCCGTAGCGGCGGTCTTGGTGTTGCTGACGGGGCGGATCTGGGCTGCGGTGTTGACCCACGTGCTTTACAACGGTGTCTACGTCTTGTTGGTGTTCATGGGGACAATCCTGCGCTAAACCTCAGTCGTGCGCTCCGAGGGGCGCGCTGCCGCCTGCATGCGTCACGATCATGGCGGGAGGGTTGACGTTCACGACGCCTTGCACGCAGGTACGATTCGAGAATGCTCGTGGCAATCCTGGCTTTGGTACTCGGATGCGCCGCGTGGCTGCTTGGGATGCGGCCGTTCGACTTGAGGCAGTGGTCCACGTCGGCGGAGTTCTGGTGGGCCGCCGCAGCGTTCTTCACTGCTTCCATTGGGACGCTCACGTCGTTCCGTGCCTTCCAGATCGGTACGCCGGAGTCCGTAACCATGTTCCGAGCGCTACCGATCGTGCTCGTTGGGTTGTTCATGGCGGCCATCGCTATGTGGCGCAGGCCGACGATTCCGGGGTTTGCGTTCCTCCTCGTGCCCCTGTTCGGTTTGCTTCTGTCCTTCTCCGCGGACGGCAGTCAATTTCTGATGCCTGTTCTATCCCTGCTAACGTTCGTCCCTGCTCTCCTGGTCCCTCGGGATGGTTACGATCTCGCGGCCCTCCAATCCGGGGTCAAGATGGGGGTGGCAGCCGCACTTCTAACCATCACGGTCCTCGCCCTGGCTTCGCCTCAAGACGTTATTGGCGCTTGTAGAGGCGACAAGTGCTCCGTTTGGGGTCTCGCGTTCGGTGCGATGGGCACAGGCAACGCGATGGGAATGACGCTCGCAGCAGCCGGTGCGACGGCAATGCTCGCGACGCGGCGCTTGCCGAACTTTGCTGCGATCGCCGTTGGTAGTTGGCTCCTGACAGATCTCACTGCGAGTCGATCCGCCATGACAGGGTGGGTGATCGGCTTCGTTGTCGTGGTCGCCTTCCACCTGAGTGAACGCACGCGCGTTCGGGCATTCGTAAGCGCAGGTGTAATCGTTGTGGCCGGTGTCGTCTGCTTGTTTCCGCTCCTGCCTTGGAGCCAATCCGACTTCACCGGTCGTGCGGGTCTCTGGCGTTATGCGCTGGATCTGTGGGCGCAGAATCCCTTTTTCGGTCATGGGTCGTCGTTCTGGGTCGCTGGCAACGGTGGCGAGGACGGTGTCGACCGCAATTATTCAACCCACTCCATCTTGACTGAGCTGCTGCTTTCGGTGGGGATTGTGGGGGTCCTAGTCTTTGCAGCTGCCCTCGTTCTTGCAGCCAGAGGCGACGGAATGCGCCGCACCGCAAATTATGCGACAGCCCTCATCGGAATCACACTCGGAATGTCCGTGACAGAGGTGTACTCGGCGCCTGGCCGCGTTTATCTCTGCGCGAGCGCGATGGCGTTTATCTTCGTCGCGTCCCGATCTCGCGACAAAACCTCGAACGTGGATAACGTTGGTGTGCTCAATGCTTACCAAGCGCAACTGTCGTAGGGAGCCTCCGGGGAATCTTCAGCAGCGATGTGACTCCGATGCGCTATCAATAAGGCGTCGCGGTCAGTTTTTCCCTGCTGCCATCCATGACAGATACTTGTTGGCGACATCGGCCATGCCGTACCGTGCTCGCGCCTGGTGAGCGAAAGCAACAGCGGCTCCAGCAACGCTGACCCAATTGTCTATCGTCTGCTCCAACACGGTGACGGCGCCAGCAGCACTGCCTCCGTCATAACGCCAAGCCCACACCGGATCTGTATCCGGCTTTGCGATCGAATCGGCGTACACCACTGGAAGGCCCGCGACTGCGCCTTCCAACAATGCGATGCTGTGGGCCTCGCGGGCGGAGGGGTGGAACAAGATGTCTGCGTTTCGGAGCACGGCGCTCGGGTGTGTGGTCTCCCCCATGTAGCGGGCTGCGCTGCACCCGTCTAGGACGTACCGGTCGAGAGAGTGGTCGCCTGACAGCGGGCCCCACCATTCGAAGACCAGCTCGGGTCGTCGCCGGTGCATCTCTCTCACCACCGCGTCCCAATAGTCGGGTCTCTTCTGCTCCGCAATTCTGGCGATGGTGACGATGCGATGAGGGGCATCACGAAAGCTCGTGCGTGAGTCGACCGCTTCGCTCACGCCGTTGGCAATGCGTGTGACCCTCACGTTCGGGAACCGAGAGCGGTAGGCGTGCGCTTGCTCGTCGCTAACGGTTACGACGCTCGCGGTCTTCGAAGCAAGCGTGCGTTCGACAAATTGGCTCCGCTTGCTCGCAAAGTCGTCGCTTGCGCTGTGCAGTACGGAATGCACGGGAGCGTGCGAGCCCCAAACTGCTCGTGCGTACAGTGCGGGAAGGTAGCTGTGAGCGACGACTGCTTCGGGGGCGAGCGCTCGGAGTGTACGTCGTAGCTGGCTTGCGCGCCGTACACGGCTCTTTTCTTCGCCTTTTTGGTCGAGGTAGACAATGTGAGATTCGATGCCGCGTGATCGCCACTCCTGTTCGAGCGACGTAGCGAGAGTCTCGGCGCCTCCGATTCGCGGGCTGAGAAGTATTTGAGCGATTCTTTTCAAGTCAGTTCTCCGGACCAGTCGTCGATAGGCGAGTTCGTTCCGCCGTTGCCGCATCTTTTCGCACGGCCACCGCCACACAGGTGCTCAAACTCACTAACATCAAGATCTGCAATATGAAGAATGCGAGTGCCGCCCCGAGGGCGCCCAACGCGAGGCCCAGCCATGCGACGAGCCCGAGTTGGACGACAACGGATCCTAGGTAGACCCCGGCGACGAGATGGTCGTACCGGCGGGCCTGGAGCGCTGCAGCGAGTGGCTGATTCAAGATGGCGGGAATGGTACCAACGGCAAGCCACTGAAGCACGGGAGCCGATGTGGCGAACTCAGGCCCGAGGAGCAGGGCGACGATCCAAGGCGCCGACAATGCGAGGGCTATGCATACTCCCACCGCCAGAATGAGAAGCCACGAGGCGCGAGTGACCATTCGCCGCGTCGTCTTCCAATCCTGCGCGTGTGCGATGAAAGGCGCGGATGCGCTGGAGAACGCGGTCGCCAACACCCCCATGGGTTGAGTCCAGCGGTTGACTCCGCCGTAGATGCCTGCCGTCGAGGCGCCGGCTACTGCTGTGAGGACAGGGAGATCGAGCTGCTGTCCGCTGGAAGCGACGGAGCTCAGTCCGTAAAACTTGGCGCCACTCCACGGATTCGACCGCCGTCTCCAGAGAAATGATGCGCGTCCTGCATCCCTGGCGGAGAGATATGCCGCGGCCCCCATGATGAGGGTCCCTGCGACTAGTGATATCCACAGCGCGTCCAGTTGATCGACGCCACACAGAAGAAGGAGGAGGAACACCGCCAGCGCCGAGGCACGCTCCGTGATGCTGAGGAGAGCCACGATCTCTCCGCGCCGAGCTGCGCGAAGCGGGACGAGAGCGGCCTGACCTGCTGTTCCCGCGAGGAAGATGGCGCATGCAGGGATGAAACTCGGGAACCACACCACGCACACAGCGAGCGCGACGACGAAGAGAAACGAGGCGATGGCAATCTTCTTCGTGACACGCGCAGAGAAGTCGTCGACGTCCATCCGGCCCGACGCTCGCTCCCGGATCCAGTAGGAACTCGTCCCGAAGTCGAAGAAGCCCATGGCCGAACCACCGAGGGCGATCGCCGCTGCGAGTTGCCCGTAGCTCGCGGGTCCCGCGTCTCTTGCTGTCAGCACATACATGACGGCGACGATGACCTGTGCCACGGCCGTCCCTGCCGCCAAGGCGACAGCCTGTGTGCCCAGAGACCGCGTGGTTCTCGCCCCCGTGCGACGTGCCGGCGCGATCACAGCAGGCCCTTGACGAAGTCGTCGGTATTCGAACGCAGCGTGATGTCGGGGCGGGGCATCGATGCGAAGCGTTCAATATTGCGAGCTATTGCGTCCGTATCGAGGGGAGACCAAGCTGCGAACTCGCCGATCGCAGCCGCGTCCGCCTTCAATGACTGCGCTCCAGCAAGTACGAGCGGGCGGCTTGCCGCAAATGCTTTCCCGACGATGCCACTCGACCCCTCGTTGCTGTGCGCGACAGCGACGCAATCCATGCTCGAGATCAGCGTGTCGAATTCTTCGTCGCGCAATGCCTCTGTTCGTAACACGACAGGACGGCCGCTGTCAGATAGCCGACGCAGCGGCTCCTCAGCGAGCCGTTGGGCCTCGTCGTCGACAGAACCGGCAACCAGCAGCGCCACTCCGGGGACACGCAACGCCGCTTCGGCGATCAGATGTAGATTCTTTCGCGGGGTGACGGCACCAAATACGCCGACCCAGAAGTGCGTTTCATCAGCGTTCAGAGTCGCGCGACAGGAACGCACATCGTCTAGCGAGCACGCCAAGGTAACGGGGTCCGATACCCACCGAATCGGTCGCCGTTGGGGGGTCAAGGCGCTCTTTAGCGCCGCCGCGCGGACACGTGCGCGATGGTCCGCCGCGAAGATGAGCAACCTTTTCGTCAGCCCCCAAGCCGCGGCTCGAAAGTTATGACCGTGCTGCGAGTCGGGCCTCATAGCGAGGAGGCTGACGTGACCCCGTGCGTGCCAGCGACCCAGGGCAGCATCGATGAGGAGCCGGTCTGCGTCAGGCACCACCAGAAGGTCGATGTCGTGGTCCTCCGAGTATTGGGAGAGTTCGGCGAGCGAGCTCTGCGCATCGATGTACCGAACCGGGACGTTCATTTCGCCGAGGTGCAACGCCCACTGGGGTTCACTCTCCACGCCCCGGCGAGTCAGAACCTCGGGGGCCGAGCCGCTTTGGAAAAGTGCCTCGAGGAGGAGACGGACGTAATACAGACGATGGCCACGCGGATTGGGTTCAAAAACAACCACGCGACGGACCGCATGCAACGCGTTCGTTCTGCTTTCTGTGCTCACGGGCTTTTCAGGCCCTATCGCCGGAAAGCGGTGAGGACTCCGCCGGCAGTCTCGATGAGCTATCCGGTTCCGCGAGATTACGAGTTTTGGGGCGGGTCGCTTCGGGCCTACCCTGTCGTTTCCCGATCAATTTGGCCGGAACCCCGCCCCAAACTTCCCAATCTCCGGTTGACTGCGTCAGGACAGCATTAGCTGCGACAATCGTCCCTTTGCCGACGCGCGTGATTCCCGGACCACCCAAAACTTTTGCACCCGCGTATAGGATCGCGTCGTCTCCGATCTCAACGGATTCCATGGGGCTATCGTCCCAGGCAACGTGAGCGTCCGCCCGGCCGATGGTGACCTGGTGGTAGATCGTGACACGGTCACCGATGACGGTTGCGGGATGCAACACGGTTCCCATGGCGCGGTGATGAACCGTCAATGCCTTCCCGACGCGGACTTGCGCTGGGAAGTCCACGCCGAGAAGCATCAGGGTTTCGCGAATTAACCGATGCTTTCGACGCGAAATCAGCATCTCGATGGTGCCCATGTTCGCCTCAATTCTCTCGAGTACTCTTCTGCAACGCATCAATAATGACTCCGACGAATTTGTCGGATACTGATGAAATGGTGGGTATGTCGTCCCGTAGTGGACGTTCTTCCGTCCTGAGGTCGAGGGCGCGTGGGCGGGCCTGCTCCGCGAAAGCCGCGGGCTCATCCGGGAGCACGATGATCTCGTCCTCCCGAAGGAACTCGGCCTCGGGGGCGTGGAACGCATAATCTGTCGTGAATATCGGCAGCCCCAACGCCAGCGCGTCGACGGCGACGAGGCCGATTCTGCCCGGCATCCATATGGACTGAACCACGTGGGCGAGCTCCGCGAGATCCCGCCCACGGGCCGAGGGAACGTGAACGATCGCATCCCCGGCGCGTGCGAGGGCGCCCTGCTCTTCGCCTTTCCCAACCACGATCAGGCTGAAGGTGGGGTCTGTGCGATGGGCGGCGATCGCAGCGTCGACAAGGAAATCGATCCGCTTCGTCTCATCCAAGCCTCCGACGAAGAGCGCGCGCGGCGCGAGCGGCCACAGTTGCCGCAATTCTGTGATGCGGTCGGCGGTGACGGAGAGGAAGGCGTTTCGCAGGAGAGCGGAATCCGTACTGTTCCCGATCGTCACAACCTTATCTGCGGCGATCTTGCCCTCGTCGATGAGGTATCGACGTCCGCCGTCCGCGTACGTCATGATCTTGTCGGCGCGATGAGCCAGGGCCCACTCGATTCGATCAGCCAATCCTCCGGAGTCGTTCACGTACGGCTTGCCGTGACCCCAGAGGACGAGTTTCGCTCGGCCGAAGGAATTCTGCCACCCGATGTTGTTCAGAGCTTCCAACTCCGAGACCACCAGGTCGGGGCGCAACCCTAGCGGTAGCTGCCGCCACTGGATATCTCGCGAACCGATCTTGAGCGAGCGGCTGCGTATATCGACACGCCACGCTGGACGTTCTTGATCTCCTCGCGCTGCTTGCGTTCCCGTTGGGTCGCCCGCCGCGACGATGAAATCGATGCCGTGTGTCTGAAGCTTGTCGCGGATCGCAGAAAAGAGAGGCACTCGATAAGCGGGTACGTAGGGCTGCGACACGACAACCAAGGGGCGGCGGTTCATACAGCGTTCCCCGTCGTGACAGCTTCATAAGCGCGCTCGGCGTGGGCCGCCGCCTCGCTCCACCGGAAGTGTGTGCCAGCGTATGCGCGTGCGCGTTCCCCTAGGTGTGGATCTTCGATGGCCGCCCGAATCGTTGCAGCGATGCTGCGCGGGTCATTCTCCGCAATCAGCAGCGCACCCTGCTTTTCCGCGGCCGGGGCAATTCCGACCCGATTGCTGGTGACGACTGCCATGCCCGCGGCCATGGCCTCTGCAACGGCCATGCCGAAGCTTTCATCCTCGCTGGGGAGAGCGAAAAGCGCGCATTCTTTGAGGAGTCTGCGTCGCTGATCAGCGCCGACAGGGCCGAGGACGGTGACGCGGTCTTGTACGCCGAGGGCATGAGCGAGGGAGTCTGGCGACTCGATTGTCCCGTCACTGCCGCCGGCGATTACAAGTCGGACGTCCCGCTCAGCGAGCGGCGTCTCTGCCAACGCGCGAACCAGCAGGTCCACCCTCTTCTTTTGCGTGATCCGACCGAGATAGGCGATCTGGACGGGCCGGGATGGTGTGGGATCTCGATCGAGTGTAAAGAGCGACTCATCGACGGCCAGGGGCATCGGAAAAGCCGGAGTATGGGGCAGAACCGCACGAGCCTGCTCGACTTCAAGGCCGCTTGAGTAGACCGCGCCACCCAAGTGCTGGATGTTTCGCCCGTCCAGGAGCAGACGCCAGATGCGCTTCCGCACGACGTTCTGCCGCCAGTGATAGTCGTCCAGAGCGCCATGCGGCTCAATGAGGTACGGAACACCTGCGCGACGAGCTATCCGCATGGCGACCGTTCCGGGGAAGCTTTGGAAACCGTGGATGTGAACCACGTCGTAGTCGTTGATCAGCTTGCGGAGAAGGGCAGGCAGAGCTGGCGCATACGTCAGACTGGCGGAGCCGACGCTCGGCACGTGCCGGAGCCAGTGCGCCTCGGAGATATCGGTGTCGCGCTCAGAAAGTCCCTTGTTGGTCGTAAGAACATGCGCATCCATCCCACGCTCGTGCAGCGCCGGGATGAGCCCGCGAATGACTTCGGACGGTCCGCCGTCGGCGCGCGCGACACTAGGGGTCACGTGCAAGACCTTCATGCGGTGGCCGGAGCTCCTTCGCGCTGCAGCTCGCGGTATTTCACCCCGATCTGCCAGTAGTACATGGCCAGCGCTGCAGCGTAATCAAATCCTGCTCTGCCGTCCAGAAAACCAGCGCGTACGACGTACGCATACGCGAAGAAGAGCACAGGCTTGAAGGGCACTGCGTCGAAGATGCGCCCCTTCCACGTCCTCTTGCTGGCCACCTCGGCGCGCAGCGCGTCGTTCAGACGGAGGTGCGCCTCCCAATCGGAATAGCGATTGTGCCGCGCAAACCAGCTGCTAACCGGATCTCGGTCGTCGTGCACAATCCGGTGTGTCAGTCGACCGACAGGGGCGCCCGATTCAGGCTGATAATGGCCCTCTACTTCTCGGATCCCCGGCGCCGACAGATCGTCGACTTCCGGGAACCTCGCCCGGGAGGAGTGAAGCAGAGAGCGCTTCGTCACGACGTGGCCATGACGAAGCATCTTTCCTGCGAAACGATAGAGCAGGTGGATGTCGTATGCACCGTTCCGAGAATCTTGCAATCGCGGTGCGAGCTCGCGCAGCTCCTCGAGGAGTGCCGGGGACGGGTACTCATCCGCATCGAGGAGCAGAACCCAGGAGTTTCGTGCGCCCGCGTGATCGAGCGACCACTGCTTCTTCTTGGGGTGCCTGCCGTTCCAGATGAAGTTCACAACTCGCGCCCCGTGAGCCTCCGCGATCTCTACGGTGCGGTCATCGCTGCTCGAATCTACGACAATGAGGTCGTCGAACTCCGACAAGCGCGCAAGAGTGTTAGCCAATCCCTGCTCTTCATTCTTGGTCAGAACAATGACGGAAATTTCGCTGATGGTCACAGTTTGGTCTTCTCGAATCGTTGTCCGACATGCTGTAGGGGGTTGCCGCCCCAAACTTCGCCTTCCGCCACCGACTCGCCGGCGACGAGCGAGAGCGGACGAATGAGTGCGGAACGACCGATATCGCTGCCGCCCAGAACCACGCAGCGAGAGGTCACCCAGGCGCCAGCACGGATGTGAATCTGTCGCGTGAGCAGCGCCATGTCACGCCGATGTGCGTGACTTCCAGTTGTGAGGAACGTCTCCTGTGAGATGACGACGTCGTGGCCGATCGTGATCTGGTCCTGATTGTGGAACCAGACACCCTCTCCGATCCATGAGCGATCGCCGATCGACAGCTTCCACGGGAATTTTACGCGCGTACGGGGACGGAAGATGACATTCTTTCCGATGTTTGCACCGAACGCGCGAAGAATGCGGATGCGTAGGCCCGAGCTGATTTGCCACGGATTCGTTACGAACAGCAATTCGCAGGCGGCCCAGAGGTACACCTTCCAAGCCGGCTGATCCCACGCGGCGCGCTCACCCGGGGCCCGGGAAAGATCGATCACCGGAATGTCGCTCACGGCGTCCTTTCGTGTAACTGTGACGTAACGCTCGCGGGGGTAAGGTCTGCAACGTGCAGCAACCCTCGCCAACGCTCTTCTTCGGGCTGAACTACCCCCCGGAGACTACGGGAATCTCTCCCTACACCGGTGCCATGGCCGCCGGGCTGGTCCGGCGTGGCCGCGAGGTTCGGGCCCTCGCGGGGCACCCTCATTATCCGGACTGGAAAGTTGCGCCAGGTTACGGGCAGTGGTCGCGCCGCGAAAACATCGACGGCGTTTCCGTCCACCGACTCCGTCATTTCATTCCTGCACGCCCCACGCCGATGCCGCGGGCAACGGCCGAAATCACCTTCGGAATCCGCCAGGTTTTTTCCCGCTGGGGCGATCCGGCCGTGATCGTCGCGGTCTCTCCCGCATTGATCTCCTCGGCGCTGGTGCGCCTTCGGGCGCGGATCACCCATCCGACGACGCCCTTCGTCGTCTGGGTTCAAGACCTCTACGGCCTCGGGCTCGCGGAGACCGGTCAGGGGTCCGGTGCGGCGGCGCGGGTCATCCGGGGTATCGAGAAGTGGCTTCTCCGCTCCGCCTCGATGGTCGTCGTCATTCACGACCGGTTTGCGGATCGCGTCCATCACGACTTCGGTGTGCCGCTCGAGCGCACCGCGGTCGTCCGAAACTGGACGCATCTGCCACCGATGCCGCAGATCGACGTCACCGCGGTGCGCCAAGCGCACGGGTGGGCGGACGACGAGATCGTCGTGGCGCACACCGGGAACATGGGCGTGAAGCAGGGACTCCACCACGTCGTCGACGCCGGCCGTCTGGCGCACCGCGCGGGCGAGAAGGTGCGCTTCGTGCTCGTGGGGCGCGGCTCGCAACGCGACGAACTCGCGGAACGCATCGCGGGGGAGCCGACGACCACCGAGATCATGCCGCCGCTCGA
Organism: uncultured Demequina sp.; assembly: GCA_937925595.1. Next base: position 3,759 of record CALALQ010000092.1, on the reverse strand, counting down.
CGATATGGCGTTCGCCGAGGTGCTCCAGGCGGCCGACGTCTTGCTGGTGAACGAATTGCCAGGGGTCGCCGAAATGTGCGTGCCCAGCAAGTTGACGTCGTATTTCGCCTCGGGGCGGCCCGTTCTGGCCGCCACGGACGCGATGGGGATCACCGCACAAGAAGTCATCACGGCGAAAGCCGGAATGACCGTCGCCGCGGGTGACCCGGCGGCTCTGCTCGACGGAGTGAAAGTGCTCGCGGCCGACCGGGAAGAGGCGGCTCGCCTCGGCGAGAACGGCAAACGTTACAAAGAGACGGTGCTCGAGGAAACATTTGCGATCGATCGTTTCGATAGTCTTCTCGCGGATCTGACCACCGCCGCCGCCGGACAGGTTCCGACTCGCCCGAAAAAATCGAAAAAGATCGGTACACCCCTTTGACGAAGCGTGCTCTCATCACCGGTATCACCGGCCAGGATGGTTCTTACCTCGCCGAACTCCTTCTCTCGAAGGGATACGAGGTGCACGGCCTGATCCGCCGCGCCTCGACGTTCAACACACACCGCATCGACCACCTCTACGTCGACCCGCACGACCCCGAGGCCAAGCTCTTCCTGCACTACGGCGACCTGTCCGACGGCGCTCGTCTCGTGACGCTCATGTCGGCGATCAACCCCGACGAGGTCTACAACCTCGCCGCGCAGTCGCACGTGCGCGTCTCCTTCGACGAACCTGAGCACACCGCCGACACCACCGGCACGGGCACGATCCGGCTCCTCGAGGCCGTTCGTCTGTCGGGCATCCAGACGAAGTACTACCAGGCCTCCACCTCGGAGCTCTACGGAGCGACCCCGCCGCCGCAGAACGAGGAGACGCCGTTCTACCCGCGTTCCCCCTACGCGGCGGCCAAGCTGTACAGCTACTGGATCACCAAGAACTACCGCGAGGCGTACGACATGTTCGCGGTGAACGGCATCCTGTTCAACCACGAATCCCCGCGCCGCGGAGAGACGTTCGTGACCCGCAAGATCACGCGCGCCGTGGCGCGCATCAAGGCCGGTCTCGAGAAGGACCTCTACCTCGGCAACCTCGACTCCATCCGCGACTGGGGCTACGCGGCCGAGTACGTCGAGGGCATGTGGCGCATGCTGCAGGCCGACACCCCCGAAGACTTCGTACTCGCCACGGGCGTCGGCTACACGATCCGCGACTTCCTCGAGACGTCGTTCGGACACGTCGGACTCGACTGGCAGGAGTTCGTCAAGTTCGACGAGCGCTACCTGCGCCCCACCGAGGTCGACGCCCTCATCGGCGACCCCTCCAAGGCCGCCGACAAGCTCGGCTGGGTGCCCACGATCGACGGCAACGAGCTGGCCAAGCTCATGGTCGACGCCGACGTGACGGCGCTCGAGCGCGGCGCCGACTGGATCGACACCGTGAAGCTGCCGACGTGGGGCAACGCGGAGCTCCTCGGGGCTCGCGCGTGACCGCTGCGGTCGACGGCGTCGAATACACCCCCCACGAACTCGATCGCGACGCGACGTTCTACGTCGCGGGGCACCGAGGACTGGTGGGGTCGGCCATCGTGCGCAAGCTCGAGTCGGCGGGATTCGGCAACATCGTCGGGAAGACCTCCGCGGAGCTCGACCTGAAAGATCGCGACGCCGTCTTCGCCTACATGGGCGAGACGAAGCCGCAGTACGTCGTGCTAGCCGCGGCGAAGGTGGGCGGCATCCTGGCGAACTCGACCTACCCGGTCGACTTCCTCAGCGACAACATGCGCATTCAGGTGAACGTGCTCGACGCCGCGCTCGCGAACGACGTCGAACGCGTGCTCTTCCTCGGGTCGTCGTGCATCTACCCGAAGTTCGCCGAACAGCCCATCCGCGAGGACTCGCTGCTCACTGGCCACCTCGAGCCCACGAACGACGCCTACGCGATCGCCAAGATCGCCGGCATCCTGCAGACCCAGGCGGTGCGTCGCCAGTACGGCCTGCCGTGGATCAGCGCCATGCCGACCAACCTCTACGGCCCCAACGACAACTTCTCCCCGAAGGGGTCGCACGTGCTGCCGGCGCTCATCCGCCGCTACGACGAGGCCGCCCACACGGGTGCGAGCAGCGTCACCAACTGGGGGACCGGAACACCCCGCCGCGAGTTCTTGCACGCGGACGACATGGCCGACGCGTGCCTGCACCTCATGGAGCACTACGACGGACCCGACCAGGTCAACGTCGGCACCGGCAGCGACGTCACCATCCGCGAGATCGCCGAGACCATCGCCCGGGTCACCGGATACACCGGCGAGACCGAGTGGGACACGTCGAAGCCCGACGGCACCCCGCAGAAGCTGCTCGACGTCTCCAAGCTCGCGGAGGCCGGGTGGACGGCATCCATCTCCCTCGAAGAGGGCATGGAGCGCACCGTCGCCTGGTACCGCGACCACGTCGACACCATCCGCGAGTAGATGTTCCGGCACATCGTGCTGTTCCGGGTCCGCGACGATGTCGCGGACCCGGACGTGTCTGCGGCGATCGCCGCGCTCCGCGCGCTCGGCGACGAGCCGGGTGTCGTGGCCTGGACCGTGGAGCCCTCGCTCGACATGCGGAAGGGACGCGTCATCGTCGAAGACGCGACCTTCGCCGACGCCGCGGCGTTCGCGGCGTGGCGCGGGGGAGAGGCGCACCGTCGCGTGGCGGCTCGGCTGGCCGGCATCGCCGACTGGTGGGTGGGCGACTTCGAGACCGCGTGACGGCGACGTGCGTCCGTCGGCGCGGTGCGGTCCTCCGTCGCCCGCGGCGGGGCGATCGGGTCGTCGGGACGCGTCAGGGCTGCCGCGGAAGCCGCTGCAGGTACCGGATGAGCGAGACCTGGCGGGTCTTCCAGAGCCCGTCTCGCACGAGGACCATCGTGTAGCCCTCGTGGTGCAACTGCTGCGCGTTCTCGGGCGTGAGGCGGGTGCCGGGCGCGGCTTTGCTCCAACTCAGCGAAGAGCCGTAGATCTCTCGGATCACGGGCTGATGGGATGCGGAACGGTGTGTGTGGCGTGACATGTTTCATCCGTCGAAGGCGAGGCGATGGATGCATCGGACGTGCGTGACGCCCTTGGAAAGTACCACGGCGAGGTCACTCGTTCCGTGAGAAGTCGGGCCGTTGCGCGACGCGTCTCCGTCGCGCGGTGCGGGGCATTCTCACGGACAATTAACGCAACCTGCGCACTGGTTTTTCTAGGCTTTTCTCCATGGTCATCGAAACGACGTTCCTGCGCCGGGAAGCCCTGATCGACGCTCTGCTCACGTCGGTGTCCGCCGGCGACCTCGATGTGGCCGACACGTTCTTCACCGCCGAGGCGCGCATCGTGCGGGTGCGCTACGCGGACGGGATCGCGGAGGGCGCCGAGGTGATCGCCCACGACCGCGACGGCGTGCGCTCCTGGTTCGACCAGAACATCGCTCGGTCGCTGTTGGTGCGCGCCACGGAGTACTGGGAGGAAGGCGATTGCCTCGCGGTACGAGCCGAGTGGTCGCTGAGCGGATTCGACGGCGAGCGGGTGTGCTCGTCGAGCCTGGGCATCTATGACTTCGAGGGCGACCTCATCCGCCTGCTGCGCGTGACCTCGCGCGACGAAGAGGGGCGGGGGCGCGCGTCGCGCTGCGACGGCATGCAGCTGCGCGTGGACTGAGCGGCGGATGCCGCGCGGCGGGTGTGATCGCCTGCACCTGGCAAAGGCAGAAGGCCCCGGATCTCGCGATCCGGGGCCTTCTTCTTGTTGCGGGGAC
>CALALQ010000091.1 GCA_937925595.1 uncultured Demequina sp. | reverse complement strand
ACGTCTCTCGGGCAGCGTGCGGACGGAACCGCGCCTCGCCCCATCGACGTGGTCGACGACGACCCGGAACTCGTCATCAGCGTCGCCGAGCGGTATCTGGACGCGCAGCAGGGTTGATGCAGAAGGCGCGACCATGGGCGTTACGACGTGGACAGGCTGATCTGCGCGGTCGACAAAGAGTGGGGGCGTCCAGGTGGCGATAGCGGACTGGAATCCGATTACCGACTCGCCGCGAGTCGTTCGGGTAGCGCCCGCCGGGCGGCCTAACCGCTCGTGTCGACCAACTCGAGCTTGGCTGCTCAGGGATACACGCCCCCCCGTGCATACGATGACCACACTGGGTCGGTTGTGGTCATGAGCCGTGACGGGGATATCTTCGCTGCCGAGCGGGCATTCCGGGCCGGGCTCATCGCGCGGGGTATTCCGAGACGCCGTGTGCCGGCGATCCTGGAAGCGACGGTGGCGGCCGCGAAGGAGGTCTACGGCTTCACTCTCCAGCCGTTCGGTCCTGTCATACACATGATGCCGCCGACGCCCGCGGAGGAGCGCAAGGAGTAGCGGGTGTGGGTTTTGGGGCGTGGCGTTCCAGAACGCGCGACTCGCCGTGGGACTGCTGAGGGCAAGTCGACCTTGAGAAGGCCGCCCGATCGAACCGCAACGGCTCGAGCGGGGAGCGAGGCCTTGCCGAGGGTGGCGGAGTACCTGCCGCAGACGTTCGGTTACGCGCGGCCCAGGTTTGCGATGAACTGACGGTTGTACTCACGCTGCTCACGCTGAATGTCACGGGCAACGTCGGACACGCTCCGGTTGAACGCTGCATCGCGGGACTCGCGGCGCGCCTCAATCTGCTCTGGAGTAAATCGGATGGATCCCATGTCGCCTCCGTTCTTGATGTCAGTGTAGCCGCACGTCCTGAGGATGGGCCGAACTTCATGCCCTTATGCGGGCGCCGCGCTCAGCTTCCACGAAGAAGACAGCGAGGGCCGCGGCGATGACTTCCAACGCATCCCGGTCGTCGCGTTCGAGCTTGCGGTAGTCGGTCGAGTCCACCGAAAGCATTCCGAACACCGCGGTCCCGCTCGCGATGGGTGCCGAAACGTACGAGACATACTCCCGATCCGTCAAGTTTGTCTCGAACGTGCCACGTTCATCGAGTAGCTCGTGGAAGGACTTCTGTCCTCGCCCACCGTCTCCATCCACGAACACGCTTGCGGGATCTGGCCGGCCCGCCTGGCACACGGGGGTCAACTCCCTCCTGCCATCGGCGAGGGCATACAGCACGACTCGAGTCGTAAGCTCGGGGCGAAGACTCTCGCGAGGGTCGTCGCGGTACACGTTCTCCTCGAGGAACTTGACCGTGTCGGCGAGGATCTCGTCTTTCAGGCGGACACGTCGAGGGCGGGTCAACGCCGTGCACTCGCCAAGCTTCGGGATGAGTTGCATCGAGGCGTACTGCAGCGCCTTTCGCTCGCGTGCTTCACGGCGGGCGACTCGACCAGTGTCTATACGAACCCAAGCGGCTGCCGCTGCGACCGGTGCGCATCCGAGGCCAGCGATGAACGCGCCAAGGGCTATCGCCCAAGCAGAGCCCGTGTTCGCCCCCACGATCCAGCTTCCGATGAGCGTGCCAAGCCAGGGTGCTACTGCGCCGACGGGAGAGGTCTGGCAATACTCCCCGACGCGGTACCCCCAACGACGCAGCGCCAGGGTAGCGCGCGCACGCCAGGTGGTGATGATGTCGCCGGCCGTCGCCCAGGTCTCCTTCAGCCCCATCTGCCCACCTTTGCATGGAGACGCACGGCCGATAGAGGGACGCAGCGAATAGGTGCCGAACCTGAGCGTGTAATGCCGCACCTCAGCCGTCGACATGCAGCATCATATGGGCTCGACGGCGAGGAGGCCCGGATCGAGAACGACCAGATCCCGCCTCTCGAAGTACCAGCGGCAGGGGTACGGAAACTGCTTCTGACCTGGGCCGTGGAAAAAATAGCGGCACTTCATGGAAAACGTCTGAAGCGGCCTCTCGCGATCCCTTGCCCCGACTGGGCTTCGGGATTTGCGAACACGGTCACAGGGGTGATTGATGAAATCACCGCGATGTGTTTGACGAAATG
>CALALQ010000090.1 GCA_937925595.1 uncultured Demequina sp. | reverse complement strand
GCCGCAAGGGCCTGTGGGCGGGAGCCGTCGATGCCGCCTTCGGCGCGCTGCTCGACCTGCGCCGCACGGCGGCGAGCCCCACGCTCATCTCTGCCAGCGTCGGGCCTGCTATCTGTGGCCGCTGCTACGAAGTGCCCATCGGCATGCGCTACGAAGTCGCGGAGCGCCACCCCACCGCGACCTCGACGACCTCGTGGAAGACACCTGCGCTCGACATCCCCCGGGCCGTCGAGACGCGACTGGGGGAGTTGGGCGTGGGCTACCTCGTGAGGCACCCCGGCTGCACCTATGAAGACGCCGCGTTCTTCAGCCACCGGCGCGACGGACTGACCGGGCGTCACTGCGGCGTTGTGGTGTGCGGCGTGTCGGTACATGAAGGCGCCAACAGCGCGCCGTAGCGTTGACCTACAAGCGGCACCGCACCTGGAAAGAGGACCGATATGAGCGCGCTTCGCAAGGCGATCCAGTACTTGGGCTTTGAGGTCGCCGACAACGAGGAGTACGACTACGGCGACGACGAGCTCGCGCCCGTGACGAACCTTCACGACGTCTCTGAGGTGCGCAAGAACAGGCACTCGCACAGCGCTCACTCCGCGTCGCCGGATCTGCGCCGCATCCAGACGATCAAGCCGCGCAGCTACAACGACGCCCGCCTGATCGGCGAGGCGTTCCGCGCTGGTGTGCCCGTCATCATGAACCTCACGGAGATGAACGACGCGGACGCGAAGCGCATGGTGGACTTCTCCGCTGGCCTCTCCTTTGGCCTGCACGGCTCGATCGAGCGCGTCACCACATCCGTGTTCCTGCTGTCTCCCGCCCACGTCGAGATCGCCGTGGACGAAGAGCCGCAGCGCCCTGACAACACGTTCTACAACCAGGGCTAGACGGAACTGTCGCGGATTGGCGGCGGCGTTTTTCGCGCTGACCGCTCGCTCAACTAGGCTCCTGGCATGCCCTTGATCATCGACGTGCTCAGGCTCCTGCTCCTGCTGTTCATGCTCCTGCTGCTTGCGCGCATGGTCCTGTCGCTCGTCGTGTCGCTGGCACGCGACTGGCGCCCCAAGGGTGCCGCCCTGGTCGCGACCGAGGGCGTTTTCACGATCACAGACCCGCCGCTCAAGGCACTGCGCAAGATCATCAAGCCTGTCACGATCGGGCAGCTGCGGTTTGACCTTGCGTTCCTTGTGCTGTTCTTCGGTGTGTCGATCCTGTTCAACGCGCTGGGGGTCGCTGCCGCCAGCGCTTAAGTACGTGCCGATAGTTGGAGTAGGTAAAGTGGCACGTACGTCAGAGGCCGTTCACATAACGGTCAATGCGAAACGAGGTGGAATTCGACATGGCTCTGCTCACGGCTGAGGACGTCCTCAACAAGGCGTTCTCGAAGACGAAGTACCGCGAGGGCTTCGACCAGGACGAGGTCGATGACTTCCTCGACGAAGTTGCCAACACCATCGCGCAGCTGACCGCTGAGCGCGACGAGCTTGCGGCGCGCCTTGCGGCCGGTGGCGGCGCGCCCGCCGCTGAGGCCCCTCCGGTGACCGCTGCAGGCGGTGTACCAGGCACGACGGGCCTGCTGGCCGCCGCCACCGAGGTGGGTGGCGCGAGTGCAACTGGCATGCTCGCCATGGCCCAGAAGCTTCACGACGAGTACGTGCAGGCCGGCGAGGCCGAGCGCGACCGCATCATCGACGAGGCGAACGCCGCCGCGGACCAGATCCGCGAGCGTGCGGGCCTCGACGCCAAGGCCCGCATGGAGGAGCTTGCCGCCGAGCGGGCGAGCATCGAGGCGCGCATCGATGACCTGCGTCGCTTCGAGCGCGACTACCGCGCCCGCCTCAAGGCATACCTCGAGAACCTGCTTGGCGACCTCGATCACACGGCGACCGGTCCCAGCACCGGTGCGGTCGCAGGCCTCGCGGGATCGGGAATCGCTGATCTGCCAGGCGCGTCGCCCGTGTCCGCTGCCTCCCCTGCGGAGCCAGCCGACGAGGCTCCCGAGGTCGCGGCTGAGCCCGCGGCTGAGCCCGCTCCCGAGGCCCCTGCCGAGCCTGCTGCCGAGGCCCCGGCGGACGAGCCTTCCCAGCCTGTCGCGTCGCCCGCCTTCGAGCCTGCTCCCGCAGCTCCCCAGGCCGACGCTGCTCCCGCGGCTCCCCAGGTGGACGCTGCACCGGCTGCCCCCCGGGCCGACGCGGTGTCGTTCGAGGAGGCCATCGGCGGCTTCTCTGAGCCGGCCGCCGAGACCCCGGCATCCGCCCAGGCGCCCGTTCCTCCCACCTACGACGCGAATGAGCCGTGGGAGAACCAGCTGCGTGCCCCAGCGTCGGGCCCGATTGGCAACCCCTTCGCGCCGGTGACGACCCCCGCTCCTGAGGATCAGCAGACTGGTGCAGTGCCCGCGATCGACGAGTCCGCAGAGGGCGACGAGACGCCCTTCACGCCGCCGTCGTCGCGCATGTTCTCCGACCTCTACGGCCAGAAGAGCCCCGAGTCGGGAAACTGACAATTCCGCTATCTGCGAAGCGCCGCGCCTGAGGGCGCGGCGCTTTGCTTTCAGTACGCAAAGCGGACTAGTCTCACTCCACTAGACCGAAAGCGAGGCCACCCTCATGACCAGCACTGATGTCACAACGATTTCGGTCGACCCTGCGGACGTCAAGGCCGCAGATCTCAAGAAGCTTGCCGTCCGCGAAGGCGACGAGGCGTGGAAGGTTGGCGAGATCCGCGAGATCGTCAAGACCCTCAACGCCGATGTCGAGCGCCTGGTCGCTGAGTTCGCCGCCACCGAGCACGAACTCGATGACCTGCTGCACACCTCTGACGGCGCTGGCGACGACCAGGCAGACGCCGGCTCCACCGCGCTCGAGCGCGAGCAGGAGATGTCCATCGTCAACAACACCCGCGAGATGCTCGAGCAGAGCGTTGACGCGCTGCGTCGCATCAAGGCAGGCACCTATGGCTCATGCCTCGTGTGCGGCCAGGGCATCGGCAAGGCGCGCCTCCAGGCGTTCCCGCGCGCGACGCACTGCGTGACCTGCAAGCAGCGCGAGGAGCGCCGTTGACGTGGCGACCAGCCCTGTGGCTGGTCGCTCTCGCAGTCGTTGCAGTTGATCAGCTGACCAAGCAGTGGGCGCTCAGCACGCTTGAGCCCGGCGAGAATCACGAGCTGCTCGGCTCCTGGCTGTCCATCGAACTCGTTCGCAACCCTGGCGCTGCCTTCTCACTCGGCAACTCAACGACGTGGATCGTCACCGCCGTGGGCATCGCGGTGCTGATCGGCATCATCATCTACGCGCGTCGCGCCCACTCCACGGTTGCGCTGTGGCTGTTTGGCATCGGCCTCGGTGGCGCGGCCGGGAACCTCATCGATCGCCTCTTCCGCTACCCGGGCTTTGGCGAAGGTCATGTCATCGACATGATCAACTACAACGGCTGGTTCGTCGGCAACGTCGCGGACATCGCCATTGTGGGTGCGGCCATCGCCGTGGCCCTGCTCGCGGCGTTCGGCAAGCAGATCCTCGAACCCAAGCCCGAAGAAGGCGAGCAGGCCGCCCCAGCCGCCGCAGCGTCGGACGTACCCTCTGAAAGTGCCTGACACCCGTCACCTGCCCGTGCCCGACGCTCTGATCGGGGAGCGCGCGGACGTCGCCTTGGCGCGCATGCTGGGTCTGTCGCGCACCCGAGCGGCCGAGTTGGTCGAGAGTGGTCACGTGATGCAGGGGCTGTCGACGCTTGGCAAGTCCGATCGGCTCGCTGATGGGATCGTGTCAGTGGAGCTGCCCGAGGCCAAGGTGGTAGAGGAGCCGCCCGTCCCTGGCGGGCTCACGCTCGTGTACGAGGACGACGACATCGCGGTGGTCGACAAGCCGGTGGGCGTGGCCGCGCATGCGTCGCCGGGCTGGACCGGCCCCACCGTTGTGGGCGCGCTGGCTGCGGCTGGTGTGCGGCTCGCGTCCTCGGGGGCGGCGGAGCGCCAGGGGATCGTGCACCGACTCGATGTGGGCACGTCTGGCCTCATGGTGGTCGCGAAGTCCGATGCCGCGTACTCGGTGCTCAAGCGCGCGTTCAAGGAGCGCACGGTCGACAAGATCTACCACGCGGTGGCTCAGGGGCACCTTGATCCCACGGCGGGCACGATCGACGCGCCCATTGGCCGGCATCCCACGTCCGACTACAAGTTCGCGGTGGTTGAGGGTGGCAGGCCGTCGATCACACATTACGAGGTGCTCGAGATGTTCCCTTCGGCCTCGCTGCTCGAGATCCACCTCGAGACGGGCCGCACCCATCAGATCCGCGTGCACATGGCCGCAATGCGCCACCCGCTTGCGGGCGACCTCACGTACGGCGCGGACCCCGTCCTCGCGCGCAAGCTGGGACTGACACGGCAGTGGCTGCACGCGAAGGAGCTCGCGTTCGAGCACCCGACTCGCGGCGGCGAGGTGCGGGTATCGTCCGAATATCCGCGGGACCTTGCGGACGCGTTGGAGGTGCTGCGGGCATGAGAATCGAACAGGTCACGACCCCTGAACAGTTTGCCGACGCCCTCGCGGTGCGCTTCGAGGTGTTCGTGGGCGAGCAGGGTGTCTCACCGGAGGGAGAGCGCGACGAGCTCGACTCAGACCCCCGCACCTTCCACGTCATCGCCTACGACAACGACGGCGCGCCCATGGGCACCGGGCGCCTGCTCGCGCCGCACACGGACTCGTTCCACGGTGAAGGCACCGGGCACGGGGCCATGAATCCCGCGAACCCGCACATCGGTCGCCTAGCCGTGCGAGCCTCGGCCAGGGGAACCGGGGTGGGGGTGGCACTCATGAAAGCGCTCGAGGCGGCCGCGCTGGCTCGCCACGGGGCAAACGGGAGCGTGCGCGTGGAGCTCAGCGCGCAGGATCAGGCGATTCCGTTCTATGAGCGGCTCGGCTACACGACGTTCGGCGACGCGTACCTCGACGAAGGCATCGTTCACCGCGACGCGTACAAGGAACTGTCGATCTCCTGACCGCGCTACGAGCCGGTGTGGGGCTCGATGCGGCCATCCTCCAGGATGAGCACGCGGTCAACGTGATGCAGCACGTCGTGGTCGTGGGTGACCATGATCGTGGCCACCGAGGTCCGCGGCAGCATCGAGCAGCGCCGCGCGGCGGGCAGCACGGTGCTCCGCGACAGTGGCTGCATCGATCTTGGGCACGATGTGGAGACTACCCCTGCGTCGGCGCAGCAAGCGCCGCCAGTGCCTTGCGGATGCGCTGTGGACTCACGGAGCCGTCAGTGCCGAGCGCCTGCGCGAACAGCGACACGCGCAGCTCCTCGATCATCCACTTGACGCTCGCGGGCGATCCCGCGGCCACCCATTCATCCTCGACCTCGCGCACCTGCCATGCGAGCGCGGCGTCCCGCTGCGGGTTGCCCGACGCTGCCTCGAGTCTCCGTCTCAGCGCGGCCAGGTAGCGGGTCACGTGCTTAACCCGGTCTGGGGGAGTGCGCGAGAGGAATCCGTCACCTGCCAGGTCGTTGGCCTGGGCCCGCACCTCGGTCACGGTCGCAAGGAGCGCCATCGACGTGGACGAGCGGATCTCGCCGTCAAGCGCTCGCGCCTGCGCAAGAACGTCTGCCGTCACCAGCGCAATGCGCTGCACTTCGTCTTCCAGCTCTTCCCGCACTCGCTTCCGCGCAGCGTCGTAGGCTGCCTCGTCGCGGAGGTCTCCCGCGTCCGGAACCAGGGACGTCACCGCCGCCATCTGCAGATCGGCGACCAGAGCGTCGGTCGAGCGATACGGCGACGCGCCCAAGGCGAGCGCCTGAGCTCCTGTCCAGCGGGTGGTGATGCGCTTGACCGGCAGCCCCACCTCGGTGAGGAGGAGGCGGCGCACGCCGCGCGCGTGCGCGTCGGCATCGGGAGCGGCCAGGATGCGCAGCCACGCGGCGCCGTCCTCGTCGACGATCGTGGGGTACCCGCGCACCCCGCCGTCACCTTCGACCACGTCGGGAAGCGAAGCAGGCCACCCCCCAAGCCGCTCTCCCTGCGTCCGCACCGCAAATCCGGAATCGGGCGCCTCACTCGTGCGGGACGCATGCGGTCCGGGGCGCATTCGCGGTGCGGACGCAGGGGCTGCGCCGGTGACGGCGGCCACGGCCCTCGCCACCGCCGCTTGCGCCTTAGGCGCGAGTTCTCGTTGCAGGTACTCAAGCGACGGACCCTCGCCTACGACGCGGTCACCGTCCTCGACGCGATACGTCACGCGCAGGTGCGCGGGCAGCCGCTCCTCGAGGCCGTCCCACGCGTCCGCAGGGATCTCCACGCCGCGAGCCTCGCGCGC
>CALALQ010000089.1 GCA_937925595.1 uncultured Demequina sp. | reverse complement strand
TCCTCGTGGGTCTTCGTCGGCCCCGCTGGCTTGCGGGTCTTGCCCGCGCTGGCCGCACGCAGCGCCGCACGTTCGTCGGGTGGGAGGTATTCCTTCCCTTCCGCTTTGCACTTGGCGCGGTAGGCTGCTTCGTACTTGGCCTTGGCGATCTCTTTGAGTTCATGCCCCTTGGTGATCGACGCGTCCATGAACTTCCCCCAGGAGTCAATCGTCGCGTGTATCAGCACGTGCTTGCGCTGATCTTCGGTGATGTGTACATCACTACGTAGCACCACCATGCGAATGAGGTTTGGGTGGTGTGGGAACATCTCCATGCGTTCAACAACGACCAGTTGTGTCGGCGTCAGGCCGTACCACTCACGGAGGATGGCACGCTGCCCTGGGGTGAGGGAGTATTTCCTCCCAGACACCAGCGCGCATGAGAGTTCCTCACGTGACTGACCGTTGATGTGGTCCTCGATGCTGGACGCTGGCGTCAGCGGGAAGCGTGCGTCCTGCTCCGTGGGCAACCGAAAGAGGTCGTCGTAGAGCTGGTCATACCGCTCCCGTGTAGCCGCCACCGGCAGACCCAACCTCTCCAGCAACGCCAGGGCGTAGAGGATGATCTTGCGCTTGCGGTGCAGCGGATGCTGCTCCGGGTCGAAGACTTTAACTGCCGACATGACTAAACTCCTTTATGGTTTTGATTGTGGTGCTATGCACCCGCGCCTCGTCGATGTATCCCACGGACGACTCACCATACAGTCCAAGCTGCTCGGCGCGTTTGTACACTTGGTAAATCATCCCGAGATTGGTCGGTGGCACATCCTGCCTGTGAAACGCCACCGCGAGCTTATGCTCACCAACCGTCGCCGTGACTATGAACCACTCAGCTTCGTGTGTCATACGCGTATGGCTTTCATTTTCAGCCGGTGGTTATACACCACCCGCTCATCGTAGATCTCACCACGAATGAACGCTAGCTGTTTCCCGTAATACACCCGATAGAACTGCTCCGACTCGAGCGTCCCTCGCGCGATGTCGTGTTCCATCTGTGCCCGGATGGTCTTAGCAATCTCTCGCAACATCCGTTCACGCTTGCTGGGCTTCGGTCGAGCTGGGCGCTTGTGTATGTATACCTCACTCATGACATGTTCTCGCGGTGGCAAGCTCGTCGGCGAGCTGGCACCTCGCCAGCTTTATCCCAACATCCTCACCACCGCCTATTATATGCTATCCCGCGCGGCAATGTTCACCTGGCACGTACCCCACGCCCAGTCAGCATCGCCCCGCGATGCCGGCATTGGCGATGCAAGCTGTGATACGTGCACCCGCAGGGGCGCACGCCCGCGCATCCCCGCGCCATGCACGGCAAGCCGTGCTGCCGACCGCCCGAGCTGGGCGCTGGATGCCAGGTCTCCCACCCTTATCGCAAGCCCTTCGCATCATGGCGCACGCACCCATGCCGACGCACATGCTCTCTGGGAGGATGGGATGGATGGCCTGCCCGCGCCTAGCTTTTGGGGTGGTGTATACCACAGGATAATGTTATGTTATGACTACCGCATAAAGGGCCCTATATAGTATATAAAAAAAAAAAATTAATAGGTATACACGGTTTTTTTAAACCAGCGCCCCCTCCCTCCCACATCTGTTCGTCGGGCGAGGATTTGAGCGAAGTATGGCAGAAAGGACTAGCCTCCCCTCCCACCCTTCCGCACCCACGCATCAATCTCCAGATCGTATGTGCATCGGCGTGGATGCGTCGGCGGGGTGGGCATCGATTGGTGATGATGACCAGCTTGGCTGGCGCCCAGCGCGGTGAGCCGCGCCGGCATGGCGTGGAGGTGCCACCGCTTGCGGCCACGTCGCACTGGCCACGGCGGACTGGCTAAGCGTACCCATACGCCCACAAAAAAGGGGCAGGCCAGGACGCTGTCGTCCCAGCCTGCCCGGCACTCACAACGGTCTAAGCGTCCGCTCTACTCTTTTATCGCCGGCCTTCACCAGCCCCAGAGCAGCGTTGAGCAGCCAATCCTGACAGCATCGAACCATCAATGCCTTGCTTCCCTGACCCAGCCGTTCCTCACGTTGCCATTTACGTTCGCCAGCAACGCGCCAGAACGCGCCGTACATCCTTGGTTTCTTATGCATAGCACCGACAAAGGGCAGGCCGAGGCATTGCGCCCCAGCCTGCCCGTTTATCCCTTACTCCGTATCGTACTCGCTCGCGACGCTGCCGCCTTCCGCGTAGATGCCAGCCTTCACCGCAGCCTTCTGCATCGTGCTCCCCTGCATCAGCGGACCCGTGGCGAACGCGCACTCTAGCACCTTCTGGTGCCAGAAGCTTTCATCAGCGCCGTCAGGTGCCGGGAAGCTATCCAGCATCTCCACCGCAACCCGAGCGACGACATTCGCCGTCCGCTTCTGCGGAAACTCGCGCCCGATACCCTTAGCAGCCTGCGCACGAATGACGTCCAGCGCAAACTTCTGCGCAGCCGTGTTGATCTCTGCGGCCTTCGCCGCGTCCGGAGTGACCTTGTTCTGTGACATGTTTATACTTTGGTTAGAACACAGAGAGACCCGAGCAAGCAACATGCCGCCCATCGCTCTCTGCATCTTATGCTATCCCGCGTGGCAAGGTTTCAAACGCCCGCTTCCAGGTCCAAAACGCAACTGATTCTCAATCTCAACCTGCCCATCCCCTGCCCACGCAGGGGTACCCTTGCCCCCGGGCGGCGCTTTATTCACTAGGTCCACACACTCTGCGGTTCAAAATTTGAAATCGGGCCACGTGTGGGCGGGCGAGCCGACGCCGGGTTACGATCCACCGTCGATGCCGTCCACGCGTACCACCCATAAATCGTCGCCTCCCGCATGGATGACTGAGGTCCCCAGGTCCTCCTCGCCCCAGTGCCCGAGGGAACCTGCTCCTGGGGGATTCTCCGACCGACAATCTGAGAGATTTTCTTGCATCCGGCTCGGGGAGTCCATTACCTCGTCCCGGTGGAATCCCCCAGAGCCAGCCAATGCGCCCCCGCGCCCTTGAGGCACCAGTGCAGCCCGCGTTCAGCCCGGACGCTCGACCGTCCACGTCTGTCCGCGACGGCTCTGGAGGTAGTCGCTCGCGCCACCCCAGGACTGACACCAACCGAACCGAACACCCATGAACGTACCACATCCCGCTAGCGACCCGGATAAGGCCGTCGGCGTCAAGGTGCCTCTGTCTACCGTCGCACCTCCGCCCGAACAGCGCCATCGGTACCAGCTCGAGAACCAGTACGACCTCCCGGACTCGCTCGACTCCAACCCACCCGCCCCGCGCGGTGAGCTGAAACGCATCAAACCCGTACACCAAATGATGGCCTACATGGGCGCCGCAGGCCGCACCGTGAAGGAAATCGCTGAGGCTTCGGGGTACTCCTATTCGCAGGTTCGGGAGGTTCTCGCCCAGCCCGCGATCCGTGACGAGATGAAGCGTATTGTCGAGGAGTCTGGGAGCAACTTTATCGACACCGTCCTCTCCCAGGAGGTCATCCCGTCCATCCAAACGCTCGTCGCCGTCCGTGACGACACCAAGGAGAAGGGCTCCACTCGTGTCTCCGCCGCCAACTCCCTCCTGGACCGCTTCCTCGGGAAGCCGACCACCAAGATCGAGTCCACCAACTACGACGGCGGCAAGATCGAGGATTCCGTCGAGGCCAAGCTCGCTGAACTCCAACGCATCGAATCCCAAATGCGTGCAGCCGGCGCCTCCATCACCCCCGGAACCGGTGTCAACTAGCCTCTACGACCATGTCCTACCAAGCTCCGGGATGTCACAAAGCGCGCTTGCTGCGGACATCGACCGGCGGCTCCGTCTCGCTCGAGACCTCCAGCAAGCCTACCAACGCTACGGTCTCCTCTTCTACCGCCCGCACCCAGCCCAGGACGCCTTCCACCGTGCCGGAGACAAGAAGCACCGGATGTACCGAGCCGGCAACCGCTCCGGCAAGTCAACTATGGGCTGTGCTGAAGACTCAGCCTGGCTCATCGGTGAGCGTCCTTGGTATCCCCGCGGGTCCGTTGAGCGCACTCTCGGCATCCCGCAGCACCCGGTCAAGGGCAAGATCATAACCACCGACTGGGACAAGGTCAACGAAATCTGGACCTCCGAAGAGACCGGCAAGATCTGGCGTATGCTACCCCGCGGCTTCGTCACCCGCACCAAACGTAACCACTCCGGCGCCATCGAGTTCATAGCCACCGAGCGAGGCTCGTCCGTCATGTTCGACACGGTCGAGGCCTACAAGAAAAACCCCCAATCTCAGGAGTCATCCGACCTCGACTTCCTCCACATAGACGAGCCCTGCCCGGAGGGGATGTACAAAGCCAACGCCCGCGGACTCATGGACCGCAACGGCAAGGACTGGTTCACCCTCACACCCCTGCAAGAACTGTGGATCAACGACATGTTCTTCCCACAGCCTGGGCACAACGGCCTCCTGGTCCCCCGCGACAACATCTTCGCAGTAGTCGGCAACACCCGTGACAATCCGTACCTTACTGAAGAAGCTATCTCCGACTTCGAGTCTTCACTCACCGAAGACGAGCGCCAGTGCCGCCTCAATGGCCTTCCACTTGAACTGGCCGGGCTCGTCTACAAAGAGTTCAAAGAAGACACTCATATCCTTAAGTCTCTCCCTCCAGGTTGGAAGTCTTGGGATAACCCTCCGGCGGACCATACAATCTATTGCTCCATCGACGTCCATCCCAAAATCCCCCACGCCGTTGTATTCTGCGCCGTGGGACCCTCCGAAGTCCCCATCATCTACGACGAAATCTGGATGCACTGCGACGCCGACGGCCTCGCCGCTGCCATACTCCACAAACTACGCGGACGTAAATACATCGTCCCCAAGTGCGACCCGCTCGCCTGGATCCAAGACCCAATCACCCTATCCTGCATGGCGCACCGGTTCGCCTTTTGCGGCCTCCCGGTTGTCAAAGCATCTAAAGCCAAAGAGTTCGGAATCCTCAAGTTCAAATCCGTCCTCAAAGACCCGCGGGGCGTTCGGGTCGCCCCGACCTGTTACCGCTGG
Source organism: uncultured Demequina sp. (assembly GCA_937925595.1). Next base: position 45,202 of record CALALQ010000089.1, on the reverse strand, counting down.
CTCTGGGAAATCCGCCGTTACTGCTACGACCCCAAGACCAACAAACCCGTTGACGAAGATGACCACATGATGGAAGCGACCTACCGTCTCTTCATCAACTCTATGCACAACATCGACGACAACGCCCCAGAGTCCATCCCCCAACACGACCTCCCTCTCACCACCCAGTCCGTACGCGAGGACATCACCTCCGAGCTGGACTGGTCACTCGACTAACCTTCTAGTAAGCATCAGCAACCGATATAGACCATGGCCACGACTACGGATATTTACGCAGCTGTTGAACTCGGCTCGCCGGGTGTCAGCGCGGGCAATGCGAACAAGCTGACTCTCCAGGAGTCCAGTGCGACGGTCCAGATCCACACCCAGCTCACCAACGGCGCCGGCGTCCCGAGCGCGTTCAACGCGCCGACGTTGTACTACGCTGTCTCCCCGTTCGACATGACCGCCGAGGCCGCGATGGTGCGCCTGGCCCACGTCGCCCGGACGTTGAAGCTGCTCCCGTCGAACCAGCCCGGCACATCGCTGGATTCGGTGTCCGACGCCGTCCTGGTCACCGGGGCGTATTTGTACACGTGGATCTCCCACCCCAATCTCTCACCCGCCCTGACGCTCAACGCCAAGGCCGTCGAAATCTAACATGGCACAGCCCGAACAGCAGATCATCATTATCAACCGGGGAGTCCCGGGTCCACAGGGTGAGGGTCTGAAGTACAAAGGGACTCTCGCTGACGAATCCAGCCTGCCTGGATCGTCCACTGCCGGGGATGCGTACTCCATCGACGGCGACCTGTGGATCAGTGACGGGACAACCTTCACCAACGCTGGACCGCTGCAAGGCCCGCAAGGTCCACAAGGCCCTGCTGGTGCTGACGGTGCTGACGGCGCTCCTGGCGACCCAGGTCCTGCGGGTCCCCACGCTGAGTTCCAGGTCACGGCGACCCACATCCAATACAAGCGGAGCGATTCATCCACTTGGGTAGACCTGATCCCGAAGGATGAACTCATTGGTCCCGAGGGTCCCGAAGGTCCCCAGGGTCCAGAAGGACCTCCCGGCGCTGACGGCGCAGCCGACGGGCAATCACTCCGTGAGACCATCACCCAGGTCGGTCACGGCTTCGTGGCTATGCAGCCGGTGTACCACAACGGTACCGCCTGGGTCGGCGCACAAGCCAACGCGGTGGATACCACCCGCCCAGTGGGTATCGTCGAGTCCGCACCGACGGTGGACACCTTCGTCCTTGTCAAGCAAGGTCGCTTCGAGAATGACTCGATCGTGGCTGGGTTGAACTATTTCGTCAGCGCCACCGAGTCCGCGCTGGTCACCACGCAGCCGACATCGTACGTCATGTTCGTCATGTTCGGCGTTGCTACTGGCATCGGCGAGGTGCGCATCGACACCGCACCCATCACCGCCAAGATCGCGGCGGAGGAGATTGATCTTGATGACTTGGTGGAACATCTCCCGGAGACAAACCTGACCCAAGCCTCTGACGCCGAAGTCGTCGCTGGGTCCGAGACCAGCCCGCGGTCGTACTCACCAGCCCAGATCAAACTGGCGGTCGAGACCCACTACCCCGAGGCCAGTATGCCTCAAAACAATTTCGCAGCGACGACTCGTCCAGGCCCTGGCAATGACACCGGCCAGGGCTACCGCGCGGGCTCGTTCTGGCGTGTCGCTGGGCTGAACGAAGTATGGTTCTGCGTCGACGCCACCGCCTCCAACGCCGTGTGGGTCCTACTCTCCGGCGATGATGCTGCTGATGTGACAGCGCCGTCGCTCGTCTCCGCAGTGATCCCGGCTATCGGCGACATTCTGCACCTGAACTTCGACGAGCCGGTAGTCTTCGGTGCGGGTGGCAATGCGGTCGTCACCCTCGACGCGGACGGTGGAGCCGTCACCGCCACGTACCTCTCCGGCTCGGGCACCTCGACGCTGGTATACACCCTGTCCCGCAAGGTCGCGCTTACGGAGACGGTCACCATCGACATCGCCCAGCCCGGTAACGCCATCGAGGACCTCGCCGGCAACGACCTTGTTGCGGTCTCCGATGAGGAGGTCACCAACAACTCGTCGTACATCCCGTCCAGCACCACCCAAGAGTTCGGCTGGACGCCTGCCTCCGAGTGGACAGACACTGGCAGTGCTGTCGGCCAGGCTGCGTTCATCGCAGTCAAGATCACCGATGTCGACGCCAACGAGCTTCAGGCCGTCATCTTCCGGGCGCTGAACACGGACACCTCCACCCGCGAGTACACTCTCGACATCTTCGCCCACGATGCCGTCAACGACCAGCCCGGCACCCGCGCGCTGAAGATCACCCGGACCTACAACCCGTCGTCCTCGGGCGTCTACGCCAACCACGAACACTCCGCTTCGCTGGACCTGACCAATGTGTCCACCTGGTGGGTCGTCATCGGCTTCGAGAACGGCAACAGCCGTCTCGCCCACAGCACCGAGAGCGGGTACCGTTCTATCGTGGTCCTGTCTACCACCACCGAGTGGGTCAACGTCCGGAACGCAACGGACTTCAACTGGACCTCACTGGCCAACGCTGCGACGGCGACGGTCTACACCGACCGCCGGTATGCCGTCCTCATCGAGACCCTAGTCGGCTCGGAGGATACCACCGCGCCTTCGGTCTCCTCGGCCGTGATCAACACCGACGGCGACGAGCTGACCATCACCTTTGACGAAGACTGCCAGGTCGGCTCGGGCGGCTCGGGCGGCCTCACCGTCACAGCCTCCGGCGGTGCCGTCACCCCAACCTTCTCCAGCCTCATCGACGACGTGGCGACGTTCACCCTCTCCAGGGTCATCCAGCTCGGCGAGACGGTTACCATCTCCTACACACAACCAGGGTCCGGCATCGAAGACCTGGCCGGTAACGCGCTGGCATCCTTCACCGACACCGCTGTCACCAACAACAGCACCCAGTCCTCCGGCACCCTCCTCCTTGACGAGGTCGGCTCTGCTGCTGGTGCCTACTCCCTCGGTCGCAAGCTCAGCTCGTCCTACTCCGGCTCGGCCTTCCGAGTCCGCCGCGCCTCTGACGACGCCGAGCAGGACATTGGCTTCGATGGTAACCTCGTCGATGTCGCCGCCATCACGACCTTCTGCTCCGGCACCGACGGCTACGTCACGAAGATCTACGACCAGTCCGGCAATCTCCGCGACATCGCCCAAGCGACCACCAGCCAACAGCCGCAAATCGTCTTCTCCGGCACACCCCGTACCGGCGCCGTATCCGGCATGGTCGCGATGAAGCACGACGGCGTGGATGACTTCCTATTCGTCTCGGCGAGTCAGGCCCTGCCCATCACCTACTTCGCCGTAGCCAAGACGAACGCCAACGTCAACGGCGACATGCTCGTCAACCTCGGCACCGGCACCCGCGGGGCGCTGCGACAGCTATCCACCGGTCCGGCGATGCGTATCAACAGCGGCTCGGCGCCAGCTGGACTCAACTACACCACCGGCAGTTGGTGCCTACACGGTACCACCATTCGCACCGGCGACGACACCCAGTGGCTCAACTCGAACACCCAGACGATGAGCTCTGGTGATGCGTCCTCCGCCAACTTCCGTACCGGCGACGGCTCGCTCTGCGCTGACTACGACTTCCAGGAGTGGGTCATCTGGTTCACCGACATGAGCCCCACCGACGCCAACACGGTTCGTGCCAACATGAACGCGTTCTACGGCATCTACTAATGGCCCAGTACTACATCGACTTTGAGCTGGGGTCAGACACCAACACAGGTCTGACCATCTCGACCCCGTGGAAGCATTGCCCCGGCGATACCAACGCCACCGGCAACGCCGCCGCGACGTCCCTATCACCGGGTGATATCGTCGAGTTCAAAGGTGGTGTACGCTACGTCGGCAACATCATTGCCAACTGGTCCGGCACAGCTGGCAACCCGATCTTGTACCGCACCGCCGAAGGTTGGGGCTCTGGTCTAGCGATCATCTCCACCGACTACGTCGAAGGCACCGGTATCAACCTTACCGGCCGGAGCTATGTTGACATCTACGGCATCAAGCTGTACCAAATCGGCGGTTACACCGAGGACGATCCGATCTGGACCACCAAATACCCCGTCACCGTCGATGTCGGGGCGAATACGATCGTCACGGCAGAACCTCACGGGCTCACTGCTGGCCAGGTCGTAGCCTTCACGATGGACCCGGGCAATACCGCTCCCGGGGGTATGACCCCCAAAGACGGCACCAACAACTGGGTTGACTCCGTCGTTTCGCCGACACACTTCCGCGTCCGGCGTGGTGACAAGTTCTCAGACGCTGTGCTGGTCACATACACCACCCCCGGCACCGGCGGTCTGTACATGTGGAAATCCGTCACCAATCCAAAGGGCGGCACTGGCATCCGCGTCGCTGACGCGTCCCACATCAATATCGAAGACTGCCAGCTCCATGAAATCGGTTCCTGGCGTGCGCTCATGCCGATGAACGGGACCAACGCCATCACCGGCGTCGGTATCTCCCTTCAGAACTCCTCGAACGTCACCATCCGCGGGTGTGACTTCGCGCGTATGCGCAATCCGGTCTCGCTCAAGGTTGCAACCGGCGGGCTGGTGTCCAACATCCTCTGTGAGGACCTCTCGATTCACGACCACGTTGTCTGGGGTTTCGACGTGGCTCCTCGGTCCGCCAACGGCGAGTTCCGGGATGTCTTGTTCTCCAACTGCCGTCTCTACGACTGGATCCAAACCGACCTCTGGCAGGGCTCCGGTGACAAACCTCATCGCGACGGCTGGTTCTTCCGACACGACTACGTTGGCACCTTGTGGACGCGCGTTCGTATCACACGAGCCAAGGTCTGGAACGACTTCCCCGAATGGATCAACTCCCGCGGCGGCACGGCGTCGATCTATATCTCGCAGGGGCCCAGTCTGCAGATCGACAACTGCATCTTCCTGAACGATCCACACGGCAACGGCATCATCACGATCGGAGGTTCCAACAAGTCCGGCCAGGATCAGTTCGTTTACATTCTCAATAACACGTTCGTGTGCGGTGCGCGCCCGGTGTACTGCAGCGGCTCGTGTCAGGCCAACGTCGTCAAGGTTCTCAACAACGTCATCTACCGCGACGTCACGATCAACAACCTTCCGGCGGTCCAGAAACCAGCCGCCTACCCGCTTTCGTTCGAGTGTGACTACAACCTGTATTACACCAACAGCAACCTGACCACATGGCGTATGGCCCACGATGGCTCATACCGCACCTTCGCTCAGTGGCAGGCACTCGGTCACGACACCCACAGCTACGTCGCGAATCCGTCGTTCACGTCACGCACCGGCGATGCTGGCACCTGGGACCTCACCCTCCAGCCCACATCTCTCGCCATCGACACCGGTCTGAACATCGGCGCCGACTACGGATACACCCACGACTACGCCGGCTCGGCCCGTAGCACTCCGTGGGACCTGGGTGCCTTACAATACGGCACGGTCGTCGACCCAGTCCTGACCGCCCCGACGATCTCCACACACCCGGCCTCACAAGCTGTCAACGTCGGTATCGGCACCGTCACCTTCAGCGTGGTCGCAGCCGGCAACCCGACTCCGAGTTACCAATGGCGCAAGGACGGTGTAGACATCCCCGGAGCCACCAGCTCCTCCTACACCATCACCGCGCCACAGCTCGGTGACGCTGGCTCCTACTCCGTCCGCGTCTCCAATTCCGAAGGCTTCGTCATCTCCAACAGCGCCACGCTGACGGTCATCCTTCCCGCCGTATCCAACAACTACCTCCGTCCGCGGCACACAGCCCGTCGGATGCGCCTTGGTCTGTACCAGCCCGTCATCGTAATCCCCGACCCCGATCCGGACCCAGGTCCGGGCCTCGTCTCTTCGGTCACCTGGGACGTATTCACCTGGTCCTTCGCCGAGCCCGTCGTCGCTGGCACCTTCGCCGACGGCAAGCCGTGGGTCCACCGCAACGGCCTCCCGGTCAACATCGTCAGCATCACGCCTTCCTACGAAGCCGTCGCCGGTGCCTCCTACTCTGACCCAGCCTACTGGCACACCAACGGCTCCATGCTCAACATGGTCCCGGCGCGCATTGGCTACCAGGGTCTCGACTCCAACGTCAACCGCGGCAACAACTACGACCACACGAAGAACATCGCCGCCCAGCTGCCGTACGCAGTCGCCCCCGGCAACACGGTCGTCTCCTCCCAATCCTGGCCGACCAAGTGGACCAAGGCTGAATGGGTCGCCTACCAAGGCGGCAACAACGACAACTGGTACCAAATCAAGCGCCTGGGTTTCCTGACGGTTCTCGCTTCCACCCCACCCGCGGGCTCCTTCCGGCCGTCCGTCCACGAGCCCGCTGGGTCCAAGACCATCATCGCCAATGTCTCCGACATCGACGTCTCTTTCCTCCTAAACCTCCCGCATCCGACCAGCCTGCCCGACCTAGCCACCCTCGAAGCTCGGTCCCACCAGATGCCCCGGCGCATCCAGTCCAACTGGCAGTCCCACTACCTCAGCCCACTGGACGGCGAATACGGCTACGGTCGCCAAGCGGCACACAATACCGGCGCGTACCTCGCGGCTCTGAACTGCAACTACACCTCCGGCGAAAAGCAGACCCTCCTTCACAACGTCATCCAGCACGGTATCGACATCTACGGCGGCATCCAACACGGCATGTCCTGGCACGCTGACGGCGGTCACAACCTCGGCTGGAAGCCCTACCTCGTCTTCGCCGCGGTGGCCCTGAACCACGCCGGTATGCTCGCCCGCGCTGACTGGGACCAGTTCAAACTCTTCCAGGACGACCAGCAGCACTGGTACGTCTCCGCCGCCGACGTTGGCCGGGTGGTCGAGGCCGGCAACCAGACCTACACCTCCGCCATGATCGGCACACCTGAATGGGGTATCCGCCACTACAACACCCCGTCCATGGACGACTCGGCTTGGTCAGCCACCTACCGCAACGAGAACTACGCCCCCAATTTCGGCATCGCGGTCGTCATGCAAATGATGGGCCTCAACACCGCCTGGAACAATCCCGCCTACTTCGACTACCTGCTGAACCGTGTCTGGGCAGTCTCTGGCGGCACCTCCGGGTTCGGCACTTCTCCCAACACCATGCGTCCCTGGGCTCGTGACTGGCGCCTGGCTCACATCACATGAAAGAAGTACAACTCAACATCTCCGGCAAGGCATCCATCCTCCTACAGCAATGCCTGGCCTCCACCGGCTGGTCCAAGACTGACAACTACATCAAGTCTGCCCGCTATATCCTCACCGCGGGCAAGCTGATTTCGGAAGTCTTTAAATCCGACGCTGACATCGCCACCATCATGGGCGACTTCGAATTTGAAACCTGCCAAACCGCTGTCCGACATCACCTCCAAGAAGGCAACTTCCCAGGTACTCCACCAGCCGCCGAGCTGGTCGAGGCCCTGAAGTTGACATGACATGTCAATCCAATCCATCATCATCCGTCGTTACTTAATCCCGTGCGCCTTCCTCGGTGCACTGTTCCTCATCTTCCTCTCCACTACCGGCTGCACCTCCTACAAAGGACTCATCCCAAACAAAGACGTCCGTCTCGAAAACGTCCGTATCGAATCCAACACTCCGTGGGGACCGCAAACCTTCGAAGCTGACCTAATCGACACACGTGTCCAGCGCGAGTCCGTCCCCTAACATGGCCATTACCCTCGACAAGATCAACATCCCGCTTTTCCGAGTCATCGGCATCGTCGGGATGTTCGTCTCCGCAGCGGTCTGGACCAACTCCACCCTCACCAGCGTCAACCAACGCATCGACAGACTCACCTACGAGGTCGCCGCCCTAAAAACCACCGTACGTAACGCCTGGACCACCGAAGAACACCACCTCTTCTCCGAAGCCATGCAATACGAGAACCCATCCATCAAAGTCCCCAAGACCGCCGACATCATCCAAACTTACGCCGCCATCAAGCGCCAGCGCGGGGAGTAAGCATCGGCCGGCGATACACACCATCATGACGCCAGAACTTATCAAGTTACTCTCGGAGCCTGAGCATAACCAGGAGCTGTCCGACCTCCTGAATCAGTGCAAGGACTGGCTCAAGATTTCCCGTGGGGAGATGTCGAAGTATTATGACCAGTGGGATCGAGCGGATCAGGTCTACCGCGGGGAGATTACACCGGACGAAGCGGACCGTAAGGCTGCGAAGCGTAAAGAGCCGGTGAAGATGGTGGTGCCGCTGACGTATCAGCAGGTGCAGACGTTTGTGAGTTTTTGCTACTCGGTTTACAACCAGCGCCGCTACTTCTTCGAACTTGAGCCAATGGGATTGGAAGATGTCCCTACGGCCAAGATTGGTCAGGCCCTCCTACAGCGGGACCTGGACTACAACCGCTTCCGGTCGGAGAAGGTGGTACAGCTTTTGACAGACATCGGGCGCTTCGGGCTTGGTGTCACCAAGGAATCTTGGGTCCGTGAGCAGGTCCCCGTCATCGAGGATGTGCCTGATCCGGCATACCAGCCCGATCCAACCCAGCCGCAGATGGCTCCGCCGATGGTGAAGCAGGTGACGCTGACGGACAAGTACGTCGGGAATAAGGTCAACGTCGTGTCACCGTACCGCTTCTTCCCGGACCCACGTATCCCGCTGACCCGTTTCCAGGAAGGTGAGTTCTGTGCCTCCGAAGATGAGTACTCCCGCGGCGAGCTGGAGGTCATGCAAGAGGAGGGTATGCTTGCCGGTCTCGAGCACGTCCGGCAATTCCACCAGGACGCCGATGGTGCAGCCCGGCGCCTCGTCTGGATCAAGCCGAACGATCCCACCAGCATCTCCGATTCCAACCCCCGTTACTTCCTCATTTCCGAGATTCAGTGCCGCCTGAACCCCTCGAAGGTCATGATCGCCCCCGGCGTCGCGCTGGACCCTGACGTGACCCGCGAGATGAAGTACGTCATCTGGATCGCTAACGACAACCGAATTGTTCGTATCGAACCTTGTGGTTACGCCCATGAAGAGTTTTCCTACGCCGTCGGTGTCTTCTTGCCCGACCAACACCGTTTCCTCAACTTCGGACTCGCCGAGCTTCTCGGACCTTTGCAGGATCACGTCTCCTGGTTCATTAACGCGCGCGTGTCTTCTGTCCGCAAAGTTATTTCCAACACCCTTCTGGTCGACCCCGCGGCAATCGAGATGGAGGACCTTAAGAATCGCAGCCCGGTTATACGACTACGGAAGGAGTACCAGGGTACCGGTGTTGAGCGGTTTGTCAAGCAGCTCGATATCCAAGACGTCACAGCTGGGCATCTAGCGGACGTCAACTTCCTGACGCAGTACGCCCGGGAGTCCACCGGCATCACCGAGAACATTTTGGGTCAGTTTGCAACAGGCCGACGCAGCGCACAAGAGGCACGACAAGTGTCAGCGAACGCTGCATCGCGCCTGTTGCTCACTGCCCACGGGATTTGGGAGTCATGTCTAGCCCCGCTGGGTCGCCGGATGCTGTCGAACCACCGTCAGGGACTTGACGTCCCGACCATGGTCAAGGTCTTGGGCCAGTCCATCGTCATGACCAACCCGATGGGCATCCAGCAGTTCAAGCAGGTCACCAAGGCTGACCTCACCGGCTCGGTTGACTTCAAGGTCTTCGATGGCACCCTCCCGTCCCAGCGTGGAGCGACCGCGATGGTTCTCAAGGAGATCCTGATGACCCTGATGAAAGCCCCGCAGGCTGTCTTCGTTCTCGGCAAGGATCCCAAACTTATCTTCGAAAAACTCCTCGAACTCTCCGACATCGACAATCATGAACAGTACAATCTCTCCCCGCAGCGCGCTCAGGACCTTATGCTCATGGCGGGACTTGGAGGTAACCCAGGAAATGCTCAGGGAACTCCGCCAGATCAAGGCGACAACGGAGGCGGGGATTCTTAATCTTGTCCCAGAGAACGAGGGGCAGGTACGTAACCGCGAGCAAGCGATTGGCGAAGCACGAGCTTATGGCTTTTTAGAGAAACTCCTAAACAGCCGGATAGAAGACCTAGAACATCAGATTAGATTAACCGAAAGCAATACAACCGATGAAAGTCCAGACTATCCTGAGGACCCCGTTGACCGGAGCCTCTGAAGGTACAGGCGCAGGTGGCCCGAGCACGTCAGCTCCGTCCTCCGCTCCGTCCTCCACGCCTACGTCGACACCTTCGACGCCGTCAACGAATCCGTTCGCGCCCAGCTTCGCGGGCCGTTCGTCGTCGACACCTGACTCGCAGCCGACGACCGAGCCGGCACCAGCCGCTCCAGTCCAGCCCGGCGGTCAGGTCCAGCCGACCCAGACGCAGACTCCTCAGGAACCGGCACAACAGCAGGCCCAGACCCAGCCGCCCGTCGCTCCGACGATTCAAATGTCACCGGAGCAGCTCGCGCAGGCCATGCGTCAGGCGCTGCAACCTCAGCAGGGTCAGCAGCAGGCGCCGATGGATGACGCTACCTTCCGAAAGACCTTCAACGTCTACGAAGCTGACGCCAGCACCTACGAAGCCATGTTCGGCGTGGCACCCACCAGCCCGGCGCAGGTCCAAGCGCTGAACACCGCCCTGCAAGGCGTCGCCCGTCAAGCTGTGACCATCGCCCGGCACCTGGCGAACCAGATGATCCAAGAGCGTCTCGGCCAGTTCGAGACCCAAATCAAACCGATCCAGCAGCACTTCCAAACCACCCGTGAGGAAGCGATCAAGACGACCTTCTACACCCAGCATCCGCGGCTCAGAGAATACGAGCCCATGCTGCGTGAAATCGTGGACGCAGCTCGCGCCCGCGGTCAAACCTTTCCCTCGCCGGAAGCGGCGATGGAGTACGTCGCAAACACGGCCTACAAGTTACTGCCGCAGTTGGCAGGTGGGCCAGCAGTGTCAACCCAGAATCCCGCTCCAGGAAGTCAGCCAGCGGGTTCACGAGCAATGACCCCCATGTCAATGGGAGGGCGCAGTGGTCAAGGCGGAGCGGCGCCGTCTGTGAACACAGCTCAGCGGATTTTCGGACGATAGTCCAATCCGATCCTCAAAGCTGACTAACACCCAACACCTACTACCATGGCTACGATCCTCGGCCTCCTCACCACGGAGTCCTTCGCTAACGAGCGCTTCAAGAACATCCGGCGCTCGGTTTTCTACTTCTACCCGAACGGCGCTGCTCCGCTGATCGGTCTGATGTCCCTTCTGAAAGAAGAAGTGACCAACGACCCGGAGTACCGCTGGTACGAGAAGTACCTCCTCGAACAACGCACGACGACAGCGTCGATCGGTTCCAACGTCGCGGTGTACACCACCGTCTCGGCGGACTACACGACGACCTGGACGGCTGCTTCCGGCAACTTCACCTGGACCTCGGGCACGCTCTACGGTCTCAAGGTGGCGTCGACGTCGGTCTTCCGCGTCGGTCACATGATCAAGTTTGCCACGATCGTGTCCGGCACCGCCACGGAAGCCTTCGGCCGCGTGGAATACGTCGACACGGACAACACCCGTCTCGCCGTCCGCGCTGTCGAGTCCCAGACTGCCGCGTCGACCTACAACTCCGCCGCTGGCATCGGCCAGGAAGTCCTCGTCATCGGCAACGCCTTCCACGAAGGCGCCGTGGGTTCCTCGTACAACCCGTACAACACCCCGATCAACCCGTACAACTACACGCAGATCTTCCGCACGGCCTGGCAAATCACCGGCACCCAGCTGAAGACCTCGATCAAGTACGACGAGACGGGTGCCTACGGCGACCAGGCGAAGGACGCCTCGATCAACCACATGCGCGAGATGGAGTTCGCGTACCTCTTCGGTGTCCGCAATCAGGTCACCTCGGGTACGACGCCCATCCGCTACACCGGCGGCATCATCTGGTTCCTGCGTCAGTGGGAAGCGGCTGACTCTATCTACCGCGGTGGCTCCGGCGCGGCGGCCATCACCGCCAACACCGACGACGACAAGCGTATCATCAGCCTAACGGACGGTTACATCACCGACAAGCTGTACAACACGTACCTCGAGCGTCACTTCCGCTACACCAACAACAAGTCGAACGAAAAGTTCGTCCTCTGCGGTTCGGGGTTCCTGAACGTCATCAACCAGCTCTACCAGTCCAAGGCTGTTCTCAATGCAGACCTGCCGATGACGGACACGTACGGCATGAACGTGGTCTCCCACACCACGCCGTTCGGGAAGATCTACTACAAGAGCCACCCGCTGTTCAACATGAACTCGACGCTCCGCAATAACGCGCTGTTCCTCGAGGTCCACAACCTCAAGTACCGGTACGTCAACGGCCGCGACACCGAGCTCCTGACCGAGCGTCAGCCCAACAATGCTGACTACCGCGAGGACGAGTACCTCACGGAAGCCGGTCTGGAGATGCTCATGCCGCAGACGGCGATGTACCTCACCAACGTCCAAGACTGGAAGTAATCCCACACCATGGCCGCCATCAGCTCGGCGAACGTGTCCGTGATTCAGGCTTACGAGTTCGGCTCCCGAACTGGTAAGTCCCACGGCCTTCGCCAAATCCTAGCAATCACGTTGTCGGCGCAGGGTGGCACGGCTGGAGACATTCCGGCCTCTGCCCTGGGCCTCAAACAGATCACCAACGTCCAGTCCTTGGGTGCCATCCTCAGTGGCAACCCGCGGTACGTCGGCGTGGGTGTCTCTGCCCTGGGGTCCGACAGCAACTACATCTACCCGGTGGACCTCACCCAGGCCACCGACGCCAACCGGGCCACGCCCGCGAACATCACAGGTACCCTCTACGTCATGGTCGAAGGCATCCCCGCCGCGGCCTAATACCAACATGAGCAAACTCAGTCGTTCTACGAACCTTCGTAACTTCTCCATCAGCACGTCGGCGGGCAAGAATGTCCGTGACACCCAACAGCTGAAGGGTGAAGCCAAGAACTCCCTCCACGGCAAGAACTCCCTCAAGGAGTACCGCACCTCCGGTCACGGCGGCAGCGGCCCCTTCGGTGGCGAGAACAAGTCGCAATAAGCTGACCAAAAGTTAGCTCTCCAGGCCCGGTCGGTATCACACGTTGATGCTGACCGGGCCTTTTTATTGATGGACCTCGTTGATCTAAAGAAGCGTATTGTTGGTTTTGCGGGCCGGAGCCAGACTGCGCTGACGCAGGATGGTTTGGACATGGTGCTCGCTGCGATTAACGACGCTCGGCGCCAAGCGCAGAGGTCGTATAATTTTCAGATGTTGAAGAAGACGGCGTTTATCCAAACGTCGGCGGCAGGTGCGGACTACATGTCGGCTTGTGTGACCAGCCCAGGCGGGGCTACGCAGGTCCGGATGAAGTTGCTGCACCGGTGTTTCGTGTATACGAACGATGGTGGGATTTACAAACCGACCGCTCGGGTGCCGTTTGATAATGTCGACGACTTCGCTCGGGAGGTGGATGCGTATGCGGCATCCGGGGCGGAGTACCCGGTCGCGGCGACTGTGCGCGCGTATGTGGAGGGTAGGAAGTTTTATGTGTACCCGTCCACGACGCCTGCGTGGTACATGGTCCGCGGGATTGAGTGGTTGTCTGACCTCACTGGTGATGAGGTGTCCTCCGATGATCTGTTCTTGGAGTACTTCTCCGACTGGCTGCTGCTGGCGTCGGTGCAGATGTTGAATTTTTATGTCAAAGAAGACCAGCGCGTGGCAATCTCCGACGCGGCTGTGGGCCGGTTGTGGAATACTGTAACCTTCATGGACGGCCAGCTCGGTGCCCAAGGTGAGTGGACTAATCTAGACTAACATGGCTTCAACCTACCAAGAGTTTCCGCATTTGGTGCAGGGCGGCGTGGACCAGTCCGTCGCCCGTCACGCTGTCGCGTCCGGCGCTTGGTGGCATTTGTTGAACCTGCGGCCGATTGGTGGTCGTCTTGTTCAGCCCAAGGGCCTTGCGGCTGGGTTTGACCTAACAGCAATCGACGGCGAGACCGCGTCGACGGTGAAGTTGATGGCGCTGGTGAGGAATATCGGTGGGGATCTTCGATACCTCATCGGCAATGGGACGAATCTTCGGTTCGTGGACCCGACGAACACGGCTGTTCAGGTCGAGATTCCGCAGGTGCACCAGGTAGCGGTGCCTGAAACGACGGGTGTCACGGGAGAGTGCCTGCTGTACGGCATCAACGTGACCGACTTCGCCGCCGACGGAGATACCATCGAGGTTAAGATCACCAGCGCGACGACTTTCCAATGGCGTCGGAACGCTGGGTCGTGGTCGTCCGACCTGACGATCGGCCCGGAGGTCGCCATCGGTAGCAACGGACTGAAGGTTTCCTTCCAAGCTGCCGGGGACGCGGAGTCGTATGACAACTTTACCACCGATGACCTCTGGCGCTGGGAGCGTAAGGCAACGCTGCCGGGGCTGATGTCCGCTCCAGCGCAACCGATTGGACCGTACAAGGTGTCCCCGTACAACCGGGACAACTACATCGCCGGGGTCAATCGGACAATTCTCCGCGTCCGTGACAACATCGCCACGACTGTGGGGTACAAGCGCGTGTTTGGGCGGTACTGCACCACCCTTGCGAACCACCTTATCGTCGCGCATTATAGTGCGGCGGAGTATGACGCCGTGAATGGTCTCCGGGACCCCTACGACGAGCAGAACACGCCGTACCGCCTGGGCTGGTCCCACCGCAACAACCCGGATCAGTTCGTGGGTACCGACATCAACGAGGCTGATGACTACCAGCTCGACGAGCAGCATGACCCGATGTTCTCCAATCTGGGTGTCACCGGGCTGGAACCCTGGCGGAATCAGGTGTACCTCTTCCTGCCCAGCGCGATCTATACGATGTACTACATCGGCTACCCGGAGGTGTTCAAGATCGACCCGTTGAACCAGAACATCGGGTCCATTTTCTCCCACGGCACAGTACGATCCCCGAATGGTATCTACTTCATCGGGCGGGATAACGTCTACCGCATCCGCGGCACCGACCCAGAACCGATCGGCTGGAAGGTGCGTATCCCATTCTTCCAGGACCTGAACGATCCTACCGATGCCAAGTTCAATCGGACGTGGGGAATGTATGACCCGCAGCATCAAGAGGTCATCTGGACCTACTTCAAGAAGCTCGCCAGCGGGGTCTACCAAGCCCGGCAGATGGTCTTCCGCGAGGAATCGGGTGAGTGGTTCTTCCGTAACTTCCCGTCGGCGCTGAACACCGGCGCTGATGACATCTTCTGTGGGTGCCCGAAGTATTCGTCCAACGCAGCCGACCCCACGATGCTGTACGGCGGCCAAGGGACCATTTACCAGGAGGCCACCACCCCGACGCTGTCGGACACGGTGCAAGTTGACGCCACCGTCGGCTTCGTGGAGCCCACCGCCGAGACCGGACTCATCAGCCACGGCTTCGCGTTCAAGGAAAAGCAGATTAACTCCGTCCATCTCGACGCTGGCTGGGTCACCTCCAGCGGGGTGCAGGTCTCCGTCGCGACTTTGCAGAATATCGGGGTTGGTACCGTCAATTTCGCCGAGCTGTCCGAGTTGTGGACCCCCGAAACCGCCGAAGGACGGCTCACTTTCCAGCCGGCCTGGTACCGACATGTCGCCTATCGCTTCAAGTTCACAGCAGACGCCGGCCTCGTCGCTGGTGCGGTCCTAAACATGTGGGAGGAGTACGTCTTCGGCCTCGCGGAGGACATTGAACGATGAGTTTCCCACTTGGTAACGTCCAAATCGGCCCGGTCACCACCCTCGAAGACCTCCGAGGGGAGACAAACCGTGCGCTGAACCGCATTGGTGCTAACTTTGCCACCCTTACGGCGGGTGTTTATACTAAGTTGTCGTACACCCGCAACGGTTCCTTCGGTGGCACACCGAACTTCCCGTCAACTGGGGATGTAGTCCTCGCGGACGGGTCAGTTCTGCAGAACCATATCGCGGACAACGCTGTCCGTGTACAACACATCCTTGACGGGGCTATCACCACGCTGAAAATCGCCAACGCCGCTGTCGAGGAGGCGAAGATCGCCGCTAACGCGATCACAGAAACCAAAATCGCCAACAATGCTATCACTTCTCCTAAGGTCGTTGCAGGTGCTATCCAAACTGGTCATATTGCTGCAGGTGCTATCGAAACTGACAAGCTCGCTGCGGGTGCTGTTACAGCGGGTAAGATCGCTGCGCTCACTATCACGGCGAACGAGATCGCGGCGAACGCGATCACGGCGAGTAAGATCCTAGCCGGTGAGATTGGGACGGCGCATCTAGCCGCGGGGGCGGTGACGGCTGGGAAGATCTCAGTTACAGACCTCGCCGCGATCAATGCCAACCTGGGTACCATCACCGCGGGGACGATTAATGCGTCGCTGGTGTCGGTGACGAATCTTAACGCGAGTAACATCACCACCGGCACGTTGAGCGCGGCGCGTATCGCCGCCGGGTCCATCGATGCGACCAAGCTGTCGGTTACGGAGCTGTCGGCGATCAGCGCGAACTTAGGGACGGTCACGGCGGGTAACTTGCAGGCCGTCAACATCTCGGCGTCGTCCACGATTGACGTACATGGCACCACCGCCAATCGCGTGCGGATTAACTCCGACGGTTTCACCCTCGGCGGTGGCACCATTTGGGCCGGAACCATCACGATCGGTAGCGACGGAGCGTCTCATTCAATCGTCATGAGTGGGATATTTCCCATTACATTGTATGCCAGCCCCTACGCTAGTTATATCCAAGTGGGCAACTATACAGGTAGCACCGGAGTCCGCCTGCTTGACACAGGTCGCGTCCACTTCGGGTCTACACATTACATACACATGACCTCAGACGGCGCTGGTGGTCTCCGCACCTCCGGCGACTTCTTTGTCCCCGGTGACCTCTACGCCACCAAGATCCGCCGTAACTCCGCCACCGCCCGCACTGTCATCCTCCCGACCGATGCGAACGAAATCTCATTTGGTTTTACCAGCTCTCCTAGCAATCGCCTTCTTGTCACCGTTGACTCTACCGAGTTCTACGTCGCCCTCTCACTATGATGAAAGTCATACGTCTCACTCGTGTCGTCGAGATCATACGCTCGTGGGAGTTCGTTTCGACCCGTCTGTCCGAGCTGGCCCAACGCTCGGGAGACCCGATCGACCTCGAGTACATCCGGAAGACACTCTTCTGGATGGTTGTGGACATGAAGAACTCATGGGTCGGACTGGTCATGGAAGACGGCGAGCCGGTAGCGTTTGCTGCCGCACAGGACTGTACGCCACCGTTCCAGGACGAGAGACAATTCGTCGTCCGGTGGTTCGTCCACAGTCCAGGTTTTTTTAAGGCAACGCTCGCGCTGGAACAGGCTTTCCTGACCTGGGCCAAAGAAAACGGCGTTGCTAAGTATGCAATCACAACCAAGCGGGACTCAGGCGCGGCTATTCGCTGCCTTATGTCCCAGAAGTACGGGTTCCAAAAGGGGTATTTAACCTTCGAGAAGAAGATCTAACATGGCATCGGCAGCAACAACACCATACAATCCGCAAACGATTGAGCAATACCGCGCCACTTGGGCTCAGAATCCCGACGGCCGCAATTTCAACCAGTGGCTGTCTGACCACTTGGCCCAGACGAACGACCGGAATCCGGACGCCATGGCGTACCTGGGGCTGAACCCCAACGCGTCATCGGCTGAGATTCAGGCCAACGCAGCGGCCCAAGCTGGCGCTGAGCGTGCACGGGAGGGTGGTAACACCAATCAGGTGCAAACCTCCAACCAGTCCGGCCAGTTCCAATCCCAGGGCACCCAGCAGCAGACTGGGACCCAGGTGGGCCAGACGTCTCAGCAGATGAACCAGGTTGGTACGACGGACCAGACCGCCACAACCAACCAAACCACCAGCACGTCCGGGACGTCCAAGATGCAGGACGATCTCGGGTTCGGCAAGCTCTTGCAGGACCAGGGCGGCATGATCGCCGCGACGGACGCCGAGCGCAGCGGCTTCCTGTCGGACCTAGTCACCACCGGTGGCAAGGGTTTCCAGGACCAGGTGGCTGCCGCGACCAACCAGGCGCTGTCCGGGCCCGGTATGCAAGGCGTGGGCAACGCTGCACAAGGTCGTGTCGCTGGGTCTGCCGTCGCCAACGTGGCCCGGAATAACATGGACCAGCGGCTACAAGCCTCTCAACAGCTCGCTGGCCCTACGGGTATCCAGACGGCGTCCACCGCTGCCATCCCGTACAACACCCAGACGCAGTCTGGCACCTCCAGCACCACCGGCACGACACAAACGACCGGTACCACCACCATGCAGGGCACCCAGACGGGTCAGTCCTTCAACCTCACGGATCTTGTCAACAACCAACAACAATCCGGCACGTCCACCGCGTCGGGTAACCAGGTCGCTACCGGCCAGGTGCCCGAAGGGAAGTCGTCCTCCTCCGGTGGCTGCTATGTCTGCACAGCTTATGTCCACCTCGGTCTTATGCACCCGGCAGCCATCCGTCGGGGAGCGCGGTACAAAATCTCCAACCCCACAAAGTACGGCCGCTCCCTTGTCGGGTACTCCGTATATGGCCCCTGGCTCGCAAGGGCTGTACTTCGTTGGCACCTGTTCGCCACACTGTTCTTCCCATTTGCTCGAGCCGTGCTCTATGAGGAGTGCCGCCGTGCAACTGGAGTTCGACTTCGCAAGCGACTATTCGCCACGGCCTGCCACTACGTGTTTCACCATGGGTCCGACTGGGTGGGACGTTGTGCGGGATGGTGCGGCTATAAAAGAGTGCAAACGACGGATCTGGGAATCCTGGCATTGCTGAACAAATACAATCTACTGTTTCAAGTTTAAGGAGGATATATGGGACTTTCAACAGGTGAGAAAATTGGTCTTGGTCTCGGCGCGGCATTGCTCGCGCTGACCGGCGTTGGCGCCGCCGGTATCGGACCCCTTGCGGGTGCGATGGGTGGTGCTGGCGCGGGAGCTGGTGCCGGTGCGGGCGCCGCCGGTGCCGGAGCTGCTGCCACAGGCGCGACTGCTGCGTCCGGTGCCGCTGGCGCCGCTGCTGGTGGTGGCGCGGCTGGTGCTACAGGTGGCACCATGGCAGGTATCAAAGCTCTCGGTGCCGGAGCTGGCAAAGCTGCCGCTGGTGGTGCTGGCGCGACCGCTGCTGGTGCGGCAATGCAGCCCAGTACCAAATCCTCCCAACCGATGGCAGGCGGCTGGCAGTTGCAACCTCAACAACCCATGCAAATGCAAGGTATGCAACTGACGCCACTGCAAATGCAATACCTGGGGATGTAACATGGCCCTCGACCACTCCGGCGTATGGAAGGGTATGCTCAAAGGCGACCTCGATGCGGTCAAGACTTTCCTTGACCCCGAGTTCGTCGACGGCTCCTACCGCAACGAGCGTCTCCGGGAAGACTGGGATAAGCTCAAGAACTACGGCAAGGTCGAATCCGCCGAACCCGGCGCTTGGGCCTTCGGCGACCTGGTCCTCGACCCCAACCAAGGCAATCTCGCACAACAACAGCAACTCGCAATGATGGGTCAGAATCAGCCAATGATGATGACTCCTCAGCAACAGCAATTCTTCGTATAACAATGTCTTTGCCTCAAGCACAGCTCGGGTATTTGCCGAGCATTAACCTGGGTGGGTATATCCCAGCCCCGCGTAAGGAAGAGTCGATCTGGGACAAGGTGCTGGCACAGGTTGTGTCGAGCGCCGTGGGTGGTGTGGTTGGTAATGCGGTGGATAATGCCATGTCGCAGGACTACACACCGGAGGTCAATGAGTTGACGGGGCGTGATGACAAGGCGCCTGGTTTCTTCGGGAAGATGGTCAAGGGTCCGTTGAATGACCGGCAGCAGCTGGGTCAGGCGCGGGCGCAGGCGGCCGATCACGAGAAGCAGAAGATTGAGATCGCGTCTCGAGCGTCGGAGCGGGACCATGACCGGGAGGCCCGCAGGGAGGAACTTGCCGGGGTGGAGAGTCGGTTTGGTCGGCAGCTCGAACAGCAAGGTCAGCAGTTTGACCGGGAGTTGAAGGTCCGTGAAGAGGACCAAATCCTGCGCCAGTTGTCGACGATGTTCCAGTTGGACCGTGACCGGCAGCTGTTGCCGCTGGAGCTGGCTGACCGGCAGTCGACGATTGACGCCCGTGTCGGCGCGGAAGGTCGGGCTGACGCTGCACACCCGTTGCAGATGGCGCGGGAGCAGGTTATGATTGATTCGGTCCAAGGTGCCGAGGGGCGGGCGGACGACATGCATGACCTCAACCGTGCGCAAGCAGCCTCGAGTGTAGCAGCGACCAACGCCCAGGCTGGCGTCAGCACGGCCACGACAGAGTCCATCCAGAAGGCGCTGGAGACCAAGGAGCTGGAGAACCAGGAACTGCGTCAGCGTCTGGAATGGATGACACGGATGCTGGGTGGGGCGGTGGATGGTGAGCCGCCGGTGGCGCCGCCGCAGGTGACCCCGCAGGAGGCTTCGATGCCCGCAGACGGTCCTGGGTTCATCTCCAGCGCACTCGACGTCAACGGCCCGATCATGCGTTACACGGGGCCCGGTGCACTCTACCACCACGTAGCGAACCCCGCTTATCAAAAACTTATGAATTGGTACAATGGAGACTTGACACCGGCCCAAAGCTCCCCTAGCCTCGATGCTCGTGAGGCGCAGAATCGCTGAACATGAACCCTTTGCAACAGCAGGTTAGCCCACTCCGGTACGTTGACATCGAGAATGAGTACCGGAACTGGATCACGGCAAATCCGAACGGTGACCCGGTAGACCTGGGCACCTTCGCCCGCGAGATGGACGCCCGAGAGGGTGTTCAGAAGCGGACCCAGGCGTACAATCCGAACTTTGTCAAGAGCGGGTCGGCTGCGGTGGATCGCGCCCTGACGCCGGTGAGCGATGTGACGGGCTGGATTGGTGAGATGGTTGGTACCGGCGCGGATCGGGTGCTGGGTACCGATGGGCGGATCACGCCCGTGTTTCAGGAGATTGGTCGGGAGTTGCCACGTGATTTGATCGAGGGCGTGCCGTTCATGGTAGCGACGGGTGGCGCGGGCGCACTGTCCAAGGCGGCTAAGGTGGGGCGGTATGCGTCGATGCTGGACGCGGCGGTGCGTGGGTATACAGAGACGGATAACCCGTTGGTGGGCGCGGTGTATGGTGCGGCCATGCCAGCGGCGGACCAGCTCGTCGAGCGTGCTGGACGTCTGGCCACCCGTGCTGCAAATCCGGTGCTGAATAAGTTGGAGACTGCAACAGCGAAGGATCTCGCTACGTTGGAGGCTCCGGGTGCGAGGTTGCGGACCAATGCCGCCGCTATTGCTGGTGAAGCAGCGGGTGGTGTGGCTGCGAACGAGCTGACCCGGCAGGCTGTCCTTACGGCGCAGGGCGTCCCATTGCTGGATGAGTCCCGGAATCCGTTCACGGTGGAGAACGTAGCGGCCATGGGGGCGGGTGGTGTCTTGCAGGCGGTGCCAACCGGCGTCCGTACCTTCGTTGAGCGTAACAAGCCCTACAACGTCCGGGCTACGGACGTGTTGATGGAATGGGCTAACGAGAACTTGCAAGCCCGTGGTCTTGTGGTCGAGCCCGGCCAGGACCCAATCGACGCTGCGGTGCGCGCGTCAGGTCGTCCGAGTATCCCGAACGACTGGGCTGTTGAGCTTATGTCCAGTAACTTGCGCGATATTTCGCGTGAAACCCGGCCCGAAGTTCGTACTGCCATGACGAACGAGCTGGTTAATAAGTACATGGCTTCGCGTGGGTTCAATCCCAACGCTTCGTTGGCGGAGAAAGCGGCGGTTCGTGCGATGTCGCAGGGTGGAGACGTGTCCCCGGAGGAGTTCGTCCAGCTCACAGCGCTGGCGAATGACCTGTTCGAGCGTGCGGTACGGCAGATTGACACCGCCAACGCCGAACGTGACCCGTTCTTCGAGTCCGAGCATGAAGGGACGTTGACGTCCGGGGCTGCGATTCAGCAGTACATCCGGGACGGGTTCCTCGAGCGTCCGGACGCCAAGTGGATCAAGAAGAGTCTGGACGAAGAGACCATCCGGTCCCTGACGAACCATGATGGCGACGCTTGGCGGGTGACGACTCAGAAGGTTGTTAACCAGTTGCTCATGCACGCGGAGGTGGCCAAGTCCGAGCGTGCTGCGGTGAACACGCGCCTGTCGATCGAGTCCACGCCAACGGCGGTGAAGGATTTCGCGTTGCGTGAGAAGTTGGCGCCGCTGTTTGGTGCGCTGACGGAACCGGAGGGGTCGGACCTGGGCAAGCTGCTGGACAGGCCGTCCGGCCAGAAGAAGTACCTGGACGATACGAAGACCAAGGAAGGGGATCTGACAATCCGCGAGGCGATCCTGCGCCGGTTCATCGAGCTGGACCAGAACGACACCGGGAGCAAGTTCTTCCGGGCACCAGCGTTCGCTGAGGAGGCGGGGTATATGCTCCAGGCGCTGGCCAAGAACCCGAACGTGGCGGTTAAGGGCTTGTTGGACACGGTGGTGGTCCTGCCCAGTCGCAAGCGGGTGCCGAATCCTGAGTTTGGTAAGAAGGACAAGGACGGAATCACCGACCAGCGCGAGACGATTGTGGTCCCTGGTGAGGCTGAGAACACCCTGCGCGACCTGATTACGGGTAAGCGGAGTGTGTACAAGGCATCGCGCATCGGTGCCAAGTCCCAGAAGGAGATTGCGATGTCCGACGTGGTCGAGGGTGGGGACGTTGACTCGCCGACGTATGAAGTCATCTTCGACGACGAAGGGGAGGTGATTGATCGACCGGAGTTGGAGCAGGACCAGGTGTCCGAGAATCCGGATGACGAGACGGTCGAGGCCCCGACGCCGGAAGACCAGCTTCTCCAGAAACACGCCAAGACACACTTCGACGGGATTCCCGAGTCTGACGCCGAGCGGATGCTGGGTGTCATTCAGCCCAAGCTGGACGCAGCCAAACCGGAAGACCTCTGGCCTGCGATTCGTCACGCCTTCGCGCCTCCGGGCAAGAATGTGTACCCGAACGTCGAGGCTAACAAGAAGGACAAGGCGGTGTTGTTGGTTAAGGCACTTCTGGAGGCTGGACCCACGGTGGCTAAGGGGGATGAGGGTCAAGGCCAGGTCGGCGAGGCCGGACGTGCCTTCATGCAGGCGGTGAACCACAAGCCGCTGCCGGGTGGGGAGTTCCGCAATCTCAGGATGGCGGTACGTGACTTCCTGCGTGTCAGTGGGAAGACGACGGATCAGGTGACTGAGGAGATTGTCCGGGCGACGGCCAAGTGGGCTGGGGTCGAGCCGCCGACGGCGCGGTCGGGTGGTGGTGAAGGAGATGACCCGCGGCCACGGCCTGACTTCTCCGAGACGACTGGGACCACCAAGTTCGACGTGGGCCGGCTGTTCAAAGGGTTCTACATGCGGCTGGGGTACACGCCGGACGTGGCTACGCACTTCTCGAAGCTGGGGTTGACCATTCTCCAGCGCATGAAGGATGTCCAGGTGGTCGTTTCTAAGCTGGACGACAATGCATATGTCCAGTCCGCCGGTGACGCGACCAAGGCCATGGGCCGTGTGTTCGAAGAGTTGTCGACGCTGGGTACGTTCGGGATGGTGCAGTATGCTGACAAGGGACCCAGGTCGGTCCTGATGCTGGCGATGAACCATACCGCAGGTAACAGCCCACGCGGACTTGTTGCGTATGAGATGCTGGCGACGCTGGTGCACGAGCTGATCCACGGCATCGAGGAACGGGTGGGTATGCACGACATTGCTAGTCGCGAGCTTGACGGGCTGATGCGTCAGCGCGCCCAAGCCTGGGCTGCAATACAGGACGCGGCGCATTGGTACAAGCCCGCGCAGAAGTACCTGATCCTGGAAACTGTCGCTCGTGCGACGATTCCGGAGGAAATGATGTTCAACCCGGACGGGTCGATTAACAAGATCCTCGCTGGGTCGCTGGCGTATGGCTCACAAGCGCAGACAGCCCTCGGTGCGTACGAGTTTGTCAACGTCCTTGGCCAGATGATTGGTGTGGGGTTGCTGACTGGCGGTAACAACATGAAGGTCAACTCGAGTACCGTCTTCAATCACATGCCCGAAGAGGTGCAGATGTTTGCCAAGGGTTTCTACCGGGATATTACGGACCATGTGGGTGCACTACACGAGGCGCTCACGAATGAGGAGTTGAATCCGTATTTCAATCGGTCGACTGACGTGTTCCGGTCACAGATTCGTGGTAGGATTGGTGATTGGGAGTACATTTCCCGTGA
This sequence comes from uncultured Demequina sp., assembly GCA_937925595.1. Next base: position 20,959 of record CALALQ010000089.1, on the reverse strand, counting down.
CCTGGCACGGCTTATTGAGAGGTCTCGCGAGATGCTGGTTGGTATTGACCCAGCATCAGCGGTGGCTCAGGCTGAACAGATTGTCACAGCGCTGGAAACCGGTCTCGGTGGCATCAAGTCCCCGCCGGTGATCGTCCGCCCGTCGAATGAGGTCAAGGACCTGGCGAAGCTGTTCGGTGTGGAGGCTCCCGAGAGCATCCACATGACCTTCTCGAAGGCCCAGCAGACCCTCATGGGATTCGTGCCGCAGGCGTCGTACCAAAAGGTTGGTCCGGTGGACCCGATCGATGTCGGCTGGTGGTTCAAGCGGCTTACGCCGATGTACCAGACGCTACAGCGGTTCCGTCGTATGGGCCTACCGCTGGCTGATTCGGTACAGAACTCCCTGATGGACCTGCACCCCAAGATGGCCCGGGTGTCCTCGGCGCTGTTGAGCCCGTTCCTGACGACGGATGCACATGGCCGGCGGGTATTCGACCCGGACAACCTCGCGCTGCGTGCCGCGAAGGACCCACAGGTGCGCACAGCGGTCAACAAGATGCTCGAATGGCAGCAGCGTAAGCAGACCATGATGGTCGAGCAGGTTAACGGCCAGTGGCAACCGAACGTCGCCGGCAAGCCTGAGTTCGACCAGATCATGTCGGCGCTGCCGGTGGAGAAGCGGCAAATGGCGCTGTCCGGACTGGTCAAGATGATGGAGGTCTACCAGATCGGCGCTGGCGTGCTGATTGACTCTCAGCGCAGCACGGTCACGTGGCGTGTGGCCAAGTTAATCATGGGCCGCAGTAAGGGGCTGCCCTATGACCAGGCCCAGTTGATGGCTGGCGGGGTGGTTACGTCCCTGATGAATAACGACCTGCCCGGTGCCCAGGCTGCGATGGCGACATTGCACCCGGACACGCAGAACGCGGTCATGTCCATCATGAACGACGGCCTCCTGGCGTCGATTCGGAATCTACAGGCCAGGCTGGCCGGGCGTCCGTGGTTTGCGTCGGAGACTCGACCGGGGCGGTATCTGATCAAAGCCAAGAACACGCAGTCTGGTGAGATCACTTGGGACGGTGCGGATTCACGCGAGCACGCCAGCGCCCGGTCCAAGCAGATCGAGGCCAAGGGGTTCCAGGTGATGCAGGTGCTGGACAAGTATGACATCAACCAGCTCGCCAACTTCGACGCACCGGAGCAGATTCTCGAGCGGTACACCGAAATCGAGGAACGTGCCTTCGAGCGGTATCTGAACACCAACCCTTCGGGGTTGAGTCAGGATGTCATCGACTCCCTACGTGCGACCTACCAGCCCGGCGCTGAGGTTGGCAAGCAGTTGACCCTGCGTGGTGTCAGCAAGTTCATGGCGACACGTAAGGAAGTCCCCGCCGCGCTGGGCCACGACTACTTCGACTCGATGCGGCAGTATGTCGCCTCGATGGCGGGTGCTACCGCCAAGCGTGCGGTGCGTCAGGAGGTCGACATGATCCTGTCGGACCCGCGGGCGAAGAATCAGGAGGACTTCCAGTTGCTCGTCAAGGAGCAGTTGGATGCGCTGATGACGCCGGCGAGTCAGGAGTTCCAGACGCTCAAGGCGATGACGAGTGCGTACTACCTCGGCCTGAACTTCTCCTCGATGATCGTGGAAGGTACCCAGGCCGCGCAGACGCTGGTACCCGTCATCCTCTCCCGCGGGACTCAATCCATCGCTGATGCGTACAAGCTGGTTGGGCAGTCGGTCAAGGACCTGGTGTGGGTCATGCGCCCGAGTAACCAGGCCCAGATCGACAGGCTCGCCGCGTCAGCGGAGGCTAAGTTCCGTCTGGGGAACACGAAGCTGACGCCTGAGGAAACCAAGGCGGTCTGGTATCGCCGGGCGGTACGCGATGGTATCCTCGACTTCGGGGCGATTCACGATTACAACTACGGCCGCGATCAGGAGCTGTTGCTGGCGAGTAAGTTCGGCCGCGGTGACCGTGCGGACAAGACGCTCACGGGTATGTTCCGGGACGGGGCGTACTTGGTCGCTCAGAAGATGATGTGGTTCTATGGGCATATGTCTAATATGAACCAGAAGCTGGCGTTCCTCACCGGGTTGAACCAAGCGCAGGCACTGGGGAAGACTGGGTTGGATGCGTACAACCACGCACGCCACACGAAGGATCTGAGTATGTTCGGCGGCGGCAAGGCCAACCAGCCTGGGTATTTGGCGGCTTGGTCTAACGAGAATACCAGGTCCACGCTGGGGCTGGTGCACACGTTGCAGCAGTATGGCATGGGACTGGTTGGGTTGTATGCGGAATTGGCGAGCCAGTCTATCGCGTCGGACAAGAAGCTGAGTCCTGGCCAGAAGATGCAGGCCCGTAAGGCGCTGGGGGTAATGACAGCAACCCAGGTCGTCTTCGCAGGTGCCATGGGGTTGCCTTTTGCCGGTGCCGCGCTGGCGGTGGTAGAGAAGGTCTTCGGGGTGAACGCGCAAGCGGCACTGCGTGAGGCTTTGGCGTCGTTGGTCGGGGCCGATGATGAAGACGCGTCCGAGTTCCAGAAGATGCTGACGGAGATGGCCATGTCCGGCGCGGCCAGTCAGCTCCTTGGGGTGGACCTGTCATCCCGTATGGGAGTAAACAACTTCCTCGGGACGTCGGCTTACAGCGGGTTCTCGTTCAAAGACATGCTCGGGCCGACGCCCAGCATCGTCGAGAACTTCATTAACGCCCTGAACTACGCCTCCACGGGTCAGCCCGGCAAGGCAGCCTCGGCATTGGTGCCGCAGGCGTTCAAGAATGTGGTCGAGCTGGCGAGGTCTAAGCTGACCTACGGGGACTACGGTTTCCGGGACCTGTCCAACAATCTGTTGTACCAACCCAGTAACATGGAAGCCGCGGCGTATGCTATCGGCTTCCGTCCATCGGACCTGGTTCGCAAGCGTTCCGCCCAGCGGTTAATCAAGCAGTCTGACGAGAACTACAACCGACGCCGGGACCAGCAAATGGACGGGCTTGCACGTGAGATGCTCAACGGCCAGACCGAGAACCTCTACGCTTGGATTCAGGACGAGATTCGCAAGAATCCGACGAACAACCCGCAAGCTCAGATGCAGCAGCTCGTTCACGCAATATCTGAGCGAGCGGTGAATATGACCAACGAATACGACCTTCTAGCCCGAGGGCCCGTTGGCAACGCCGAAGCGCGTCAGCGTATCGGAAGTACGTTTGCGCCCAGCGTACTTCCACGTCAGTCAGAAGTCGATCGTCGTACCCAGCGTCTCGGGCTAGAAGCACAAGTTGGTTTGCTACCGGCCGACCCAGGAGCTGAACTCGCTCAAGCAGCGGTGGTGGACCAGCTCGTCGCATCCGGGATGTCACGGTCCCTAGCACTTCGTATGGTCTCGATGATGGGGCTTTAGGCATGGTGTGTATCGGCCGGCGATGCTGACTTGAGCAGAAGGGTGCGGAGTTCGTCTGATAGGTCGTAGTGGTCGACGCGGTGCGGGCTGTGGGCATAGACTCGCAGCCCGCATTGGCGTGCCATTTTTAACATGTGGGCGGAGCCGGGGGAGGAACCGTCCCAGACGAGGATGAGCTGGTGTGCGAAAGCTGCCATTTCGTGGTTACGCAGGAAGCCGGCGACTTTGCCGTATTGCTTCCAGTCGGCGGGGAAGAACTTGACAGGGATGTTGTGTTCGCGTGCCCAGCGGCAACCCAGGAGGTCTACGCCGCCAGCTTGGCCGCAGAAGACCTCGGTAATGGTGAAGTCGGAGTCGGCTATGACTCGGGAGACGAGGTCGTAGTCGTGGATGGTGCGGGACCCGGCGATGATGGTTTTCATGTGTCTAGGTCTCGGCGCCAGCGGACGAAGTTCGGGTGGCGGAGGGAGCCGGATTCGAACTTGCCACGGGATTCGACTTCGAACCACTTGCCCATGAGGCGGTCTTTGAGGAACCAGATTTCCTCGCGGTCTTGGGCGGTGAAGCCACCGCCGACACGGACCTCGACACCTTCGCGGGTGCGACCGATGATGGCGCCGAGGCGACCGGTGTGTTGGCCCATGCCTTCGACGAAACCGATGACCTGAAGTTCGGTTGTGTAAGTGTTCTTCTCGCGGAAGAGCGGGGCGTCGACGTGGGAGTCCTTGCGGCGGTAGACGAGGCCCTCGAAGGCGCCGGTTTCGACCTGCCCGGTCCAGAGCGCGTCGGCTTCGGACATGGGGAAGTTTTGGACCAGCGCGAAGGTGTCAGGGAGACGCGCCATGACGAGTTTCAGGAAGCGGTAGCGGAGGGAGTAGGGCTGGTCGTACAGCGCCGCGCCGTCGTACCGCCAGATGTCGAAGAGGTAGGTCTTGCCCTCGCGGGTGGGGTCACATGCCCATTCGGTACCTTGCATGTGCTCGCCGATGAGGATGGTCTGGAGGGAGTCGTCGGCGAAACAGAACTCCTTGAACTTGCGGTTGGTACGGGAGTAGAACCGTACCCAGCCGTTCATAATTTCGATGCGGGACCACCAGCCGTCGTATTTGAGCTGGCACAGGTCACAGCCAGCGGCGAGTGCAGCGGCGCGGGTTGAGTCTCGGTAGGTTTGTCGGTCGGTCTTCATGTGAGGTCCACCGGCGCGAGGCAGATGTAGGTGATGGTTCGGGAGCCGACGGATTGCGTCAGGCGCACCGCCTTGCCGGAGTCGATGAGGTGTTGGATGACTTGGTTCATGTCCATTTGGTTTGCTTGGTTGAACATCATGGCTAGGAAGCGCCGTTCGGGGAGGCCACGGTAGATGGCGCCGTTGGCGTCACGGACTTCGGGTGCCATGTTCAGGAGTTCGACGGCCTTGTTGGCCACGGCGTTGAGTTCGTTACGGCCGATGCCGGCGAAGACCCGGGAGAGGTTGGATTCGGCGAGACCCAGAAGCTCGAGGCCGAACAGGAAGTGTTCCTTGCGGAGGACCATGTCGGTGGACTCGGACAGGGAGACCAGCATCGCGACCTTGATGAGTTGCATGTGCTTGGTCTCGTAGTAACCGACGATCATCGGGTCATTCGGCATCTGGAGGGTTATGTACCAGTGCTCGAACCACGCTTTCGCTTCCGGGTCCCAGGTGAACGGGCCACGGACGTTGAGGAGGGTCTTAGCGTAAGCGACAAGGTGTTGCCACGCTTCCGCCATTGCAGGTGTAATGGTGGGAAACGGAATTCGTCCGGATTTACCTGTTTCAAGAACGAATATAGCCCGACGTGAGAATCCTCCAGATATAACGTCAGAACGAAGGTATGTCGTGATCCAGTCTGGGGTGGTACAGGCGAGCAGAGTAAGATACGGGCCGTTGACGATCGTGTCGCCTTTGTTCTTGGTGCGGATTTCGTAGAAGTCTTGGTCATAGATGGTGGTGAGGAAGTTAATCATACCCACACCGCCAGCTTGGAGGAACTCGGAGAGTTCGGTGACCATGACGACGAACGGGGAGTAGATTTTCCGGTTGGCGAACTCCTCCGGGAGGTCCGCGATGGCGGTCTCGCGGTCCTTCATGTCGAGGACGAGCTTTTCTTTGGTTAGACAATCGGCGGAGTAGGCCAGCCATGGTGCGAACTGGCGAAGTTCCTTGAGTAGGTTCTTCGCAGGAGACATAGCTGAAGTCTTGCGGTTACCTGGCGGTCCAACCAAAACGACGTATAGATTCGGATATACTTGGAAGTGCCCCATGTCAGTCCACACTCGACGTGAAACAATAGATGACAAGGCAACGAGCGCGCTAAAGGTGTGGTAGGTGGGGTGTGCCTCAGTACCACTTGTATATTCACGGTAGTATTTCAGGAAAGACATCAGACGTGGATATGGGAGACGGGTTTGTAGATCGAGATGGCGTAGGCTTCTTCCTCGCGGACGCCCTTGGATTCTTTCCAGCCCGGTAGGCGGACGACTTTGAGACGGGTGCACAAGGCGATCATCTGGAAGTTCAGGTCACGCCAGAACTCGAAGTCGGTGGGTAGGTCATGGTTGAGGGCGACCTGGTGGTAGTGGACGATCGGGGAGTAGACCAGCTCGCCGCGCTTGGTTTCGTCGGCGACAATTTGCAGCATCCGCTGGTAGCGGTATATGCGAATATGAATGTCCGGGTGGGTGTAAGGTGAAGCTAGGTAGATCACTTGGCGTCAGGGTTGAACGGGTTGCGCGGGAGGTCGGAGTCGATGAGGGCAGCGTAGTTGACTGGGGTGAAGGTGTCGGGCTTGAGTATCTTGCCGTCGGGGCGCCGGCGGACGGTGCCGTCGGGCCAGACCTTGGACATGTTTGAGAGGTGGGTCTCGGTGAAGGCGACTGGACCAAGGTGGGCCAGGCCGAAGGTGTGATAAGCGCCGGCGACGACGTAGGTGAGGTCGGTTAGGCCGTCGAGGACGTCAGGGAGGTTGACCTGGCTGGTAATCCCGGCGGTGGATGAGACGCGGAAGTCGAACTTTAACCCAGCCGCTACCGCCAGCTCGCGGAGTTCCTCAGCGATCAGACAGACACGCAGAAGGACTTCGGAGGTCGGGAGTGTATCGGTAGGACGGTTGCGGACGGTCTGTCCGAACTTGTCCATGAACTCGCGGGTGTTGTTTAGGATGGTGTGCATGTTACAGTAGTTCGTGTTTGGTATTCTTCCAGTTCTCACCCCAGCCGCCGTCGGCGGGGATGGTGACCGGAATCCCGTGAATCATCATCGGGTTGTTGAAGTAAGAACGAAGCTTTTCATGTGCCCAAGCACGGGCGGCGGAGTGATACTGTCCGGCAAGGGCGTCGTGGATTTGTAGTAGAGGTTCAACGTGGAGCCATCCGGTAGATTGGCGGTTAGCCGGATCGTACCACAACCGCTCCAATGCTCGGTTAGTTGCGTAGGTGGTGTTACACTGGGGCTCGAACGCGGCGGCTTCTCGGACGACGGAGTCTTCTGGGTCTCGAGGGTTCCGGATGCCGTTGAACTTGCGTCGGACTCCAGCGGCGGTAACCAGGTAGCCCTTATCTCGAAGCTCACTACGGATCCAGTCGATCCGTTTCTCAGGTTTATAACGGAGCTTATAGAGCTGCTGGTAGATTGAGGCCTCACTTGCAGTGAGGTCAACCAGTCCGTCAGAGTCTTCGAACACGAGTTCAGCCACTGTTGCAGAAGAGCCGTCGTAGTTGGTGCCATGCTGGGCCTTCTTGCAGACTAGATACTTCCAGTCGCCAGGTCGTCCTTGGGCGTCGCGCCCTTCGGGGATGACAAGCTCTTTAGTAAGGCGCTTGAGGTCCGCGCGAGGGAGGGCGTTGAGAAGTGCAGGATTCCGGCCTGCTTCGTATTCACCGAGCAGGAGCATGAGGACTTTGGCAGGCTTGATACCTGCAAGTAAATCCTCAAGCATGGCCGGGTAGCCCAACGCTGCCAAGTCAGCTGCAACCGTCCAAGCGTCGGCTCCTGCAAGGTCAAACTGCCAGAAGTCGTATTCTGGAGAATCTGGTATAAAGCAGTCTCGCAGCTCTTTGGTGACATTTTGAAGATTCGTGCCGGTGTTAACCCATTCACGGAGGGAACCGTCTGCCTTGTAATCTGGGAGCATAGACATCGCAGACCTTGAAGCAAGTCGGAACGTGTCCGTGCCGACAAGGTCCAATGAAGTTCGGATTCGTCCGTCGGGGTCAAGGACCAGTTTTTGAATATCCGATATGCGGGTGCGTTTGCGGACCGCTTGGATGACCGTCTTGAGGATGGGCTGGCGGGACTTGACGTAGTGCCGAAGGAGTTCACCTTCTTCCGACGTTTCGCCGCGCCGACCTGGCTTGAATCCGAAGTGGGAGTAGAGGAGCCATTTTTTCTGGTCCGCCGACTTGACGTTGAAGGACCACGGGTCGGATTTACGCTTGCGGGTGAGGACACCGGCGGCGAGGGCGGGTTCAACGAGAGCCGCGTCGATCTGACTTTGTAACTCCGCAAGGGCTGCGGTCTCGGTAAGAATGTGCTGTTGCGCGCGGTCGGTGTCGAACTTGCAGCCACGGAGGTTGAGGTAGTTGATGGCTGGGTTGATACGGATGTTGAAGCGATAGTGGTCATACGAGGCGGGATGCTGGCGGAGTCTGTCAAGGAGAACAGCTTTGGACTCCTGGGTTACGCAGCAGTCTTTAGCGTTGTAGACGAGTTTGACCTCAGTGTTGCCGGAGGTACGCTCGTCCTTGTAGTAGGGTTCGAGGGTGCAGAAGGAGGAGACGACACCGAGGTTGGATTCAGCCTCGGGGTGGAGTTCCTTGAACATGTACCGGGTGTCGTCGTCGAGGTTACAGATGAGCATACGATGACGCCAGGCTGATACGAAGACTTCGTACGCGTTGGAATGGGCGGTCTTCGGGCAGTTCGGGTCGGCCATGTAGTCCGCGAGGACCTTCCAGACAATCGGCTCTTCGTCTTCGGACCAGTAATGGCGCCCGTTGATCCAGAACGGGATGACGAGACAGCGGGTGGGGGAGGGTGCGATACCGAACATGGTGATGCCGGTGTCGTCGGGGTAACCTTCCAAGTCGATGGAGGCTGGGGTGTGGTTAAGCCGGAGGTCCCCGATGAACTCGATGACCTGGGTGAGGGTGGGGCGAGTGACCAGGTCTCGGGTTATGACGGGGACCTCCGGCGTGTGGGCCTGCTGGACGCACCGCTGGATGTCCTGCCGGAAGTACAAAATGTCCCGCGGCTGGCGTAGGATGTATGCCGGGTGGAAGGTGGGGACTACCTTGTAGTTGTTGTGGCAGTGCAAGATGGAGCCACGCCAGTCCTGGATAGGTATGGCGTAGCCCTTCTTGAGAGGGTAGCACAGGTCAGGCCGGAAGAACCTGAACGGGGTGCGACCCAAGGAGAGAATGACATTGGGCTGGAAGGTTTGGAGGTCGGACTGGAGAAGTTGTCGCCCGTCCTCGAACTCCGGGCTGTCCCAGTCGAAGTCGCTGATGTCGTTACCGTCAGGGCGGAATTGACACACGTTCGCGACGAGACACTCGTCCAGGGACACGTTGAGCTGGCCCAGCGTGCCGCGGAGTAGACGGCCGGAGTAACCAACGAAAGGTTCGCCGACGATTTCCTCGTCTTTACCCGGCGCCTCACCCACGACCGCAATGCGGTAACGTGGGTTGGTATGCTTGGGAAACTTGTTGGGGACTCGTTTACCGGTCATAGCAGCGGGTTCGACATGATGGATTCGATTTCACGTCGGATGTGGTCCGGGACGTTGTGGAGGTAGACACGTTCCCCGAGCACCCGCTTTGGGTGGAAGAGGAAGATGTCAGCGATGGACCAGGACGGGGTGAGGTCGTCGCCGTCGTCTGGGATGGCGATGATGATGTATTCGGTCAGGCCGTCATGAACCCGAAACGGGCGTGGTGTCTGAGTCATTGGTAGGAACTCTGGCAGGTTTATGTGATACACGGGAGGGGAAATCGTACGTCAGGTCGGTCAAGGTACCTTCCTCGATGACGTCACTCAAGGCCGCGTCGAGCTGGCGTTGGAGTCGGGCGGTGAGATGGATACCTGGAAGATACCAAGCCTTACCAGTCGCCTTGATGGCAATTATGTCAAGCCAGTCTTGCTTCCAGAACAAGAAGGACCGGACGCGCAGGTCGACGTGGGCGGTGACGTGGGTCTGAAACCTCAACACTCGGTGCAAGCGTAGGAGTTTCATACGAACTTAACATTCGGGGTTAGGGTTTGGTACGCGTTGGTGACATTCACAACCGCACGATGGTAGTGCGATTCGTTAAGTTCGACGCCATGACACTGAAGACCGCGTTGGATGCCGGCCACCAGAGCACTCCCGGACCCCATAAAGGGATCGAGAACACGTTGACCCCGCGTAGCAACAGCGTCGTAGATCCACTGCCAGAGCTTGACCGGCTTGGCGAACGGGTGGCCGAATTGGTCTTTCTCGTTGAGACCGGAGCCGGACCACACGGACGAGGATTGCGGTTGGACAAGCGTCGCGTTACCTTTCCGGAGGACCATGGCGATTTCATAGTTCTTGGTGAAGTTGTACTGGGCAGCTTGGTTGAGACACTGGTGTGTTTTGTACCAAATCAACGGCCAGCGTTGGACCTTGAAACCAGCGGCGGTCGCGGAGTCACTGAGGAGATTCCAATGCTGGACATCACACCACAGGATCGCATAGCCGTTGTCCTTGAGGGCAGCATACCACACCGGGAACATACGCTGCATGAGGTCGATGTTGGCGTCTACGTCATGCTCCGCGGCGGTGCTGGATACGTCCATGCCGGTGTTGGCCTGCTGGAGGTTACCCATGTCGATCCCGTAGGGGATGTCGGTGATGATATGGTCGAAGTATTTAGGGCCGAAGAAGGTGTCCAGGTTCATCATGTCGCCCTGACGCAGCATCGCGCTGAGTGGGATGGTAATCTCCGGCGTTGACGCGACGACCTGACCCGGAAGTTCGACCGGACGCGCGGCTTGCAGGCCGATGCCGGTGACCGCCGGCTTGAAGTTGTTGCTGGTCGACGGCGTGGCCGGCTTCTCGAAGAGGTCGTCATCGGTGGATGATGAGGACTGGGCGAGAAGTTCGGCGAGGATGTCCTTGCCGCCTTTGGTGTCGGTGGTGGGTTTGATGAGCCCGGCCATGGATGGGACGGTGGCTCGGGCGAGAGCGGCGTTGGCTTCGTTCTCTCGGCGCTCGACGAGGATGCGGAGGGCGGCCTTGGCGTCCGGGGCCTCCATGATTTGCTTGTCGTGCTTCTCGATGTAGGAGGCGAGGGTTAGTGCCGTGGAGATAGAGGCTTGACCGCGGTTGAGGAGGCGACCGGTCATTTCCTGGGTCCAGCGCTCGGCGTTGAGTGCCTTGGCGACGGTCTTGCGACGGTGGACTTGGACGATGGACATGACGTCCTCCTGCCAGGTGGTGGCCTCGCGACGGGCGTTTTCTTCGGCTTCGAGGAGTGCCAGGTCGGCGTCGTCGAGGGTCTCCAAGAACATGACGGGGACTTGGGTCAGGCTGAGGACCTCGGTCATGGCCTTCATGCGACGACCACCGGCAATGAGCTTGAAGTGGGAGTTGATGACGGGTGGGTGGATCAGGCCGTTGGTTTTGATGGACTCGGCCAGGCCGTCGATGTCATGGTAGATTTGACGGACCCGACCGGATACGTCGATCTCGGAGACGTTGACGAGGACTGCTTGTTCTGGGTAGCGGAATGGATAGGAGGACATGTGAAGCTGGGCGGAGGTTAGTCGTTGGCGCGGGACTTGTAGTGGGCTTCCAGTTGTTTGATGGCGGTTTCCAGGTCGACGGCGACGCCGCCGGATTCACGGGCGACTTTCTCGGCGATCTTTTTATTGCGGACGTGGTAAGGCATGTCCATGCCTGGGTCTTTGAGGACGGTGGTGCCGGCTTTGTTCATGACGACGAAGACGTTCCGGCCGGACTTCTCGATGACCTGTCTGAGCAGGGCGTCTGGCGCCTCGGACAGGCGCATCCGACGTGGGAGAGGGAAGTTGGGTTCGGGTGTGGGATCCATACACTAAAAAGGCCGGTGCCGAGGAGGTTAGTCCCCAACACCGGCCAGTGCTATGCGACCTGCTGAAGTACGTCTCGGTTAGGAGACGTAGGTGTACTTGACCACGCGGGCGCGGTCGCCGTACTCGGCGTTCTTCTCGATCTTGGTCTTGATCAAGACGCGGCGACCGATGTACTGTTCCAGCGGGAAGAAGGCACCCTTGGTACCGAGAACGCCTTCCTGGAACTTGGCCAGGTTGATGCGCGGGTCGTACTTCAGGGAGCCGTCGTCCTTGCGGGTCTCCTTCATGGAGATGGTGTCAAACACGGGGAAGCCCGCGTTGAGTTGTGTCTCTTGGAGACCATTCGGGGTCTGGATGACACCCTTGGCCGGGAGGTTCAGGGTCAACTTCACGTTGAAGTTGTTGCCGTCACCTTTCGAGTTAGGCTCGACCTTGGCGTCAGCAACCGTCGCTTCGTACTGGCCGTCGACGAGGACGGGCAGTGCAGTCGGAACGGTGGAGAGGTCAAGGTTCTGCAGGTCGTTGATGTCGTTGGACATGGTGGTGGTGGTTTATCTACTGGGTCTATTGGTTTTTGTTGGCCCGGGAGTTATCCCGGGAAGTGCGTTACGGGCGGGCGGCGGTCGTTAGCGGTATCTGGCGTCGATGCCAGCTACGCCGACTGGGTGGTCTGGGCAGGGTGCGGCGGGCCGGTTGATGAGGTCCTTGTGCAAGGCGTTCTCTCGGTAGTCCTTTTCGATCGCTTCGGGGTCGGAGAGGTAATGACGCAGACCGCTGATTAGTGCGTCAGTGCTGTCGAAGACGACTTCTTGACAGCCGACCTGGACGACATAGCCGTTCAGGACTGGGCGGATGGTAATAGGACGTGGGATCATATCAGGCGGCGGTCGGGGTTACGGTCTTGGCGGTGATACCAAGCTTGGGGGAGAGGAGGGACCAGATTTGGTCTGGTGTCTTGTCGGTGACGTCGATCTCGGCGTCGAGGGCGAAGGACGTCCCGAGGGAGACGTGGTAGCCGGTTGGTTTGGTACGGATGGCGAACTTGGTCTTGCCGCCGATGCCTGGCGTGGCGACAGTTGCCCATACGTCGGTGAAGAGTCCGCCGAGGTTTTCTTTCGTCTGACCCGGAACGTTGAGGTAGTAACGGAAGGCGCCGGTGACCTCGTCCTTTTCGGCGGCTTGGTGCGAGGAGACCAGGACGATCTTGCCGGACGCACGGAGCATCATGACGTAGCCACGGATGAGGCGTGCGAGGTCGCCGTAGTTCTGGATTTCCATCTTGCCGGTCTTGTTGGTGCCGGCGAGACGGGTTTGGTGCACGATATGGGCCATGCACATTTCGTACAGGACGCCCAGGCCGTCAACGAAGATCGTCTGGATGGACGGGTCGGCGATATAGGCTTTGGTCTTCTCGACGACGAAGTTCCAGCGGTCGACCTCTGGGCGTTCCTTGCCGTCTGGAAGGACGGCAGGCTGCTCGTAGTCGAAGACTTTGCTGGGGCAACGGCGGACGGCGGCTGCGAGGTTGAGGTCGCAGTCGATGATGCCGAGGTTTGGGAAGGCGAAGGCGAGGTTGGTCTTGCCGGTTTTTGGCTCGCCGACGAGGAGGATGGCGCAGGATGCGTCAGGTTTGAAGGAGGTGGATTTCATTTAATCGTGGTAGTGGATGAGGTGAGACTGTTCGGCCCTTTTGAGATCGCGCGTGAACTCCTCGCAGAGGACCTCGATGACGATCTGTACTTGGCGTGACAGCTCGTACGCGGGTGTTTGGTTGATTGCCCGGCGCTGGTCGTTATACCGACGCAAGACTTCTTTTTTGATGGCGGCGGATTTCATTCAGGTTTTGGGTCGTTGTTGGGGAATAGTGTAATAAGATAGTTATCGGTGTAGTTCAGGCTAATTGCGGGATTCAACCGAATCGTGATACTCTGGTCTGGGTTCCTCCAAGCCGCCCCGGCCCGGGTGTTGTCACGGTTATTGGCGTCCTTGGTTTTAACCCTGAGGACGTAATCTGGTGGACGTGGGTTCATGGGATTACTCCTTCAACGGGTCCCAGGTGACGTCGCGGTATTCGTTGGAGTACAGTGCCAGCAGCCGGTGGTCCGGGTCGGGCAGACCGCAGACACCTTTGTACTCGCAGATACCGTACTTGGCAACACACCATTTCGTCATCTTGGGAGTGTAGCCGGTGACACACTGTTCCAAGAACTGGCCGAGGATGTGCAGGGTGTCTTGCTCCCATTCGCGTACGAGCCCCGGGAAGACCGGGATGGTGTGCCGGATGAACTCCAGGGATTTGCCCGTCTTGGTTGGTTTGCGGATGCCGAGTCCGTTGATGGTGTAGCCCGAAGGGAGCTGGCCGGTCAGCCGCTCGATAGCCCACGAGTAGGTGTGGACTTGGGAAGACAGCTCGAACTCGGTGAAGTATTGTGGTCCCATCATGGAGGTGGTCTTGTGGTCAAGGCCGTAGAGACCACCCTCACGCCGGTAGATCAGGTCGATCTTGCCTTTGATGACGACGGGGATTTCTTGGAGGTTCGGGTCGAAGTAGACCCGCCCGCTTTCGTCACGGACCCAGGCGCCGGGGTGGGACAGGGTCACGGTGCCGAATGGGATTGCGAACGGAAATTCGACAGCGGGCTGGCCGTCCGGGAAGCGATACACCTCAAAGTCCTCGAACTGGAAGTCGTCGTGGTACTTGGACAGGACCTTGATGCCGGTGTCGTAGTTGCGGAACTCCTCCGGGTCATCCGGGGACCACGAGTCGAAGCCGGCGCGGAGGGTTGCGAGGGACTTGTACAGGGCATCGGCGTCGAAGTGGGTGCCAGCTTCGCGGTAGCGGGTTTCCAGCGCGCGGTGGATGATCTTACCGAACTCCAGCGCGGAGCGTGGTTTGTTGAGTTCACGCTTGCGGGAGATGTAATACTCAGCCGCACGGTGGCACGTCATGATCTTCTCGGTGGACGAGTTGTCAATCATAAACGCCCCACCGACGAGTGGGATCGGGATGACGCCGGTGGGCAGACGCTCGCCGGGGGCGTAGTCTCGGATTTGTTCAGTCGCCGTATTCATTTACAAGCGCCTCCTTTGACTTGCCGGAGTCTTTCGACGCCTTGGACTTGGATGCCTTCGCCTTTTTCGGCGCGTCCTTTGCGATTGCTTTTTCCAGCGTCGGTGCGTTTGTTCGCATGGCTCGGAGGTGCGTCGTATATTGGCGTAGCTCCTCCGGTGACATGTCCGCCAGGGATAGTCCCAGAAGCGCCGACAGGGGCTGGTCCGCGAACGGCACCTTGGTCGAAGAACTCGGCGGCACGGATGAAGTCGAGGAGTCGTTGTTGGTCTGCGTCATTGTAGGTCAGGTTGTTCGAGATGATGAACTTGGAGATTTGGGAATAGACGGTTTGAACGATGAGAGTGTGGATACCCAGGTCGGGGATGATAGAGGCCACGCGCTGTTTGTCACGCGGGCACACGCGGACCGAAACCCTGATGAGGTGGTCTTGGTCAAGATGACGATAAGGGAATAGTGGTTCGAGTATGGATGCTCCCATGGGACGGGTAGTTAGAGGATGACGGTTCGTTGGGTTGCGGAGTTGAACGCGACACCGACCTCGGGGTAGGTGTCCATGAGCAACGCCTGCAAATCTTGTGGCAGCTCGCCGATTACCTCGATGGGTATACGGAGGACGCCAAAGGCAACCAGCTTGGCGATGGTGAGCCAGTCGTCCGTGGTGTATGGGGAGGTGTCAGCGATAACCAACGAACTGGACCCGAGCTGGGCGGATTGGGATTCGGTGTGGACGTAGGACCCCGCGATCCGTTGGGACTTGGGCATCTTGGCGGTAGGACGCACAACAGCTTCGCAGCCCACAGCACCCGCAACGGTGCGTCCTTGTGGGAGTTTGTGCGCCCAATAGACCTTGCCGGTAGGGTCCGGGTCCCGAACGACAAAAGCGCCGTCGATGGCGTTGAACTTAGCATCGTCGATGTTAAGTCCAGGCCAGCGATAGCGCCGGTATGACGCGACAGCATCCCGAAGACGAGCCGCGAATGTAACTGGTGAGATACCCGCTGGAATCTCGAAGTATGTCTCCCGTGGCCAGTTGTCCAGTGCCTGCTGTATAAAGCCAGCGTAACGTTCAACCTGCGAGAGACGAAGACGCGGGTGGACGTATTCAGTCATGGGCTGGCCAGTATGTATCAGCTAGCGATACACACCGCTCGAAGAAGGTGGAGTAGTGGTCATCCTTGCCTTGGCACTCGATGCGGAAGTCGATGGCTCCGATGTGGATGAAGTAGTCGCTGCCGGGCTTGAGGTGTGGGAACATGTTGCACTCAGCACGGAGGTCGGGGATGGTTGTTTCGCCGCGGTGACGGATGGTGAAAGCGAGGACGAGTTCGACGAGGTCTCGGGGCCAGGTCAGGCCGACGAGGGGTGGAATACCGCCGACGGAGAAGACGAAGTAGGTGGCGTAGTTGACGTAGCGGGTGGTGTGGGAGTAGATGATGGGGTCGCACATCCAGAGGCGCAGTTGAGAACGGGCGTTCTCGAGGGCGCGTTCGTATTGGGAGAACTGCATCAAGGTCTTGTGGACCAGGGGACACATTGGCCATTCCGGTGGGGTGGGAATGTTGAGGAACGGTCCGATGTCGTCGTGGATGATAGGTAGCGGAGTCCCGCTTGGGTTTGGATGGTTCATATGGAGGAGAGTGGTCCCACACCCACGGTCGACCTGAGGGAACCTTCGGTCCCAGCGGTGTAGCCTACAGGCTGTTGGTGGTTCGACGATGGGTGTGGGGGAAGTGGTGGGATGAAGCGCCAGAGGGTTTCGTGGAATTGCATTGAGTCACGCTTGGTGACGGTCCAGCCTCGGCGTTTGGCTTCGATGTAGAGGTGAACGAGCGCCATGGGCCGTGGCTCGAGAGTCCAGCGTTCGAGGATTTCGAACTCGCGTCTGGGGTCGAAGGGCGCGTCAGGAATGGAGGAGGTAGAGAGCACCAGCTGCGATGAGAGCGCCGAGGACGTGGAAGAAGACGAGGAGGTCACGGTATTTGCGTTCGGTGGCGATGGGGGCAATGACGGCGCCGAGGACGTTGACGACCAGGTAGAACCAGAGGAGGACGGTCAGGATCATGGTCAGACCTTGGTCGCGGCTGCGATGGCGGCGAGGATGTCATCGGGGGTGCCGAGGATGAGGAACGCATTTGGAACGCTGTGGACGTAGACAAGACTGTGGTCGTCATCGTGGTATACAACCGCGATGATGTTGTCCACGTCGATGTAGACTGGGTTCTCGTGTTTTGTACTGTAACGGAATCCGACAAATCGTTGTTTCATGGGAAAGTGGTCCCACCACCCGAGGCTCTGCGCGTCCATACATACACACATGCCGAATGTATGCCGTTTCCGTTCGGGCAGTTTTACCATGCGGGTGGTGGGAAAGTGGGCTCACAGCACAGGCTTCCAACCAAGGTCAGACGATCCAGAGTGTCCCATGCTGTGAGTTTGCGGGCGTAGGTGCCGCAAAGCTGTGGAGGCGTGCTTGGTTTCGTGATACCAGCTTACACCAACAACTCACGCTGTTGTCCGGGGCGCTAGGCCGGTCTTCCTCCAAAGTGGGTGACATACTGCGGGATGCGCTCCCCGCACCGTGGGCACCACCCACCGGGTTGTCGCTCGGTATGTCAGCGAGAAGTGGGATTCGAACCCACCCAAGTGTTGAGAAAGAATGACGCCGGTGGGAACATGTCACTGAAACCACCGGCGGAGAGGTAAGGGTGTCATGGCTAAACGCAACCCGAACCAGCTCAATGGAGGCCACGAGACATGGCCTCGATGAGGTGGTACTAGGCGGTGGCCGCGGTGAGGGCAGCTCTACGGGCTTCGATGTTCTTTCTCAGTTGGCCGGTGAGAGTGTTGTAGTACTCCTGCTTGGCCTCGTCGGTGGCGTCAGCGCCGACAGCCGCGTCACGCCGGGCCTTGAGGGCATCACGGAAACGGACGTTGTCAGGGCCGTTCAGGAAGACGCAGTTGCTGTCCGGGCTGGCAACGGGGATCATACCAGTGAGGAACTCCTCGACGGAGTCGACGTAGATCATCGCGGCACCTAACGGGAAGGTATCGCTGTTGGTCGGCGGCGAGTCTTCGAGGAACTCCTGGGCTTCTTGCGGGAAGTGGTCAACGCCGAAGGCGCTGCGACCAACCATCGGGAAGATGTAGTCGGGGATGAATGAGTCGAGGATGACCTTACTGGCTACCACGTCGTCGACGACCTTGGTCATCTCGGCGTCGGTCAGGGTCGGCAGGGGGAACTTAACTTCGCAGGGCTTCATGTGTGTATGGACTTAGTTGTTGTTGAAACGAGACCGTTAGTGGTCTCAAGAGGGGCCTCCTGATGTCAGAAGGCCCCGATGAGACCGCTGAAGCTGGACCGAAAGGGGTTCAGCTTGCGGGGTTGGGTCAGACGTCGTACTCCGACTTGACCGCGGCGGCCTTGCGGCGCTGGTCTTCGGCGATGGCTCGCGCCAGCGACTCGACCGTGCCTTCGACCTTCCACGTGTCGCCCAGCTTGGCGCGCATCTGTTCGACACGGCGCTCGGTCTGGCCAGCATCCACCCATTCCTGGGCGATGTTGAGGTACTTCTTCGCAACCGACTTCGGCTGCGACGGCTGACGCTCCCGCTCGGACGGGTCGAAGACGATGTTGGAGATGATACCCTGCGCGAGGGACGCGAAGGACGCGGCAGCGGCTTCCACGGAGGTGTGGGTGCCGTTGCTCACCAGCTCAGCGCAGACGCGCTTGAAGTAGACGGCCTCGGTTTCGGTGAAACGGAGGATGTCTTCTTCGGTGCCGTCTTCATTCTTCGACTTACGACCCGTCGGCTCGGTGGCACGCTTGATGCCGGTGTTGTTCTCCACCGCTTCACAGAACTGCGCCCGGAAGTCCGCGAGGACGGACCGGTACAGAACGTTGTTGACGGCGGACTCCAAGCACGCGCCCTGCTTCTTGGCCAGGTTGTCGTATTCCTCAACGGAATCCGGCACCTGAGCCTTGAGTTCGAACCCGAGCGAGTTGATGTTGGTCTCTTTCATGTGATGTGTGAGTTTGCTGCGCGAGTTAAAGGCCGCGCTGCGTCGCCTGGTGATGTGGTAATGTGCCCGGCCACTTCACCGTTATTCCGGGCTGGGGAGGTGAGCGCCTCCCCTTCGCATGGGATGCTATTAGGCGCGGCAAGCTTCACGGGCGGTGAGGGCGGTTGCGTGCCTCCAGCATGGCGTCGGCGATGACGTATGCCCGCGCTGCCGTACCATGGCAATTGTCCACGTGGGTGTGGCCGAGGTTACGGGAACACAGTCCCGCCAGTGCCTGCCCGGCGAACCAATCACGCAGGGTCATACCACCGCCTCCGGATTCCATGTACCCAGCCCATTGATGGGTGCTGATAAAGGTTCCGTCTTTGTCAGCCAGAACTGGCACCGGGAACGCCGGGCCGCCGTCGTCGGGTGGTGTAGGTGTCATGACCCGTCCTCCTGTTCACCCAAGGTATGCAGGAGCGCTTCGGCACGCTGCTCGGCGGTGGCACAATAACCATTACGTTCGCCTGCAACTTTACGTAATTGTGGAATAACGTCCAGACCTAGTTTGGTAAGAGCGTAATTCTCCGCTTCGTGCATGGCGTTCAGGTCGTTGAGGTAGTCGGGAACGTTCTGTAGATTCTCACCACCTTTAGGACTGTACCCGACAAGTTGAGCCTCTCCGAAAGGCTTGTAGTCGGATTCCTGTATTGCAGTCCACCCACACGCCTTAGCGATCGCGATGCGTTTGGCTTCGGGGGTCATGGTACGTGGGGTAAGGAGTTTCTTGCGTAGGAGGTCATTCTCAACCCCGAGCTGGGCGATACGATCATTCAGCTCTATGATCCGTGTCAGGAGCTGGCACACCTTGCAGTTGTGCGAGTCATAATGGGAATGATTCCCTTGGTGAGCTGCACAATAGTGCTCACCCGGTAATGGCGCACTCATCAGTAATACCTCCCATCATCATGCATATCGACCGGTGCATCCGTCTTCCGGGCCACCGCCCAGTGTACCGCGAGGCACACCAACGCAAGCAACGCAAAGCCGGTGGAGATGTCATGCCGCCCCCAACGTGCATACAACGCCGCGAGGAGGAGGTACACGCCCACAGCGAGGATGGTCACTCTCTTAAAGTTCTTCATGGGAGTCGGGATCGGTTGGTGATGCATACTTCTCGGCCCAAGTGGTGTTGGGGGTGTAGGTTAGGGCGTTGTTCTCGCGGGTGATCGCGCCGATGGGACCGCAGGGGAATAGGTCGTCGTGGAAGTCATCGAGAGAGTAGACCATGGAGTAGTTGTAAGACAGGAGGTCTTGGGTCATGTCGACCGCGGTGACGTAGTCGTCCGCGATGACTTCGACGTAGGATTCCGGCAGGCGTGGGCACTTGCCGAAGAATGGGTGAAGGTCGTGGCGGAAGCGTTGACCGAAGGTTACACAGTAGATGGCCATGTGATTTACTGGATGAACTTTGAGGTGTTGTAGTCAGGTCGGTCACGCAGGAGGACGTCCGTCACCGCGGAGACCTTGGCGTCGGTGGAGTACGGTGCCCGGCGCAGGAGTAAGAGGCCCAGGTCGAATAAGGAACGTTCCATGGACTCGGTGAATTGTTCCGGGCAGGCGGTTGCCAGCGCACGGGTCATGATGACACGCATGGCGAACCCGGTGTCGACCTCGATCAGGTTGTCGATCATGGACTTGGCAGTCTTCTCGTCGGTGCAGGCGAGAACTGAGTGGGCGGTGACCAATGCCCGGCGGGCCTCGTCGAGGGTCTTGGCTTCGCTGTCCGGGTCGGACAGGGGGAACAGACTGGCGCTTGAGAACTTCATGTGTGACATGTTGTATGGGAGTTAGTTGCTAGGTGGCGGGATTGCCACGCTGTTTGACGTAAACAGCAAAGGGCGCTGACGAGCACGCGGCCCATCAGCGCCCGAGGTGTCGGCGTCGTTAGTTAATCGTTGCTGGTCGATTCGTTCCGCGCTTCGTTCAGTGCGGAACGTGCTGCTTGTGCAGCTCCTGGTTCATCCATACCGCTGAAGTCATCACCATCAGGCCAATTAGCAAGTTGGTTCAGGATGTCTTCGTATATACCCACCCGACGACGTAGGTCGACGAGTTCTTGGTTTAGTTTAACCTGCTTGCGCAGTTTTAGGTCTTCAGGATCAGAGCAGCCGGACGCTTCCTTCCAGCGTGTGATCCGCAAGTTTAGGTCGTCGATCTGCGAGTCTAGGTCGTTGATTATCTCGACCAGGTTTGCGATGTGGCTGCTGTTTACCGCAGCCCTGATCTGCTCGTCTTGTGAGTTTGTTGTGTTGGTATTCATGTTAGTCGTACTCAGCCATCAGTTCCTCGTGGGTCTTCGTCGGCCCCGCTGGCTTGCGGGTCTTGCCCGCGCTGGCCG
>CALALQ010000088.1 GCA_937925595.1 uncultured Demequina sp. | reverse complement strand
CCCGTACGAGCTCGACGTGGAGGACTACACCTACCACTTCGTCTGGGCCTGCCACGTCCTGTCCACCGCCGCGCGGTGGCTGCGAGACGGCGACGAGCGGGTGGTGCGCGCGTGACCGACATCAGCGCCCTCCCGTTCCTTCGGGTCGCGACCCTGAACCTGCTCGCGAACAGGTACGCGCTCCGCGAGCGGGTCGAGCACCTCGCCACGCTCCTCGAGAAGGAGAACGTGGACATCCTGATGATGCAGGAGGTGCTCCGCCGCAAGGCCGGGAAGGTCAACATCCCCGCCCTCCTCGGAGAGCGCCTCGGGCTCACTCACGCAGCCGAGCATCACATCTCCGGTCGCTCGTCGGGGAACGTCACGCTGTCCCGTCACCCGTTGGAGAAGCTGGACGTGACCCCTGCGGACTCACGGATGCTCGTCACGGCGAGCGTCATCGGCGGCCGCCGTGTCGTGGCCATCAACAACCACGGTGCGTGGGGGTCGTTCGCTGGCGGCGCTCGGCTCGCTGAAGCTCGCCTCGCGGACCGGATTGCGCGCGCGACGTTCGATGCGCTGTCCCCGGACCCGGAGCGCGGGTATCGTCCGCACCGGGACCAGCGGCCCATCGTCATCTACGGCGGTGACCTGAACACGACCCCGGACACCGCACCCATCCGGTATCTGACCGGCGCCGACGTCGTGGGTGGTCAGTCCACCCTGTGGCTGGATGCGTGGGACGCGGCCGCGCCCGGCGCGGACGGGGCGACGATCGCACCGACCGTGTATTCGGAGATCGAGCAGGTCGGGCGGGTGGACACCCCTTACCTGCCGTCTCGTCACCCGCGCCAGCGGTACGACTACCTGCTGGTCCACGAGTGGAGCTACGGGCACGCCGGCGACCCGCTGGCAGCCAGCCGGTTCGCGACGGAGACGTTCACCCACGACGGGCATGAACTCACCGTCTCCGACCATTACGGCGTCATCGCCGACCTGTACCTCCCGTGAACCGCCGCACCATCGTCGCGATAGCCGCGGCTATCGCCCTGGCCGCCGGTGTCCTCACGGCCGCCTCGGCGAGCGCGGGGGACTACCCGACATGGGATGACGTGGAGCGTGCCCGCTCTGACGAGCGTGCTGCGGCCGAGCAGGTGAAGCGGGTGGAAGCGGTGATCGCGCAGCTCGACGCAGAAGCAGACCGGAAGCAGGTCGAAGCAGACCGGGCGGGTGAGCAGTACGCGGTCGCACAATCGGAGTTCGAGGACGCCGCCGACCGCGCGCACGAGCTGCAGTCGCAGGCCGACCTGGCGCGCGGTGAAGCGGCTGAGGCGGCGGAGCTTGCCGGGCGCCTCGCTGTTCAACAGTACCGGCTCGGTGGGGACGACACAGCCCTGGACCTGTTCTTCTCGACTGAGTCCGGCGCTGACCGGATCCTTGAAGACCTCGGCACCCGTGAGCGACTGACGCGCATCAGCCGGACTGTCCACGCGGACGCGTCCGGTGCGCGTGACAACGCGCAGAACCTCGCTGACCAGGCCGAGCTCGTCGGCGCCGAGCGGGACCGGCTCCGGGGCCTCGCCGAGGAGAAGGCAGACGCCGCGCAGCACGCTGCGGCAGAAGCGCGTGCCGCTGTCACCCGGAAGACCGACCAGCGTCTCGTCCTCGATGCGCAGCTCGCCGCCCTCCACGACCGGACGCAGGCAACGGTCGCCTCGTACAAGGCCGGGGTGGAGGAGCGCCGTCGCCTCGCTGCCGAGCAGGAAGCCCGGGAGCGCGCGGAAGCTGAGGCCGCCGCGCGTGCCGCCGCGAAGGCCGAGGGGACCGCCGCTGGGGGAGAGGTGAACGAGGCGGGTTGGTCGCGCCCTGCGCACGGGAAGGTCACCTCCGAGTTCGGGCCCAGGTCCTCCATCTGTGGAGGTGGGCGCTGCACCTCCTCCGGTCACCGCGGCATCGACTTCGCAGCCGGGTGCTCCACCCCCATCTACGCGGCCGCGGCCGGGAAGGTCATCCACGCCGGGTACTCCGGGTCGTGGGGCAACTACGTGAAAGTCGACCACGGCGGCGGGATCATCACCGGGTACGCGCACATCAAACCGGGCGGGTATGAGGTCAGCGAAGGCGACCATGTGAAAGCCGGGCAGGTCATCGCGTACGTCGGGTCCACAGGTGCGTCCACAGGCTGCCACCTGCACTTCGAGGTGTACGAGGACGGTGTCCGCATCGACCCGGCACCGGTGCTGAAACAGCACGGTATCGACGTCTGACCTGAGCCTCGCGCATAGAGGGGGTCATGCTCGACATGTCTTCCCCTATGGGTATCGCCATCGTCGTCGTCGCCGGCGTCATCCTCCTGTACGCCCTGTGGGCTGTCGTGATGGGCACCTTCGACGCGATCAAGGAGAAGCGCTCCGTCGGCGTGCTGACCGCCCTGATCGGTCTGGCCGTCGCGGCTGCCATCGTGTTCTCCGGACTCACTGCGTTCCAGGTCGGCTCCGCCATCCAGGACATGAAGTCGGGGTTCTCCGACACCATCAACCGTGAGTACGACGACAGCTACCTTGGTGGCAGCTTCGGCGGCATCGTCAACGGCGACCGGTGACGGACCCCACCGATACGATCACCCCATGACTCGACCTGTGCGCTTCGCCGCCCTCGCACTGTCTGGCGCGCTCCTGTTCACAGGGTGCTCTTCGGCTCAGCCGCCAGCGGCCGAACCAGCACCGACACAGCCGCTGGTAGTCGGCTCCACCCACACCCCGGAGCCCACCCCGACTGTCGAGACGTCACCGACCCCGGCGCCGACCGAGACGGCACCCGCGCTTCCCACATCCGCACCCGAATGCGAGCAGCTTCTGCCTGTCGCGTGGCTGCAAGAACGCCTCGATGACCGGATTGAGGAGATGACAGGCACGGGCCCGTTCACCGCGAACGGGCTCCCGGGCCCTGTCGCGAAGAAGGCGTTCGAGACCGCGTCGGTGCTGCGCAGATGCGGGTGGGGGATCCCGTACTCCGACGGCGGGTTCCACGTCACCATTCTCACGATCACCCCCGAAGCGGAAACCGAACTGGACACTGCACTGTCCTCGTCGAGCGTCTACACCGCCCAGCACGGGCACAACCGGTCCATCTACTCCCGCGTCTGGGACGACGGCATCGGGTGGGGCTTCGCGCAAGGGTTCGACTCCGGCTACTGGGTCGTCTCCTCCGGCACCATGGTCAGTCCGGAGACCACCGCTGAGCTCGTCGGGAAGACCCTCGATGTCCTGGTCGCCGCCACAGGCTGAAACCAGCTCCTGATCACCTCCGGGGATCGGCGTCGGCCCATGTTCATCGCGCCCGCTGGGGAGGAGCCTGCGCTGGTGTCGCTGCCGACGCTGACCTGGCCCCACCGGCCGGGCCCGCCAGGCGGTGACCGGGGAACAGCGCGCAAGCTGCGCATGTAGGAGGAGTACCGCTGGAACACCAACCTGAAAGACCCTCCCCCATGGCCGCGACCTTCACCACCCTCTCGTACCTCACCGAAGCTGAGCTGCAGCGTGCGCACCAGGTAGCTGAAACCATCCGGGAAGGGTTCGCCCGCCATGTCATCGACATTCCCGCCACTCCCGAAGACGCCCTGACGGAGTTCGTGCGCCTGCGCTCCATCCCACTGCCTACCCAGCAGGACAAGGACGCCCTCCACCAGCTGGCGATGTACGTCACCGCGTTCCTGACCGTCATCCGCGACCGCGCCCACACCGACGGGGCCGCGCCACTGTGGTGCCGTTCCGCCCTCGGTGCCCGGACCCAATGGCTGGACGCGGACGCCGGCGTCCGCTCCGCCCTCACCGCCGGGGCATACCTGACCCCGCACATCGAGTCGGAGCAGGCCGCTCACGTCGTGATGCTCGAAGCCGTCCACAAGGCCCTCGACGCCATCGTCTTCGAAGGGCTCACGCGCGGGATGTGACGAGTTTCTGATGCCGCCGCGTACACGTTCATCATGACCGCGCCTACCGGCGCAACCACCACTCTCAAAGGAACAGCAATGCCCGCAACTGCCCCCGCCCCTTCCTTCCCCGCCTCCGCTCTCCACGAGGACGAACTGCGTGAGGCGCACGAACTCAACATGGCCGACCGCACCCAGTGGCTCGCGGGCCAGTCCGAGGACGGCAACCTCGCAGACGACGCGAAGTCCCACGTCATCCGCACCTACCGGTACTCGAAGTCGGGCGAGCGTATCCTCGACACGGAGACGTGGGTTCCCATCCTCGACATCCCGACGACCCCCGAAGCCCTTCTCCGGAAGATGCAGGCCGTGCCTCGCCGTGCCGGCTCCGAGAAGGTGAAGATGGAGATCGGTGTCCAGTTCGCTGACGCCGCCCAGGCTTTCATCACCGTCTACCTGAACCGTTACATCGACAGCCGCGGGTTCATGCGAGGCAACCCTCCCGCCGTCGTCATGAGCGCTCTGTTCGCCCGCCGGGATGTCCAGCAGGCGTGGAACGCGGTCGATGACGCACGCGCCGCCCTCGCGCGCGGGCACATCAGCATCTCGAAGGTCCGCAACCTCGAGCAGGACGAGGTGAACGCGAACGGAAGGTACGTGGCGGCCACGATGGCTGCGCTGGATGCGATCACGGAAACGGACCCGTTCACCATCGCGCTCCGCAGC
>CALALQ010000087.1 GCA_937925595.1 uncultured Demequina sp. | reverse complement strand
GGGCGCGGGATGCGGGCAGACGGTTGAGTTCGCGGACGCGCGGCTCGTAGGCTCGAGCCAGCAAGGAGGTGGTGATGAGCGGTGAACCTCCGGTGTGGGGCGGCGGCGCCCTCGACGGCCCCGGCTGGTCGGGGCTCATGGCCTGGACCGGACTCGCGCTCGGCACCGCCTCGCTGCTCTTCGCCTTCGCTGCCCCGCTCGGCTCCCAGCCGTGGGGCATCGTGTGGGTGGCCGCGTTCGGCGCGATCGCCGTCTGGTTCGGCCTCGCGGGGGGCCGCCGCATCCGAAGCCAAGAGGGCCCAGCGCGATGGAGCGCCGTCGCCGGTCTGGTCGGTGCTCTCCTGGGTGCGCTCACCCTCGCGGTGATGGCCTACGCCTGGATCGCCCTCATGGTCGGTGACTGGCCGGTGCCCGCCGCTTGGGACCTGCCCGTCGAGGCGCCGGTCGGACCGCTCAGCGAGCCGTAGCGGCCAGCCGAGCGCGGTCAGCCGAGCGCGGTCAGTCGAGCGCGGTCAGCACACGACCGACCGAGCCGCCCAGGTTCCAGTCGGTCGCGAGCTGCTCGAGCCGGGCACGGTCGGCGTCGGCGACCGGGGTCAGGGTCGCGTCGACGGCGGGCAGCTCGAGCGTGCGCACCACCTCGACGACGCGCGGCGCGACATCGAGGTACGCGCTCGCGGCGGTGAGCTTCGCGCGCACGCCGGCGGACATGCCTGCCGCACCGGACACCGCCGCCTCACGGATGCCGTCGAGATCGACGAACGCCTGGAGCAGTCCGGCCGCGGTCTTCTCGCCGATGCCGGCGACCCCGGGCAATCCGTCGGAGGTGTCGCCGCGCATCGCCGCGAAATCGGCATACTGCGACGGCAGCACCCCGTACTTGCCGACGACCGTCGCATCCGTCACGAGCTCGAGTTTGCTCATGCCGCGCGCGGTGTAGACGACCCGCACCCCGGTGGCATCGTCGACGAGCTGGAACAGGTCACGATCGCCGGTCACCACATCGACGGGCACGGATGCCTCGGTGGCCAGTGTGCCGATCACGTCGTCGGCCTCGTGCTCGGCGGCCCCGACGATCGGGATGCCGAGCAGGCCGAGCACCTCGCGGATCAGCGGGATCTGCGCCACGAGCCCCGCGGGCGTCTCCTCGACGTCGGGCCCGCCGGCGACCTCGCGCTCGACCCGGTGCCCCTTGTAGCTCGGGATGAGCGCGACCCGCCATGCCGGACGCCAGTCGTCGTCCCAGCAGGCGATGAGCTGCGACGGCTCGAATGCGGTGACCAGGCGCGCGATCATGTCGAGCAGACCGCGTACCGCGTTGACGGGCGTTCCGTCGTCGCGCTTCAACGAATCGGGCACACCGTAGAACGCCCGGAAGTAGAGCGAGGCGGTGTCGAGCAGCATGAGTCGGTCGGCCACGTGCCGATCCTCGCATGCTCGACCGATATGGCGCACGCCACGGGCGCGAGGCGCCGCCGCGGGCTAGCGTTGGGGCATGGCGATCACCTCAGCGTTCCGCGCCGCGAGGCGCGTGCCGCTGCTGCAGGTGGTGAAAGCGGCCGTCGCCACCGTCGGCACCTGGCTGCTCGCGAGCTGGCTGATCCCGACGCCCGCGCCCGTGTTCGGCGCCATCGCGGCCCTGCTCGTCGTCCAGCCGAGCGTCAACCAGTCGTTCGGCAAGGCGATCGAACGCAGCGTCGGCGTCGTCCTCGGCGTCCTCGTGGCCACCGGGCTCTCCCTCCTGCTCGGCACCGCGAGCTGGGTCGTGCTCGTCGCGATCGTCGCGGCCATGCTGATCGCCTGGTCACTCCGGATGACGCCGGGGACCGCGAACCAGGTCGCGATCAGCGCGATGCTGGTACTCACGTTGGGCGCAACCTCACCGGACTACGCCCTCGACCGCATCATCGAGACCCTGATCGGCGCGGTGATCGGGATCATCGTGAACGCCCTCGTGGTGCCGCCGGTCGCGATCGCGCCGGCCCGGCGCGACATGGCACTCCTGGGCGGTGAGCTCGCCGCGTCACTCGACCGGCTCGCGACGGCCCTCACCACGCCGCAGACGCCCGCCTCACTGCAGGAACTGATGCTCGAGGCCAGGCTCATGCGGCCGATGCGCCGAGCCGCGAACGCCTCGATCACCACGGGCGAAGAGTCACTCATGCTGAACCCTCGACGCTCGACGCACCGCGACGAACTCCGCGAGCTGCGCGCACTCTACGACCGCCTCAGTCCGATTGTGACTCAGGTGATCGGGATGACCCGCGCGGTGTTCGACCACTACGACCCGACCCTCGCCGACGAGCGGACGGTGCCCGCGATCGCCGAGCAACTCCGGCGTGCCGGCCACGATGTCCGCCTCGCGGTGCACCTCGCCGACGTGGACCCCACGCCCCCGGACTCGTCGGTGCCCGCGCTCACCTCACCGCTCGTGATCGCCCCGCCGAGGTCCGAGCACTGGCTCGTCATCGGGTCGCTCATGGAGGATCTGCGCCGCATCCGCCACGAACTGGTCGAAGCCACCGACGCACCCGACCTGCCCAGCGGGCCCGAAGCCGACTAGCCGCCGGCGCAGCGCGTGAGAGACCGCACCGAACGTGAGCCAAACCCTCAAACGTGACCCCGCACGAACACTGGGGTCGCCTGACCGCATTCACTCGCCGCTGCACCAAACTAGTTGAGCCAAAGTTGGTCGAACTACGCGCGAAGCGCTCCCGCGGACCCCACGCCGACGTACACCCGCACCGATTCGATGAGAAGAGCGTTCGCCCGCCGCAGCTCCGCGCGCGGCATTGCTCGCCGTTGCGGCGGCCCTGGTCGAAGGACTCGCCCACAGGGGTGCTGTTCTATCCGGCACCGCCAGCTGGCGATACGCTGCAGAAATGACCCAGAATTACCTGTCAGTCACCGAGATCCCGAACCTGCCTCTTTTCGGTGGGGACCCCATCTCCTTCGGTGTGAACGGCAAGCGATTCGTTCTCGCCCCGCGCGGCCACGGCACGTGGGTCATTCAAGGCGGCACCTCCGGTGTGCATGCGACGCTGACGTTTGCGAGAGGAGCCTATGAGCTCTCGGTCGCTGCGCCCACCATCCGTCACGAATCCGGAGTCAGCTGGCAGGCCGTACTCAGCAGCCTCTAGCTCGTTCGTCGCTTTCTTGGATGCGATCCCCTCGCCAGCGGACGTTCCCGCTTTATTCGCCGTCGCGGCGGACTCCAGCCCGGTTGCTGATCAGGGCAGCTCCGTCGGAGCATGACCCGGGTCGAATGGCCCGGATAGGCACTCCGAGGAGGGGCGATCCGCTCTCGGCAACGCTCCCTGCGGCCTCTCACTTCAGATCCGTCTTTGGCGAAATCGAAGCCGCTCGCGAGAAAGGCCCGCGGTTGCGATTTCGCGAGCATAGAAGCTCGCGCGTTTGCGCATGATCGAACAACCTGAGGATCTCGCCGTGGGTGAGTGCGGCTCCCCCAGTTGAGGGGGCACACCGCGCCGCGCACAGGCCTTCACTGGCATGCTGTACAAGCCTCAATGCGGAGGCAACTGGACACGACTGAAGGTGACCCCATGGCAGCTGGCGACATCAGCACGTACAACGAGGACGGCGTATGGAAGAGCAAGGTCGAGGGTAGCTCACGAGCAGCTCACGCGGGCGGCACGAAGGCCGAGCAGCAGGCGGTTGGCCGGCAGATGGCAAAGGATCGCGGCGTCGAGCACACGATTCGCAACCTCGACGGGAAAATCGGCGAGCGGAATTCTTACGGCAACGATCCGCACCCGCCGAAGGGATAGGCGATGGTCGCGGCGATCGAAACCCCGTGCCCGTCCTGCGGAGGCAAGCTCCTCTCAGACAAGCGGCTGGGTCTAACCGACACGAACGCATCGTGCAGAGATTGCGGGAACCGGACCAAGGTCTGACGCCACGGACGGAGTCTCGCCACCCGGTAGGGTTCCGACGTGCACTGTGACGTGAACCGGATCTCCTGCCAGCTTGATCGAATCGCTGATTCTCTAGGCGGTTTCGACTGGAACAGCTTCACGGCGACGCTTCTCGCGACCATGGCTGGCGCGTTGATCGCGGCCTTCGCTGCCATGTTTGTGTACCGTGGCGAACGCGGAGAACGGTACCGATCGTCGATGGACGATGCAGCTGTCGATGTGATGACCGCGTTGCATGACTACAGCCAGCAATATCGCACGTTCCTCCGAGATATCACTGACTACTACGCGGCGTCGATGCTTGCGAACCAAACGGCCTCACGGCCCGCGGATCCTGATCGCGCACGCCTCGACATTGCGCTTGATGTGCTCATCGTAAAAGGCCGGAAGGAGGACAAGCAGGTAGCACAGAGGCTCAAGGGCGTGGTTTACGAACTCACGTTCACCGAGGACTCTGAATGGCTGGCGAAGGAGTACCAAACCGTTCGCCGAATCGTAGCGGCGTGGCGGTCCGCCCACAGGACCCCGCACGCGACGATCCGGAACCTCGGCATCGTCGAGCAGCGCCGAGAGATGAAACAGGCCGGCAAGCCGGAGAAGGATATGCCTCCGGCGCCTGAGCCTTACAAGGGCAGAGCGGTCGCCCAGCCGGCAGCCAGCGGCGCAGAAGCGAGCGGCGAGCCAGCGAACTTTCGACTTTCAGCAGACGGTTGACGGCAGCCCGCGGGCGATCCGTTTCCGCGTCATTGCCTGGGCGACGTTACCGGTTCGACCGCCGGCGCCTGGATCGACCTGAGAGAAGCTCCGCGCTTCTGACACAGACTCGGATCAGCACACCTCCCATCGGTCGATAATGTGCCGCACGACCAGTCGGCCCCCGCGCTCCAGACCCTGGTGCGCGGCAACGATATAGCTTCGTTGCACCGTAAGGCGACGTCGCACACTACTCACACCGCAGGCGTCACTCTGCCAGCCGTGAGTCGAATCGGGCTTGGCGATCACGAGGCGCCCAGGAATTCACTTCTGCGATGGTCTTGCATCGTCGGGCGCGGTCGACTCGGAGTTCTTCGGCGATGATGTCGAGGTTGTAAAGCTTGTCGCCCAGCGGGTCGAACAACGAGTTGAGCTGCGGGTCAGCTCGTCACAGCCGTACCACACGGGTTGGCGGCCTGCGAGGGCGTCTAGAGGTCGAATTGGGCCCACCATTCAGGTTCGGCGGCAAGCAGCAGGTCGGCGAGCTCGTCGATGAGCGCCGTATTGATCGTCACGAACTTATACGCCTCGCGAAGCCCGTCGCGTAGGTCGCCCGCGCCGCGCAGCAGATCGTGAGGTGTCATGCGGTCCCCCGGTCAAGGCCGTGCTGGACAACCGCGGTCCACCGGTCGATGACCTGTTCGATGACCTGGCCGCCGTACTGTTCGACGGTTTCGAGGAGGGTGACGTGACGCACTGACCGGCAAGCACGATGGCGCCGCGGGACGAATCAGCGGGAACAAGGGTTCGGACGAACGCCTGGTCTGCGGACATGTTCACAAACCCGTATCCGCTTGCGATTTATGCGAGGGCGTGCGCGATCTGGTGGCGCGCCGACTGCACGCGGGCGCGGTCAGGGTTGTGGAAAGCGGCTGCGGAGGTGATGGATATGAGGGTCATGGGGTGCTCCTGTCAGGGGTGGGTTGGGCTGAGTGATCCATGCGCGGCACGGTCCTGGGCTTGGGCGGTGGTGTCGGCGGCGGTGAGGCGGTGAGCTTTCGGGCAGCGGGCGCATCCGCCGGCGCGACGTCGAGCGTGAGCAGAAATGGCGTAGGTGTGCCCCGCTCTGATGCAGGTCCAGATCCACCTGTGGCTGCTGGGCAGCACCTGCGTTGGATCTGTGTTGTTGGCAGCGTCGAATTCGGCGACGATGTCCGCGAACCTGGTCGCAAGGTCGTTGAAGCCCGGCCAGACCTGCGTATTTGCGCAGTACGGACATCCTGTACCGCGCACCCTTGTGGCAATCGTCGCTTCATAGGGGTGTTGGCGCGGACACCGCCACCAGTACTTGGTGTCGCCCTTCCCGGGCGGGAGTGTCCTGGGGTCGACAGAGTTCAGATCGCGAGCCCATTCCACTTCGAGGTGGGGCTGCACGGTCAGGAAGTCGTTCACGAATGGGATGATGTTCCGGTTCGAGCAGGTTGGGCAGCCGTCGCCTTTCAGCCGATTCGCTACTGCGGCTTCCCATCCCGGATGGTTCCGCTTCGCGCATTTCCACCACCCTCGCGTTCGCGAATGCGGCGCGATTGAGTACGGGTCGGCGGTGTTCTTCTGCCAGTCCCACTCTTTGAGGAGGTCGGGGCGCATAGCAGCAAGCGACCCCCACCGGCAGGTCTGACATGTTGGGTTGCGCGTGAAGTTCTGCGGTGTTGATTCACGGACGTGACCGCGGTCGCACCGGTAGAAGAATTTGCGGCGGTTCGAACGTGCGTGCACTTCTGCGTAGCTGACGTCGTTCAGGTCAGTCGCCCAGAATCGATCGAACCGTGGATGTGTTCGGGCTGAGCCGTTCCATTCTTGTTGTACTGACTGGTTGGAGCAGATTCCACATCCGTCGCTCTTGTAATGCGTCGCGGCCAATGACGTCGGTGAGGTCGAGCGGCGGTGGCCGGCTGCGCAGATGTAGGCGGCTTTGTGGACGGAGCGTCGGACGTCGGTCTTTGCGAAAGCTTTCGGACCGTGGTGTAGCTGACGCAGGTTCACGTCCGACCAGCGGTCCGGGTGGCATGTGCGAACTTGTTGAACGGACCTTTCGAACGGCTCGAGCGGTCGACGCGCCCCGGCGTAGTCGACGCGGTTCTCGAGCTCGTGCGGGAATGTGTTGTCGACGACGTAGCCGAAGGTGAGACGTCCGAATACCGCGAGCTGCGCAGGACGCAACAGAAGCCATGCGGCGTCTGCCACGACCGCTTCGTTGTGCGCGAAGTAGCGGCGCCTCAATTTGGTGAGGTGCTCGTATCGTTCGGCATACGTCATCGACGGGTCTAGGTAACGCAGGTGCCCATCGCGAGTGAAAACAGTCGCGTAAAAAGATATCAACGCCGGGTATGACTCGCCTTCCTTGCGACCGGTTATTTCTTCCCATCGCCTGGCTGCGGCGAGCATTTCGATGAAGTAGTAGGGGTCGATCTGACCTGCCCGTTGCATCCGCCGGAACCGTCGTTCCGCGGAAAGAGCTTCGCGGCTGACACGCCGTTGGGTTGCGTGGGTGGTTCCTGGAGCGACCCAGATCTTGTGCCTGATGCAGATGTTGTTCTCGAGGTGCGGCCGTTGCTTCGCAATTTCGTGGTTTGTGCAGCGTTTACAGGCGATTCGCTCGTTCAGCCCCACAGTGCACCAGCCACAGCTAGTTCCGTCCGCGTGGGTATATGGGGTGACGTTGAAAGCCTCACGATCCAGGCCGCCGCGTGCGATGGCGAGATCATGCACAGCTTCGCTTCGACTGTTCCCCGTATCGATGGACGTGCGGGAAATCGCGTTGCGAAGCTCGCGCTCAGTGAACTGGTTCGCGGTGTACAGCCGTCTCAAGTAGCTGTCGGGCTGTTCGAGGTGAGCGAGTTTCACCCGCGTAGGGAACGGTTTGAGTTCAGGCCGCAAGGGAATCACCGTCCTCGTGGCGTTGAGCTTCGAGGTCGAGCGCGATCGTTGAGAGGTAATCCTGAGTGAGCGTCTCGTTCGCCGGGTCCCGCCGCAAGATCAGTTCTTGCGCGCCTCCGAGGATGAGGTTGGCGAGCGAGCCGATCACGCCGTTCGTCCGCCGATACAAGTAGTCGTGCAACTTGGGCAGCGATCCCGGCGTGTGCTTTAAGAGGCAGAGTTGCAGTTCGAACGAAGCGATCAGCGACTTCCAGTTGTCGCGGTCGTCCTTCGTGGTGAGCGTGAATCGGCCGATCTCGACCGGCCGGAAGCGGGTAGTGATCTGTTGCCCGGTTTCTCCCGCCGTGACTCGTGACCGGTGAATGTTGATACCGCTGTAGAGGAATGTGGCGGAGACGATGTTCGAGAGTCCTTTGAGGACGTTCGCGGTTTCCTGGTGACCGGCGGACCGGGCTACGAGGTTGTGGAACTCGTCGACGATCACGAGTTCGGTGCGTGCTCGCTTGAGGGTGTCGACCACGACCCGGGTGCGTTTTTCGAGGGTCCAGCTGTCGTAGTTGTCGTAGCCGAGGAAGTGCAGGAACCTGCCGAGCATTGCTTTCCCGGATGCGCCGGCTGGCACTTCGACGTAGACGATCGGGATCCGGCTTTCGCGTTCCCATTCAGGGTTCGCGCTGACGAAACGGGCGAACTCGGTTCGCATGAGCGCTATCGCGGAAGTGGTCTTGCCCATGCCAGACGAGCCGGAGACAAGGACACCCCACCGCCCGGACACCCGTCCTCGATTGCGATTCTTCGCGAAGCGCATCGCGTTGTTCACGAGCATTCGGCTGGGTGTGTTGAACCGTAGGTCGGTCGCGAGCCAGTCGAGACGCTGCTCATCGAACGCCCGCCGCTGCTCGCGGCTGAGGCTGCCGTACTCCTCGACCGTCATCTTCATTGGTGGAGCCGGATCTGGCAATGCCAGGATCTGGTATAAGTCGCACTTTTCGTCAAGCTGAAGTGTGTTGGTCATGGTCATTCCTCGTCGAGAGTGTGGGGAGCGAATGGGATGAATTCGTCGTCGTCTTCGGCGTCGCTGTGGGGTCCAGTCACGACGTTTTTCGCGGCGTCCTTCGACGGAGTGAGTTCTGCGAGGTCGAACTTGGCGTTCTCGCGGTTGTGTAGGGCAAGTTGCCGCTTGGCCGCGAGTTTGGCTTCGGCCTTCTGTTCGGCGCGTTTCGCGGCGAGCAGCTGTCGCGCTGTTGGCACGGCGATTTTTCCGAACGCCTCAAGCCATTCGAGGCCGTCTTCGCGGATCTGCTTCGCGTGGGGTTTGATGAATGCGTCGCGGTCCATCCATTTGCACGTGATCCACTCGCGTGTGTCGAGGTCACGCACCCAGACCGCGCCGGGGTTGTGCGGGTCCCACTTCACCTTGTGCTTCAAAGCTCTCCCGTCGTTGTTCTTGAGGAGCCGCATGGAGTTGAGGCGTGCGGAGTCGTACTGGCGGCCCCCGAGCTCGATCCCGTCCGCTTGAATCGTCCGTTTCGCGTCAGGAAGCAGCTGGATGTAGTCCGTTTCACCGAGGGGAACCGGCACGAATCCGGTGACGTCGAACATCGCGGCGTAGATCGATGCGGGGCTGTGTCTGATGTGCGGATGCATCGGGTCACGCAGTCCTTCATGAGGGGTGTGGTGGTAGACGTTGAGCCATCGATCGAACAGTTCGATGAGCGTGTACACGTCGAGGAGGCCCTTCTCCTTCTCTGGCGCGGTTCCCCGACGGTCCACGCTCGGTCCGCAGTACCCGGGGTAGTGCTGCAGCAGCCCGGTGTTGACGGTGCCGAAAAGCCGCTCCACGTGTCCCTTGTCTGAGCCGGTGGCAATCTGCGCCTCGGTCGGGCTCATCCCGAGCGCAGCCATCGCAGCTCGGAAGGTAGGGGATACGAAATCGGAACCGTTGTCGGTGAGGATTCGACCGGTCGGCACGATGAACGGCCTTGCTGTGTCCACTTGTGCGCGGGCGTCGTCGTCGAGCAGTTCAGCCCACGGCATGTCGGGGTACTCGAACGGTGCAAAGAACTCGGAGTTGGGTCGAAGCGGGCGCGGAACGAGCGTCTGTGCAAGGAGAAACGCGTGGTCGACACTCTTGGGTGTATCGGTGATTGTGAATGCGACGACACAGCGCGTTGCCTTGTCCACCAGGGTGACCAGCGTTGGCCGTTTGACTTCCCCGTTGATGACGATGTGGATGTCCATGAGCGTGGCATCGACCTGCATCTCTACGCCGGGTAGCAGGGCTGGTCGAGGGTTTTGAGCGTGGTCTGGGGCCGTTGCTTTCGACTGGCGCGTTTTCGCGGATCCCAGCGTCTTGCGTCCCCTGTCGAGGATGTTGACGTATCGGCGGAGCGAGTTCAGGTGCGGCTTTTTCAGATCCTCGCCGGGGTACCGTTTCAGCAGCTCGGCATGGAGCTCCTCCTGCAGCCGGGTGAGGGTGCCGGTGGACCGGTTCGTTTCACGCGCCATGACGAGGGCGAGTGTGTCCTTGATGCGGTCGTCGAGTCGGGCGAGCGGCAGTTCATTGCGCCCTTCGCGTCGGTCAGCGAGGCCCAGGATGCCGAACTCACGAAAGCTCTTCAGCTTTCGCTTCAGGGAGCTGTACGAGTATCCGGTGAGCCCGACGTCGGTGAGGTCGTCGGCTTTGGTCTGGATCCGAGCGGACAGTGAGGTCTTCGCAGGGTCGTACTCGGCGCGGATGGTGCCGCCCGGCGTGATCGGGGTGCCGTCGATCACTTCTTGGAGGTGCGTGGCGAGGAATGTCATGTCCTTGGTGATGCGGACGTCGTCTCGGATGGGGACTGCTTGTTCGAGCTTCAGGGTTGGTACGTCGGCGAGCCGGCCGGGCAGGTCGGTGTGGAAGATGACGTGGTGGGCACCGGTCGTCTGGTTGCGGAACTTGTACTTCCCGTCGAACGCTTCGAGCAGCAGGTAGATCCCGTCGTCGAGTTTCACTTCGGTGCCGACCTGGATGTAGCGGAGATTGTTTTTGCTCATGTTGTGATCGCTCCTAGCGCTTGTGGGTGTGTCGTCGTGTGCGGGTGGTCGTGGGGATGCGGAAGGTGTGGGCGGTTACTCGTCTTGTCGTGTGGTGGTGTTTCAGCACGAGCCACCGGTGGCTGGCGTTGGAGCCAGCGGGAGGTGTCGTGCAGCGACGGCGGTGGGAGTTC